>NZ_JBPJUQ010000037.1:0-99317 GCF_051192615.1 Streptosporangium sp. G11
ACGTCTACTTCGAGCCGATGAACGAGCCGCACGGCTACTCATCGGCGGACTGGCGCAACGTCGCGGCGAACTGGCTCGGCTATCACACCTCGGCGGTGCCCGGCCGGGTGCTCATCGGCGGCACCGGCTTCAGCCAGGACCTGCGGGACATCTGCAACGACAGCCGCTTCAACTCGACGCTGCTGTCCTTCCACCACTACGCCTTCTTCTACAGCGCGATGACCTACGACGAATTCCGAAGCCACATTCAGGCGCGTCTGGGCAACTGCGCCTCCCGCGCGGTCGCGACCGAGTTCGGCGCGCCGATGGCCACCGGCCTCAACTACGGCGACCCGAACAGCACCGACAACTTCGTGCGCTACCTCCGCGCCATGGCCCAGGTCATGCGGGACAACCGGATGGGCGGCACCTACTGGCCCGCCCTCGGCGGCAAGATAACCGCAGGCCTCGGCTACGACCACTACTCGATGTACGCTCTGGGCGGCAGCGGCACCACCCTCAACCTGTCCATCCGCAACGGCTACGGTGCCAACCGGGTCCGGTATGCCTGGGGCGACACCGTCGGCGACTCCACCCCTCCGCCGACGTACAGGATCAACGCGCGCCACAGCGGCAAGGCCATGGACGTCCAGCAACCGAACACCGACAACGGTGCGCGCGTCGGCCAGTACACGTACGGCGGCAACGCGTGGCAGCAGTGGCGGTTCGAGGACGTCGGCGGCGGCTACTGGCGCATCTTCAGCCGCCACAGCGGAAAGTGCCTCGACGTGACGAGCGCCTCAACCGCCGACGGCGCAGAACTCATCCAGTACACCTGCGGCGCCGGCACCAACCAGCAGTTCCAGATGGTCGCCAACGGCGACTACTTCCAGCTCCGGGCACGACACAGCAGTAAATGCGTGGACGTACCATCCGCATCGACCGCGGACGGCGTGATCCTCAAGCAGTATCCGTGCAACGCCGGCACCAACCAGCAGTGGTCGCGCACGGCCGTCTAACGGTCGTCTCGACGTGACCGCGGATCCGCGGTATGAACTTGCTCCGTTTTGACGGACACCTTTGGTGTGGTGGTCAGGCCGTGTACGCGGCCTCGTGGACGGCGGGACTACGGTGGCCGAGGGGGACCTGCCGGGCACGCCATAGCGGGCGGAGTGCTGTACGCATCGCCTTCACCACCCCAGGACAGTCCTATCCATGAACACCTGTCCACTCGTCTTTTCGGCCGTCGACGAGCATCGGGCGGCGGCAGGGCGGCGTGGCCGGTGCGGGAAACGATCATTGCCTCTTCGGGAAGTGATCTTCTCGACCCTTCTCGCTCCCCTGGCCAGCCCTACTCGTGAACACCCCACCAGGTCAGAGGCCACTTCCGAGAGATCGGGAGTGGCCTTCTGCGTTCTTGGGTGACTACCTCACGGAGTGGCTGCGGCCTCCCAGCCGTCGTACTCACCGTGGTGGCGAGCGGCCAGGTCGTTGAACAGGTTGCCCGTCTCCCGCACGAAGTCGGGTGAGATCACCGCGTTCGCCTCACAGGTCACCGGCCAGCTGTCCGGATATTCCGGGGAAGGCTTCCCGACCTCGGGGCGCAGGCCGTGGCCGGCGGCGTTGGCCTCCTTGGCGATGCTCTGAGCGGCATCGAGGGTCGTGGCGTACAGGTGAAAGATCACATGACGAGGCTGCTCAAGATCAGCTCCTGCCTTGATGAGCTGATGCATGACCATCAGGTCCTTGTACTTGACCCCAAGCTCTGGTGACCGCTCTTCCAGATCGACGTGCTCATGCTTCTTTCTCCGAAACGGCCACATGCGACATCCTTCGTAATCTTGTTCGGATCGGCGATCATAGTCAGTCCGGGAAAAGCTGGTCCATTGTTTCGGCGCCTTCCAGGAGCATCGGGCGGACCGCTCCTCCGGGAGAGGCCAAGCGCCTTGGCATCTCGCCAGGGTCCATCGTGCTGACGATTCAGCGGGCATATCTCGCCGACGGGCGGCCGGTCGAGGTCGCCGACATCGTGGCCCCGGCGGAGACCTCGCAACTCGGCGGAGTCAGCGAAAAGTCAGCGGACGTCTTCGGAGCCGGTGAGCCACCGCGCTGTGATGAGGAGGGCGGCCGGCTCCCGAGTCAGGGGCCAAAGTTGTCGAGGATGACGACGGGCGCGTCCTCCACATCCAGCCACTCGCTCTCCAGGCCCATGCCGGTGACCGCTTCAACGAAGGCGAAGGCCGCACTGTACTTACCGCGGTAGTCCTCTGGGCCGAGGCCGTCGAGCATGGCGCGGAAGCCGGCCAGGATGCTCGGATCACCTTCCTTGAAGACGTGCTCGGTGAAGATGAAGTCGCGCATCCGCGCTCTGATCTCGCCGTCGGCCGCGTAGAGGATCGTGTATCCGCCATTGAAGTGCCAGGTCACCATCCACACGCGTGACCGCTTAGCGAGTTCGGTGAGGGTGTGGTCGTACGGGGCAATGCCGTAGGTGAATTCCAGGAAGCCCGAGGCTCCTTCGCCCTTGAAGACGAAGAGCACGGGCAGATCCTCGTCAATGGCCTCCTCTGTGGGATATGCCATGGTGCGCTGCTCAGGATCACGGTCTCTGTTCAGCCGCCTGAGGAGATCGTTCACCGTGACCTCTTTGTCGAGGGGTTGCACGACGATCCAGCAGAGGCCGCTCTCCAGCCACTGCTGCCACTCGAAGAGACTACGGTAATGATCGATCACATGATCATTGTGATGGAGGCTGAACCGCACGGCAGGCCCGATGATGGAATCGGGCCTTCTGCATCTCCGGTTAACTCCACCAGTCTTGTTCGGGCAGCTTGAGCCACATGTCGGCCTGGCCGTTGATCGATCGGGCGTCAGCCGGCCGGAGGCCCGCTCCGGCGAAGCAGTAGGCCTCGGCCTGGTGGTGGTAGAGGTAGGTGGCGAGGATCTCCTCTGCGGATTCTTCGGAGTAGACGCCGCCCCCGCCGGGGTGCGTGTCCCATTCCTCGATGGCGCCGTCGCGGGCGACGGCCCCCTGGTTGCCGCTCTTGGGATTGGCGAACAACCCGTAGCAGACGGTGCCCACCGACAGGCGTTCCATGACGCCGGGGTTGGACGCGGCGTATCCACACGGCTGAAAGACGACGCATCCGCCGGGCACGTCGGTGACACCGATGACGGACAAACTGGCGTCGACATCCGCCCAGGGATTCTCCATGACCTCCTCAACGTCGGCGTCATCAACCGGTACGGCCTCCAGGTGCCGTACCGCCTCGGCAGCGGTGATGCCAGCCACGCAGGCGAGGCTGTGGCCGTCGTCGTCGAAGCGCCCCAACGCGGCGATCAGGCGTCTGGCCTCTGCCACGGCGGTGGCCTCGGTGGCGGACAGGCCGGCCTCCCCATCGGGAAGAGTGAACAGATCGGGGGTGGGAGTGGCCAGGCTGAGCCGTCCGGGAGACCAGCCGTTCATCATCGGCTGCCACGGGTTCGCTCCGGCGGCGATCAGTGCGCGGGCGTTGTCGGGGCGGTTGTTGAAGAGGGCTTCCCAGAGCGCGGTACGACCTTCGTGCTCCGCGTCGACGTCATCGACACGCTGGGCCAGTTCCGTGACCACCTCGGGTGAACCGCGCTCGGCCGCCGCATGAAGTGGCCGTCCGTGGAAGGACACTCCTGAGTTCGGGTCGGCTCCCGCGTCGAGCCGGGCACGGATCAGGCTGAGGTTCGTCCAGCCGTCCCAGCCGACGCCGGACCATCCGGATCCATCGTTGACGACCATGGCCGCTCCTTAAGGGGATGTACGGGATGTATGACCGCCGATCATGGCGTACGAGGCCGACAGATTCAGGTCGCGGCCGCAGCCGGTCCAGGAAAGGGCCACATCCTCTGGCGGTCGTGGTCATGTCGGCTGGCGAGAGGCTGGGCGGAGTCAGCGAAAAGTCAGCGGACCCGCTGACACGGGAGCGCAGCCGGGATCAACGGACGTCACCGCCGTGGCACCTGACGGCACTGGATAGCATCCGTTGATCGGAAGCGATGCGCCCCACCGAGGTTCGCATCGAAGGGGGCAGGGGTTCGAATCCCCTCATCTCCACCAGGAGCCGTTCTTGAGTTGGCTCAGGAGCGGTTGACGAGATCCCGTCCGATCGCTTGATCGGGCGGGATTTCATCGTTTCCGAGGCTCTGTGGCTGCTGGGCGGGCTGATTTCGGCTTGTGCGGTGGCCCTGGCGGAGGGCGCTGGTGGCGGTGGACCGCTGTGAGCGCGTGCGGGACCGGCCGGTGGGCGTGCGAAACCCAACGGTCGTCGTGGTGTCGTGCGGTTGGTGGCGGGGTGGATCACTCGCGGGGTGGTGGTCTGCTGTCTGCCCTGGGAGGGGCGGGGTCGTGCTCGGCGGTGCCGTGCTTGAAACGGCTGGATTGAAGTTGGCGGGATCCCGTCTGATCATCGAGATCAGGCGGGATCGTGTCGTTTCAGGTTTCCGGATCGGGTTCGCCCTGGTTGGGACCTGTGGAGCTGGTGCTTGGAGAGGCCTGGGCGGTGACCTGCTCCGGCCCATGAGTGGCGTGCGGTCGACGGGCCCCGCTGGAGTTTCGCGGTTCTCAGCGGGCGCGTCGGGCTCGCCGGGGGGCTGGTGGGTGTGGCGCCACCGGTCGAGGAAGTGGTCGTCGGCGACGGTGACGAGCAGAGTGATCAGGATGGTCTGGGCGACGCGGCCGTGGGTGAGCCGGTTCTTCGGATCACCAAGGGCGAGGTCGTGGCCTTCGAAACGGGTATCCGCCTGGCGAACCGCTCGCCTTGAAGGCGTGAGTCCACCCGACGGTTCCAGGAAACGATCGGTCTTCCTGCGGGAAGCGATCTTCGAGTGCGCCCATTACGCCAGGTCATCCACTCTCGTGAACACTCCTGCAGGCCCTGGATGAGTGCTCATTCGCCTGGCGCGTGTTGCCGGAGGAAGTCTCGCGCCGCGGCTTGTGCCTGACTCGCTTTCGGGCTGAGCCAGAAGCCCAGGTGATCCTCGTGTTCCATCCAGTACCGTTTCGCGCCGGGTATCCTCTCGGCCGCGAACTTCCCGTGGTCGAACGGCACATCGCCGTCCTGTGCGCCGTGGATCAGCAGTGTCGGAGCCGAGATCCGCTCCAGAGGAAGCTCTCCGCGTCTGGCCTGCACCGCGTCGTTGTCCGTGCCCGCCCAGCGCTTCTGGTAGGGGAACGTCGTATCGAACATCGCTTTGAAGAGCTCTCGCACGTGCGGCGTGTTCATGATGTGCGAGACGCGCTCCGCCCGCTGCCTGTCGGTGTAGGTGCTGGTCTCGCTCAACGTCCCCGCGACGACGGTCTCGAACGAGACCTCCGCCGTCAGCCGGGCCAGCTTCTGGCCCACCGTGTCCAGGAACGCTCTCCGTAGTGGCGAGCCCGTCCCGGCAGGCCGCGGTTTGCTCACTCCGCCGATGGAGACCAGTGCCCAGATCCGATCCGGATGGCGCGCGGCGAAGGTGTAGCCCACCGGGCTTCCCGCCGAGACCGCGAGGACTCCGACCCGGTCGATGCCGAGTTCGTCCAGCAGCGCCGCGAGCAGGTCCGCCTGCTCCTCGTGGGTCCGGCCGCGCTCCAGCGGCGTTCCGAGGTAGCCGGGCCGTGAGGGGCTGAGAACGCGGAACCCGTCCTTCTGCGACCAACCGGCGAACAGCCGTCCCTGGTCGGCTCCACCGAGCCCGGCGTGAACAGACAGCAGCACAGGACCTTCGGTGCCGTACAGGTCGTACTCGATCGGGCCGAGCCGTGTCATGGCGGTCCGCAGATCGATCCGGACGTCACGGAGGATCGCCCGGCGTGGATCGGTGTCGATGCCGCCGTCCCAGAGGACGAGCCCGGCGACTCCCAGGGCCGGCACTCCGATCAGAACGGCGAGCATCACTCTGACGATCCTGACGACTCTTCGTTTCCCCATGGCTTCACATCCTTCGGGTATCCGGGCGGGGTTGACGGCGGTGTCCCGCGGAGAGCCGAGACGCCATCTTGTAGGTGCTTCGCAAGCGTGCGCCCGCCCGTCGAGATGTCGCTGCTGCGGTGATCCCAGGTAGGCGCCTGGGATGTACGTGCGTCCGGCAATCGGTGCCGGCACCGAAGTCACGCCGCTGTTTTTCGCAGCGGTGCCGTGATTTCCTCGCCGAGGGTGTCCGGGGCACCGACACGGTGGCCCGGCATCGGCTCCTTCGCCGTCGGTAACGGTCCTGTGTGGTCGATCGACCGACGGCGGTCGAGGGGCGCCGGTGCCGCGGTACCCGATGCCGGGGTGTGGTGGCGGCCCGAGACGGAGCTGCCCGCCGTATCTCCGGATCAGGTGAGTCGCCGAGCTCTTTCAACGGGTCTCGGGCCGGGCGAGGACGGCGATGCCGATCACCAGTGCGAAAGCCGACAGGGCGGTCAGAGTACGGATGGTGTGGAAGAGCTCCCACTTCTGCAGGATCTCTGGGTGACCGGCCGGGGCGGAGGTGGCGGCCCATCGCCTGATGTGGGCGTGCAGCGGGACGTTGCCGAAGACCGTCACCAGCAGCGAAGCCACCGTCAGGGCGCCGGCCCCGAGCGCCAGGCGCCGTGGCAGGCCGCGGCAGACGACGGCCAGGCCGAACGAGGTGAGGATCGCCAGCGCCATCGCACTCTGCATGATCGGCTCGTTGACCTCCATCATCGCGGTGTGGAAGGTCAGGCGCACGTCCAGCGGGACGGCCCCGAAGGTGGGGACCACGTTGGCCGCGCCGTACCCGAAGGCTCCGGCGAGCAGCCCGGTGGCCAGCAGCGCGGCCCCGTGGACGTACCTGGCTGGGGTTCTCATGGCCGTAATTGTCGCTCGCCCGCCGATTTCGGTCGTCCCACCGCGGGAGACTTCCACCCGTACGGCATCAGGAGGAGAAACCGTCCCTCTACGGCACCGGGAGCAGGCTCGCGCCATGGCGCCACGCGGATGAGGAAGGTTCCATCTGGCCCATGAAGTGCGGGGGGTTCGATCCGAGCGGGCGCGCCGAGGTGTCCGGCACCGTCGCCGGAATGGTCCTGGCGGTCGTGCTCAGTGCCGGAGCCGCGACGGTACCCGGCGTCGGGCCGCTGAGCTACGTGGTGGTCGTGATCGGCTGCCTCGCCGGACACGGCGGGGGCGGTCTCCCGTGCTGGTCGAAGGGGTCGGCGAACCCCGCGGCGATCGACCGATTCCGATACCGGATCTCAGCGGTCTCGGTGAAGTCAGCTCCGCGTACGGGTTCCGGAAAACGATCATCTCCGTTCCGGGAAGCGATCTTCAAGCGCCCGCTCCGTTCCAGGCCGGACCTACTCGTGAACATCCCGCCAGGTCAGAGGCCGTTTCCGAGCAATCGGGAACGGCCTTCCGCATTGCCGGGTGACCAACTGAGCGACCAGCCCCGCTACTGGGAGTCGCGTCCTGAGATCGCCATCACGACGGCGGTCAGGATGCAGGCCAGCCCGACAGCGGAATTAGCGATCAAGAAGGGGATGGTGTCGTTGTCGGCGCCGCTGACGACCGCTCCGCATCCGCCGAGAACGAGAATCGCCCACCCGAGGGTCAGCGGAAACATATAAGGGCGAGGCTGAGGTTCCACTGATCATCCTTCGTGAGGCGGACCAAGCTGGACGATAATCGCATGCCGTGATCAGACCAGGAAGATCCGATCCATGGCTTCGGCTCCTTCCAGGAGCATCGGGCGAAACTGCTTGCGGTAGACGGTCTCGGTGACCGAGGTGTTGCGGTGACCGACCAGGCGAGAGATGTTCTCCAACGGGATACCGGAGTCGGACAGCAGCGAGACGAAGCTGTGCCGCTGCTCGCGGGGCGTCCACTCCCTCTCGTTCAGGCCAGCCTTCTTGAGCACCGCCCGGAACGAGCGCCGGACGTTGTGCGCGTCGAGTTCCGTACCGACCTTGGACGCGAACACGAGGTTGTTGTCCTGCCCCCCATCACCTGTCGCTCTCTTCGCCACGTCCTGCCGTTCGCGATGGAGCTTGAGCGCGTCCGCGCAACGTCGTGGCATGGCCGGCGTGCGCCGGGACTTGCGGGTCTTGGCGCCGCCGCCCTCTCGGACCGGGCGCCAGGACCTGGCCGCCGAGCATGGCGTAGCCGAGGGCGTCATCCGTGGGGCGATCCGCCGGCTCGTCCAGGAAGGGCATGTCATCTCCCGCCCCGGTGCGGGCACCTTCGTGAGGGAGCGCCAACCGGTACGGAGGATTCCCCGCTCCTGGTACCGAGAGTGGAAGGCCGGCTCACCGTTCGCCGCGAGCATGCTTGAGCAGGCGAGGGCCGGAAGCCGGGAGTACGAGTCCGCCACGGTGCGCGCGTCGCCGGAAGTGCGTGCCCGGCTCGCTCTCGACGAGCCTGAAGATGACCGCGATGACGTCATGCACACCCGGTACGTCTTCCAGGCCGACGGTCAGGTCTGGATGCTTTCGGATTCCTACGAGCCGCTGCGGTTGACCAGAGGCACGATCGTGGCGATGCCGGAGGATGGGCCGCCGGCCGGCCATGGAGTGGCGCATCGGATGGCCGAGATCGGGATGATCGTCGATGACTGGGTTGAAAATGTCGGTGCACGCGCCGCTCTTCCGGGAGAGGCCAAGCGCCTCGGCATCTCGCCAGGATCCATCGTGCTGACGATCCAGCGGACCTGTCTCACCGATGGACGGCCGGTCGAGGCCGCCGACATCGTGGTCCCGGCGGAGACCTCGCGACTTGGGTACTCCGGCCCGGTAGGCGAACGCACCAGCGGATGACCTGTCACGAGAGATGCCCCATCACCTTGCCCTGGCGCGGGAGCTTCGTGGCCCACTGGGAGAGCCGGCCGACGGAAAGTTGGGCGGCGGTCCCGAGTGGGACCGGGGCCTTGTGAGCGCCGCCCTCTTCCTGCGCCATGAACGCAGTGACTAATCTGACGGCAATCAATGATCGACATGATGCCGCGGCGGACGCCGGGATACGAGGTAGATATGGCGGTGGGCCGCACCTTCCAGGGTGGACCCAGGCTTTTAGCGGTCGCTATGGGCGTGCTGTTGACCGTTGGTTCACCGAACCTGTCGGTGAGAGGCGCGACATCCGAGATCGATCTCTCAACGAGTCGACTGTCCGGTAGTGCGGTGAAGCCCTCGCTCCTGGCTGACATCCCTCCCTTCGGCACCCTGATCGGTGATCCCCTCAAAGGGCACACGAGCACCGTAACGGCGGTGGCTGTAGGCAAGCGTAGTAATGGCACCCCAGTCGTTGTCTCCGGCGGTTACGACAAAACCGTGCGTATCTGGAACCTGGATACCGGGAAGCCAATTGGAAAGCCTTTGAAAGGGCATTCCAAATTAATTTGGAGTGTGGCGACAGGAAAGCGCAGTGATGGTACGCCGGTCATCGTCTCTGGTGGAGATGACCATACCGTACGGGTCTGGAACCTGGATACCGGGAAACCTATCGGTAAACCTATCGTATCCAAACGCAACATCATGTGGGCGGTGGCGACGGGGAAGCTTGGCGACGGCACCCCTGTCATCGCCGCTACCGCAGGGGGAATATCATCAGTTGTCGGTCTGTGGAATTTGAATACGGGCAAACCCATAAAGAGATCCTTCGCCGAAAGTTTAACCACTACCACAGAGTTGGCGACAGGAAAGCGCAGCAATGGTACGCCTGTCGTCGTCACGGGCAATACCAGCGGTGAGGCGCGCATCTGGAGCCTGAACACGGGGAAGCCTCTCAGTAAACCTCTCACCCGATGCCGAGCCGAATGTTTTGTTCAAGGTCTGGCGATCGGCAAGCGCAGTGACGGTACTCCAGTTGTCGTTTTCGCCGACTCTCCGGGCTGGCCTTTCGAAGAAGGTGATCTCGATGGCAGAATCCAGGTCTGGAACCTGAACACGGGAAAACCTATCGGTGATTCGATCAAGGCTCAATCCAGCGGTTTTGCGGACATGGCGGTGGGACAGCGCGGCGACGGTTCCTCCGTCATCGTCTACGGTGATGACTACGGCAACGTCTCGGTGTGGGATCTGGACACCGGAGACGCGGTCGGAGAACCGTTCAACGGCCATTCCGGCGGTGCCCTCGGTGTAGCGATCGGCAAGCGTAGCGATGGGACTCCCGTCATCGTCTCCGGAGGTAGGGACAAGGCGATACGGGTGTGGAGTCTGGGTTCTTAAGAAATTCCGCGAGGGTAGGCAGGCTCGATCTGGCGTCGATCTACCAGCCGATGGCGGCGATCGTCCGGGAGCGGATCAAGAGCAGCGGGCCACAGCCCCGCGACCGGATACCGTCCGAGTCGGAGACGATCCGGGACCATGGTGTCGCTCGTGACATCGCCCGCCAGGCAGTGGCCATCCTGTGAGACGAGAAATAGGTGATCAGGCTGCCACAGCGCGGAAGCTTCGTGGTCGGCAAGAAGAACCGGCCCGCAGAGGACTGAGCGAGAACCCGGGGGATTGCCAGCCGAAGGGTACCCCGGCGCTGACCGCCCGGCTGATCATCGCCTGCAGCAGTTGCGGCTTGGTGGCGAACTTCACCTCGTGGGGGATCTTCGCTGCGGCGCGCCGCTGGGCATCGGCGATCCAGGAGGTGCGGGGAAGGTAGAGCTCCCGGTCCAGCAGAGCATGTCCGCGGGGTATGGCCTAGCCGAGGAACACCCCGATCTGACAGTTGGTGATCTTCCCGGCGGTGCCGGTGTATTGCCGCTGCACCCCGGCTGAGTATGTTCTCTTCTTCTCGAAACCGGTGTCGTCACCGACCAGGATCCCGCCGGGGCGATCCCGCCCAGTCCAAGCAACTCCACATCACCAGCTCCCGAGCTGTCCGGCTGGGGATGAAAAAGGCTCATCGATCACTGGAATCCCGAGTTCACGCTGGCCAAGGTACGTCACACCGCATCGCGCCCGGCCCCATCGTCCCGTGACGACCGGGTTCTGTTCCTGTCGGTGGCGGTTGACAGCATGACGACATGACTATGCAGCCCCTCGATATCTCTTGGCTCCGCGGCGAATACGCCGGGGAGTGCTACAGCTTCATCTACATCCGTGCCGCGCCTGAGCAGGTGGTCACCCGCCTCGGCGGTCGATGGGAGGACTTCACGCCGGGTCCCTTCCCCGACGACCCGGATTACTACTCACGCTCTGAGAAGCCTCTCGGCGTCACCTCCATCGGCGATTGGACGTTCGTTTTCGACTCTGACTGGCTCGGCACCCGCGAAGACGTGATCACTGAACTCTCCGAGGGCACCCGCCTCGTCTCCCAGACCGCACTCGCCATCGAGGACACGGACTACTTCTACTGGTGTGAGGACGGCGAGATCCGATTCGCCTGGGGCGGCGATGACGGATATCTGACGGAGATCCCGGACGAACTCGTGGACACGATGGCGGAGATCGACAGGCTCTACCCATCGGGTCCCCGGCTCTACCGAGGGCCGGCTTTCCTGCTCGTCGAGCACCTGACCGGGATCAGGGCGACGGAGCAACTACTGAAGGGCTCTACGTTGATGTGGGGCGCCGTCCCAGAACCGGCCAAATCGTAACGTTGGCCGACAGCGAGCCTTTTCCTCCTGAAGTCGCAGCTCAGAGACAACTTCGGGGGCCGCCGTGGCACCAAGCATCTGGCTGCCGCCGAGGTCGCGAAAGGACTGAACATCACGTTCGAAGAGATCGAAGGGATTCTGGCGAGGGCAGGACTGCCTCCGGTGCGATGATGCCCTGCTCTCCGAGACGCCCCGGTCTGGCAGCAAGCCCATCCGCCCTTGCCCGGTCTGCTGCGAGACGAAGCCATGCCGCGTCTCGCCGGAGTCGTGGGCCGTCCAATCGGTGATCCCGCTCAGATGAAGCCGCATCCCCGATCAGTGCTCCGAGCCTGTGAGATGGTCGACGTCCCACCAGGGAAGGCCGTGTTGATCGGAGATTCCGACTTCGACATGCAGGCCGCGGTTAACGCCGGAACTCGCAGCATCGCCTACGCCAACGAGCGTGGCAAAGAGGTGAGTCTCGCCGAGGCCGGGGCCGATGCGGCGGTTCGGAGCATGCACGAGCTCGCCGTTGTCTTTGCAGCGGTGGCGTAGGGAGTAGCTATGGATGTCGCGGATCTTCAGCACGCTCTGGACGAGGTGTTCGACCATGCGTTGATCTATCACGCGTACACCGACTACATGCGCGACTACGAGATGATCATTTATGTGTCGGCCGACCCGCGGTCGGGGATCGCACCTGTCCATCTCCGTTATCTCTTTCGGTACTGCGTGGAGGCGCACGCGCGCACGGCGATCCTTCCTGAGCAGTGGAGGGAGTCTCTCGACGATCGTCTTCTGGCTGATCCGAGGACGCATGATCTGGAGGGGTATCTGTGGGGTAATAGATGCCAGTGGCTCTACCCGGGCGCGGAGATCATCCCTGATTCCGCACGCGCGAAGGAGTGGGCCGAAGCCCTCGGCATCGACTTCCACGAGGTCCGGTTCGGGACCAATGACGGCCACAACACCACGCTGGTGTTCTCCGATCTACAGGTGACCGAGCTCTCGGCCGGTTATACGCCTTTCGTGGTGGAGGACGACACGAGCGCCACCTAGCACGCGAAGCTCAAGCCGGTAGGCGACGTGGCAGGGACGACCGATAGTGAGCGCTTACAGCGCCTGTTCAGTCCCAGGAGATGACCGACGTGTCAAGCATGTCCCGGGACGGCACAGTGGGTCGCACCTTGGTGCGGCCCGTGCGAGCCGGTGGTGTGACCCCGGACGGACGCGCGGACGGATGCGGATTGTCCGACCGTGGGCGGATGCCGCATGATCCGGTGAGGCGATACCGTCCCATCATGGAATGGGCTGGCCGGCGGCGCGGTGGAAGGGACGTCATCGACGCGGCGGTGGCGGTCGCCGTGGCGCTGCTCATCAGATACGCCATCGTCGATCCGCCGGGGCCGTCGTCACCGTGGTCCGCCTGGTCGGCCTGGCCGGTGGCGGCGGTCCTGAGCTTTCCGATCGCCGTCCGGCGGCGCCGGCCGCGGGCCATGCTCGCTGTCGCGTGCGCCGCGGGCACGGGGGTGACCGTGGCCGGCGCCGTCGCGGCGGGCGCGATCTGGCTGACTTTCGTGCCGACCGTGCTCGTCCTGTACCTGGTGGCCGCCACCGCCTCGATCGCCTGGTCGGTGGCGGGCCTGGCGGTCTGCCTGTCCGCCGCGGTGACCGCCATCCTGATCTTCTACGCGCAGGTGTTCCCCGGTCTGGCGCTCGCGGCGGCGCCCAGCGAGATGCCGGCGGCCTGGCCGATCGAGATCGGTACGATCGGTGTGCTCCTGACCGTCGCGTGGGCCGTCGGAACGGTCGTGCGCTGGAAGCGGGAGACGACCGCCCGCCTCGTCCGCCACCTCGCCGACGCCGCGGTGATCGACGAGCGCAGGCGCATCGCCCGGGAACTGCACGACGTCATCGGCCACAGCATGAGCCTGATCGCCGTCAAGGCCACCGTCGCCAACCATGTCGCCGACGCCCGCCCGCAGGAGGTCCGCGCCGCGCTGGCCGTCATCGAGCAGACCAGCCGCAGCACGCTCGCCGAGATCCACCGGGTGCTCGACCTGCTGCGCTCCGACGGCGATCCCCAGCAGGACCCTGTGCCCGCGCCCGGCATGGCGGACCTGCCCGAGCTGGCCGCCCACGCCCGCTCGGCCGGAGTCGAGGTGGAGCTGAGCGTCCGTGAGGAGGCCGCCTTGCCCGCCGCGGTCGCGGTGTCGGTGTACCGGATCGTGCAGCAGGCTCTGACCAACGTCGTCACCCACGCGGGGCCGACCCGCTGCGTGGCCACCGTGGACGTCGACGGGCGGGAGGCCGTGATCGAGGTCGTCGACGACGGCCCCCGCCACGGCCGGCCGCCGCGCGCGGGCCACGGCGGACACGGCCTGATCGGCATGCGGGAACGGACCAAGATGTACGGGGGCACGTTCGATGCGGGGCCCCGGCCCGAAGGAGGCTTTCGCGTGTCGGCTCGACTGCCCTACGACCCGGACGGCACCGCGGCATGAGCATCGACGACATGAACACCGACGACACGAGCACCGACGACACGAGCATCGGCGCCGCACCGCACGACTCGTCCCCGCCCGTCCGGGTCCTGCTCGCCGAGGACCAGGTCCTGATCCGCGACAGCTTCAAGGTTCTCATCGACGCCACACCGGGGCTGGCCGCCGTGGGCGAGGCGGGCACCGGCGCCGAAGCCGTGCGCCTGGCCCGCCGGCACCGGCCCGACGTCGTCCTGATGGACGTGCGCATGCCGGACATGGACGGCATCGAGGCGACCCGGCGTATCTGCGCCGACCCCGCCTGTGCCGGCGTGCGCGTACTGATCCTCACCACGTTCGACCTGGACGAATACGTGCACGCGTCGCTGCGGGCGGGTGCGAGCGGCTTCCTGCTCAAGAGCGCCACGGCGGCCGAGCTGCTGGCCGCCATCCGGGTCGTCGCCTCCGGTGAGGCGCTGCTCGCGCCCACCGTCACCCGCCGGCTCATCACCGAGTTCCTGCGGGGCCCTCATCCCGTCCAGGTCGTGCGGGGCCTCGATGACGTCACCCCGCGCGAGCGCGAGGTGCTCACCCTCATCGGCAGGGGAATGTCCAACGCCGAGATCGCCGAGCACCTGCACCTCACCATTGGCACGGTCAAGACCCACATCGGCCGCCTCCTGGCCAAACTGCAGGCCCGGGACCGGGCCCAGCTCGTCATCGCCGCCTACGAAGGCGGGCTCATCACCAACCCGGACGGCCGCCGGTGACCGGTCCGCCCTTCTCCGGACGAGGGCACGCCTTCGCACGTTCATCGGCTCTGTCGCTGATCTCGGGATGGCCGGCTCCGGGTCCGGAGCGGGATCCGCTTTCGGAGCGGATCAACGCCGGCTCGCCCGCAGCCCTGCCGCTTGATCGACTTCACTCGCGTGTTCTGTCCTTCGGCCTGGCCGGAGTTCCAGGGAAGTGACATGCCGGCTCACCGGCCTATCACCGGTCCGGATCGTCACCCTCTCGGGCCGAAGGCCGACATGAGGACATGCACGCCGATGAGGACGGCGATCCAGATCATGGCGCGCCTGGTCGGCGGGGGGCCGCCGCGCAGCAGCGAGATGCCCAGGGGGATGAAGGCGAGGCAGAGGCCGCCCACGGCGATGAAGGACTGCGGTTCGGTGCCTTTGAGCGTCCCGAGCGCGAGCGCCGACATCAGGCCGAGCGCGATCGAACGGCCCAGCCCCAGGGCGCCGGAGCGGTAGGCGCCAATGGCCAGCACGACCCAGCCGAAGAAGGCCGGCCCGGACATGGACCTGAACGGATGCCAGACCGTGTCCCGCCATGCCAGGTAGTAGCCGTCGATGCCGCTGAGCATGGTCTGCAGGCCGAGGCTGTCGGTCAGGTGAAAGGCCAGGTGATCGGTGCCGAACTGGAAGGTCCGGGTGAACAGGCCGACGATCACCAGGCAGCCGCCCCAGATTCCCCACAGCGGGTTGGTGGTGGCGATCCTCTGTGCCAGCGTCATGACCGCCGGCCACAGCAGCACGAACCCGCTGGCGAAACAGGCGTAGGCGGCGGTGATGAGGGCGGGATGCTGGGTGTAGGCGGTGAGCTGATAAGGGACGAAGTAGTAGAACGGGGAGCGCAGGAGGGTCCCGGCCATGATCAGGGTGGGGCCGCCGATCAGCGAGATGGCGCTCACCCATCGGCCGGGAAACGCGGGTTGGCGGTCCAGGTTGGCGGCGGCGTTGGCGGCCCGCCGGTCCGCGCCGGTCCGCCGCCATCGCGTGGTGCGCCCGCGAAGATCAATGCTCATGGATTGCTGCCCGCCTCGTCCGTGTCGGTGCGCCCGGACCGGTACGCCGGGGCACACCAGAATGGTGAGGGGCGACGCGGGGGGCGCGCGTCCGGCTCGGGTCGCATCTTGGCGGGCAGGCACGAGCAGGTGGTACGACCTCGGACGGACGCGCATGTCTGACCGTGGGCAGATGCCGAGTGATCCGTTGAGGCGATAACTTCGCGTCACGGAGTGGCGGCGGATCGGTGGAAACCATCTCCGGCCGGGCCGCCGCTCGCCGTGCGGGTGATGTCCTCGGCGGCGACGCCGAACGTCTCATCGGATGACGGAGTGCCGCACTTGAAGTAGTGGAGGGCGTTGGACCGCAGGCCGTCGGGCTGGTTGATCTCGATCTGGATCGCGTGGTCACGCGAGTCCGGCACCCATTCCCACGTGACGGTCTCCAGCACGGCCCGGTGGACGTCGCCGCGTTTGGCGGGCACGGCGAGCGTCTTCCACTCCTGGGCGCCGACGAGGCGGTACTCGATCGTCTGCGCGCTCGCGGGCAGCCCCTCGAAGTAGCCGTGGACGTCGAAGGTGACCGGGCACTTCGACGCGGTGGTGCGCTCGAAGGCGATGTCCAGCTTGCTCACCAGGTTCGTCGCGGCGGACGAGGCGGCCTGTGGCCGAGGCGGGGGACACGTGCGGGTCGCGGCTCACCGCGTCAGCCGGTGCGGTCGAGCCGGACGCCGTCGTCGTACGCCTCGCGGGCGTCGAGCAACTCGTCCCAGTGCTCCTGCGTCCAAGCGCAGGCGATCGCCATCGGTCCGAGCACGCTGTGGCCGAGTGGAGTCAGCTCGTACTCGACACGCGGGGTGGCGCCGGCGTGGACGGTGCGCTTGACCAGCCCGTCCCGTTCGAGGGAACGCAGTGACCGGGTGAGGACCTTGGGAGCGACGCGGCTCAGCGGCACACGCAGTTCGGAGAACCGGCGCGGCCCGTGTTCGAGGCAGCGGATGATGAGCGCCGCCCACTTGTCGCCGAACCGGATCGGATTGAGCGAGGACGGGCACAGCTCGTCGAACATGTCGGCGGGCAGGGGGTCCCTCATGGCCTCACGATAGCCGGTATCCCAGAGGTAACCGCAGTCCTCGATAGCGTCCGTGAAGCGGCCGGGCGGATGGGATCCGGCCCCGGTGAGAGGTGGTTCGCCATGAACATCGTGGTCTTCGACGCGGGTGGCGGCGCCGGTGGGCGGGTCGTCGCCGAGGCGCGCCGGCGTGGGCACCGGGTCACCGCTGTGGTGCGTGACCCCGCGGGCCACAGTGATCCGGCCGACGCGCGGATGGTGGCGGGCGACTTCGACCATGCCGGCACGCGCACCGGCCGGTACCGGATCGCCGATCATGCGGACCCGGCCGGCAGGATCACGTACGCGGACTTCGCGATGGCGCTGCTCGACGAGATCGGGGCCCCTCGCCGCCACCGCGCCGCCGTCAGCATCCGGGAGGCATGATGTCCGAGATCCACGACAGCCCGAATCCCTGGATCGCCGAGCACATCCGTCGTTTCCGGGAGACCGGCGGCCGACCCCGGCCGGGCGTGAACGATCTGCTGCTGACGACCCGAGGCCGGAAAACCGGCGAACTGCGCCGCACCGCGCTGGTCTACGGACTCGACGGCGACCGCTACGTCCTGGTGGCCTCCAACCGTGGCGCGGACCGTCATCCAGCCTGGTATCTCAACCTGATCGCCGATCCGTGTGTCACCGTGCAGGTCGGTACGGAGACCTTCGCCGCGCGAGCGCGTCCCGCCGCGGCTGCGGAGCGTCCGCCCCTATGGCACCTGATGGTGTCGGCGAGGCCGGAGTACGCGGCCTACCAGGAGCAGACCACCCGTGAGATCCCCGTGGTTCTCCTGGAACGCCTGTAACGACCGCGGGGGTACTCCATGGTGCGCTGCCCGGGATCGCGATCCCCGTTCGGTCGCCGCGGGAGGTCGTCCATCGTGGTCTCTTCGTTGAGGGGGCGCGGCACGGTCCAGGGGAGGCCGTGCTCCAGCCACCGATGCCGTTCGAAGAAACTTCGGCAGCGGTCGATCGCATGATCATTGTGGCGAAGGTCAAGCCGCGTGATGAAGGCCCGGTTTCAGATCACGGAGCCGGGCCCTCCGTTACGCCGCCGGTCAGGTTCACCGGTCCTGGTCGGGCAGCCTGAGCCACATGTCGGGCGGTCCGACGATCGCCCGGGCGTCGAGCAGCCGCAAGCCCGCGCCGGCGCAGCAGTGGGCCACGGGCTGGTGGCGGTAGAGGTAGGCGGCGAGGACCTTCTCGGCCGGTTCGTCGCCGTACACGCCACCGCCGGGGTGGGTGTCTCCCTCCTCGAGGACGCCGTCGCGAACGACGCTTCCGTGGACACCGCCCTTGGGGTTGTTGTACATCCCGTAGCAGACGGTGCCCGCCGACAGGCGCTCGGTGATGCCGGAACCATACGGGGCGTATCCCCACGGCTGGCTGACGACGCATCCGCCGGGCACATCCGTGACGCCGACGACGGTCAAACCGTCGACCAGGCGCGCCGGGAGGTTCTCGATGATCGATGCGACGTCGTCGTCATCGGCCGGTACGGCCTCCAGTCGCCGTACCGCCTCGGCGGCGCCGATGCCGGCCACGCAGGCCAGGCCCAGCGCGTAGTAGTCGATGTCTCCAAGGACGGTGATCAACCGCCTGGCCTCCGTCACGGCCGCGATCTCACCGGCGGACAGGCCGGGCTGCCCGGACGGGACGGTGAACAGATCAGGGGTGGGACCGGCCAGGCTGAGCCGTCCGGGCGACCAGCCGTTCATCATCGGCCGCCACGGGTCCGCCCCGGCGGCGACCAGGACGCGGGCGTTGTCCGGGCGGTTGCCGAAGACGGCCGTCCAGAGCGCCGTACGGCCGGGATACTCCGTGTCATCGTCGCCGATGGCGTCGACATCGCCGACGAGCCGGGCCAGCTCCGCGACCTCCTCCGGCGAGCCGGTCTCGGCCGCGTCGTGCAACATCGCCTCGTCGGCGTATTCGTCCGAGGCCGGATCCGCGCCCGTATCGGACCGGGTGCGGATGGGGGTGGAGTCCGTCCGGCCGTCCCGGCCGGTGTCGGACGATCCGGATCCGTCGGCGGCCATGGCACTCCTTGAGAGGACTTACGGGATGCCGATCATGGCGTACAAGGCCGACAGTTTCGGCCGATGTCCGGGAGAGCGTGACAAGCGGTTGGGGCCGGAACCGTGCCAAGCCGGGAGCGAGCAGCATGACGCGTTGGCCCCCGCCCCCATGCTCGGCGCCGGCCGGCGCGTCGGCCGGTTCCCCGTCAGATCAGGAGCAGGGTCTTACCCAGGGCACCGCGCGACTCGATCAGGGCGTGCGCGTCCGCGGCGCGTTCCAGCGGGAAGGTCTGCCCGATGATCGGCCGGATCCGGCCCGCCACCGCTTCCGACATCACCCGCTCGGCCCATCGCCCCATCCGTGGCCCGAAGCCGAAGAGCTGCTCGATCCCGATCACCTCGATCTCGCGCCGTCGTGCCCGCGCGGGGTCGATCACCGTGACCTGGCCGCTGGAGGCACCGTGGACGGAGAAGCGGCCGCCGTCCGCCGTCACCTCGAACGCGGCCCGGCCGATCTCCCCGCCGACCCCGTCGAACACCACGTCGGGGCCCGTGCCGCCGGTCGCCTCGCGTACCTGGTCCGTCCAGTCCGGATCGGAGTAGTCGACCGCGACCTCCGCGCCCAGATCGCGAGCCAGCTCCAGCTTCCGCGCGCCGCGTGCGGCTCCGATGACCCGGGCGCCGGCCGCCCGCGCCAGTTGCACCAGCAGGCTGCCGACACCGCCGCCCGCCGCCTCGACCAGCACCCACTCCCCAGGACGAATCCGGGCCCCCTCGACCAGGCCCAACGCGGTGCTGCCGTCGGTGTGCAGGGCGACGGCCTCGGGCAGCCCCAGCCCTTCCGGCACCGGGACCAGGTCCTCCACGGCGGCCACCGCACGCTCGGCGAAGCCGCCGCCCTCCCCGGTGCCGGCGATGACACGCCGTCCGGACCAGCCCGGATCCACGTCCTCCCCGAGCGAACCCACCCGGCCCGCCACCGTACCGCCCGGCACGTACGGCAGCTCGGGCCTGCTGTGCCACCTGTCGACGCCACGCCGGATCTGCGTCTCGACGAACGTGATGCCCGCGACGGATACGTCGACCACCACCTGGCCGGGTCCGGCGACCGGCTCCGGTGCCTCGCCCGGAACCAGCACCTCGGGATCTCCGAAACTCGTGACCTTCACTACTCGCACGTCAGTCGCTCTCTCGCACTTGGCTGTCCGACACCGGCGCGGAGCAGTCTCCAACCTCAACCACGATCGAGGTCAAGCGGTCGTGAGTCACGTCCCCCGAACTCGCCGCAGCCGCCTGTTGCGTCGGCCTGGCCTCGACCTGGCGTCGGCCGGGCGCAGGCCCGCTCCGGCGCGGCAGTAGGCCACGGTCGTCATCCTTCGCGCCAGCCTCCGTCTCGCGGAAACCACGGCCCAGGACGGGCTGATCCGCCGGTTTCACCGGACAGCACATGGTCGACCGCCGCCACGAGCAGTCGCGCTCTGTCGGTACCGGTGGGCCCCACTCGCATCCTGCCGGCCTCCCCGGCCCGGTGGTCCCGATCAATGCGACTCACAACCGCGTCCCCGAATTCCTCCGGTGTCCGCAAGCCGCCCAGGACCTCCTCACAGACATCCTCATCGAGAAAGTCGTCCCTGGCGATGACGGGTAGTCCCGCGAGGGCGGCCTCCCACACCGTGATTCCCTGCGTCTCCGTAACGGAGGCGGTGGCGAAGACATCGACTCGACGGTAGAGGTCCGACAGTGTTCGACGCTCCACGGGGCCGGCCACGAGAAGGTTCGCTCCCAAGCGCACTCGCGCCGTACGCAGTCGAAGCCACGTTCTGGGGTCTTCGCACGGGCCCACAAGGATGAGGGTCGCTTGTGGCCGGCGCTCTACGACGTGCCCGAACGCCTCCACAAGGAAATCGATTCCCTTCTCCCGGCTCAGACGGCCGACATAGACGATGCGGCTTCCCTCCGAAGTGGCTTCGATGGACTCGACCAGCTCCTCCGGTGGTGTTTCTCCCCTCAACTCTGATTCTTCGACGCCGGTGGGCAACACGAAAACAGGCCGCTCGGCTTCCAGGCCCTTCAGGTAGGAAGCGGTTCTGGCGGACGGGGCGACCACCAGGTCAGCGGCATCGGCCACGTACGCGAGGATTTCCCGGATGACACCGGACCTGCCGGCGCCGGCTGCCTTCCTCGTCAAGTCGCGGCACAACCGAACACCTCCTCCTCTCAGGACGACGTATGCGGGAAGTATGAACAGCCACGCCAGTCGATATTTGTTGAGGTAGGACTCGAAATCCGTATGCCAGGAGAGCGCGACAGGCAATTCCAGCCGACGCGATGCGCGCAGAGAGGCCACCCCGATAGAGCCGATGGTCTGAACGGAGATGAAATCCGGTCCGAAAACACGAATGATTCGGGTGATGCTTCTCGCGGAGGCCAGGGAGAGTGGATATCCGTCCAACGGCGTCCTGAACGACGACACGCACCACCTCTGCGTGCCTGTTTCGTCCACCTCGTACCCTGAGCGCCGCCCCGGAAAGACCACTCCCACATCATGGCCTGCGGAAACGAGGCCGTGAATCAGGGAGTCGACGGAGACCGCCACCCCGTCCATCCTCGGCGAAAACGAATCCGTAACGATGAGGACGCGCATTCCAGGCTCCAGTTAATGCGAAGCATCCGTATGTCGCCCCGTCCAGGACGATGGTCGTCGAGTCTACAATGCGTAAAGGCCGGATCATGTATTTTCCCCATGCGTATTCGAAACTCTTGGGGCACGAAAGGCGGTATCGGTCCACAGTGAACGGTCTCGCCGACAGGCCGCCCGGCAAGGGTGCGACGCGTCCACGGACGGCCTCTCAAGTACTCCTCACGCGGGTTACAAGAATGTGTCCTTGTGGAGAACGTTGGCTTGACGGACACCGGCGTTGTTCGAGGGGAAACCGAAAGCCTGCCGCGGTCGGGCCGCCCCGTTGCCCGCGATCAGGAGCCGGATCACCATCCCCTGTGGCTCGCGGCCGGGCGGGGACCGGCGTCGGCCCGGGCCAGGTGTTTCACATTGTTTTCCTGAAGAGGAGTGGTCACACCTACGCGTTGCATTCACGCCATGCGTTCCCGCGACTCCACAATGCGAACGGTGAAGCACCGGTGGTCACCACCGCCTGGAGCATCCTTGCGAACGGGTCGGTAAAAGGCCCTTGGGTTCCTGGCCGAAAACCCGGCATATGGCTCAGGCGGGGACGGGCTCCTGGTCAGGATCGTCAAAGGGGGGATAGTTTTCGCCGGCCATTCGATCAGCCGCGTCAATGTAGTCGGCAAGAGCGGCGCGGGATTGAGCGAGCCTGCCCATCTGATCGTCCAGGCGCTGCAGCCGTGACCGCATCGCGGCCAGCAACTCGGGACACCCGAGCAGCTCCGGGACCTCTCCGACCGCACAGGGCAGCAGGTACGCGATGTCCTCGGAGGACAAACCGGCACCAAGCAGGTGCCGAATCTGTTTCACCCGCAGCACGGCGGTCTCGTCGTACTCGCGGTAACCGTTCGCGCCGCGGTCTGCCTTCAGCAGGCCCTGGGCCTCGTAGTAGCGCAACTGATGGGCGTTGACGCCCGCCCGACGACTCAATTCCCCGATATGCATCGAAACCTCACTTGACCTTCACACCGGTATCAACGTTGACGATGCTGCCATGAACCGCAAAACCGATACACCCGTGACAGTCATCGGACTCGGGCTGATGGGCCAGGCGCTCGCCGGCGCGTTTTTGAAAGCCGGGCATCCCACAACCGTGTGGAACCGCACAACCTCCAAGGCCGACCAACTGGTGGCCAAGGGTGCACGACTGGCGCCAACGGTTGGCGACGCGATCAAGGCGGGTTCCCTGACGATCGTCTGCGTCACCGATTACCAGGCCGTGCACGAGCTGCTCGGCACGAGCGATATCGAGCTGGACGGCACGATGGTGGTCAACCTGACCTCGGGCGACTCGGCCCAGGCCCGGGAAGCCGCCCAATGGGCCGGGCAGCGCGGCGCCCGTTACCTGGACGGCGCCATCATGGCCATCCCGTCGGCGATCGGGACCGCCGAGGCGGTGATTCTGCACAGCGGGCCGCAGCCTGACTCCGAGGCGCACAAGTCAACGCTCGATGCGCTCGGCACCGTCACCTACCTCGGCGCGGACCACGGGCTGGCGTCCCTGTACGACGTGGCCGGCCTGGCCATGATGTGGAGCGTCCTGAACGCCTGGCTCCAGGGCACCGCCCTGGTCAGGACGGCCGGTGTCGACGCCGCGACGTATGCGCCGTTCGCGCGGCAGATCGCTGCCGGTGTGGCCGAATGGCTGCCCGGGTACGCCGAGCAGATCGACAGCGGCTCCTTCCCGGCCGAGGTGTCGGCCCTGGAGACCGACGCGCGGGCGATGGCACACCTGATCGAGGAGAGCGAGGCGGTGGGTGTCAACGCCGAACTGCCGAAGCTGATCAAGGCGATGGCCGACCGCTCGATCGCCGCCGGACACGGTGGGGAGCAGTATTCCGTGCTGATCGAGGAGTTCGGCAAACCCCGCAACGACTGACCGATCCCGACACCGGGATCTCGGCGGCCTCGGCGAAGTCGACATCGACGCGGGCAGCGGGAAGGCGCGGCTGTCCTGTCGTCGGGTCGCCAAGCTGTTCGAGGCCGCCACCGGCGGCTGGACACCGCACCGACTCCGACACTCGGCGCGGTTCAGCCCCGGTGATTCGATGGTTGTCAGAGGGTGAGGTGGCGGGGGTGGGTGATCTCCTGGGCCGTGGTGGCCGCCACTTCCATACGGGCCAGGGGGTCGGCGTCGGCGAGGGTGTCGAATGACAGCCGGGTGAGGTCTTCGATGCGCCGGATCGGGACCTGGTAGGTCTTGTAGGCGCCGTAGGAGAACTCGGCGGGGGCGGTTTCCAGGCCGTCGATGAGGTGGTCTTGGCTGAGCAGGTAGCCGGTGGCCGACAGCTCACCGTTCTGTTTGGTCATCGCCACGACTTTCCAGTATTGGCGGGGCAGCTGGACGCCGCGGTAGGGGTCGTCGTCGGAGGCCAGGACCGGGCCGGTGAAGACGGTGGCTTTCAGGTCGAGGGTGTCGGCGTTGTCCAGGATGTAGTCCTCCAGCCCGGCCCAGGTGGTCTGGTTCTGGTTGAAGTCCTTGTGCTGCGGGGTGCAGTTGGTGAAGTGGAAGGTGTCGTCGTTGCCGAACTTGGCCACCATGTGGCTGGCCCCCCACGCCGGGTCCAGGCGGCGGACCAGGTGGCCGCGGTCCAGGGGGTTGTCGCGGTAGACCTCTTCTCCGGCCTGCTCACTCTTAGAGAGGCGGGGGTCGAAGATCCAGCGGTCGGGGTCGCGGCGGATACGCAGGCTGGTCGCGCCGTCGATGTTGACCGCGGTGAAGAAGGCCAGCCGCCGCTGCCGGTTCATCACCACGCTGAAGTGGTGATAGTCCAGCACGTGCGCCTGCCCGTCGCCGGCGTGCCGGTTGAGCGCCGCCAGCGCGAGGAGATCGGGGGGCAGGGCGGGCAGCGGCACCCGATGCCCGCCCGGCAGGAAGTCCGGGTCATAGCCGCGGCGGCCAGCGTAGTCCGGATCGATCTGGATCGCCTCCGGCGCCGCTGCGGCCGGGCCGGTGGCGTCGACCGGTTCGCCGCGCAGCCGGATGTCGAAGGGGACGGTCAGCGTCAGCGTCAGCGGCACCTGCCCGGTGGTCGGCCGCGCCACCGGCTCGACCGGCTTCAGCTGTTCGGCGGGCTCGACGGGTCGGGTGAGCGACCGGTCGGCCGGAGCGGTCAGAGTCGCTGAGGTGGGCGGGAGGCTGATGCGTTCGGTGAACAACCGGTCGACCAGGGCCTGCTGGGCCGGTGGGAACGGCCGGCCGCGCAGGAAGGCCAGCAGCCGGCTGACCCGCACCCCTTCGTTGATGATGCCGCCGGACGCGTCGTGGTCGGGGGCGGGGACGCCGGCGTGGTGCAAAGCCACGATCTCCCACTGGTCGTTGAAGACCGGGGAGCCGGAGGACCCGGGCTCGGTGTCGGTTTGGTAGTGCAGGAACAACTCCAGGACATCGACGATCCGGTTCTCCCGCAGCGCGACCTGTTTCTTCTCTCCGCCCGGATGCTGGACGATCGTGACGAAGTCACCGACGATGGCCTTGCCCTCGGTGGCCACCAACCGGTTGAACCCGAACCGGGCCAGCTCGCCTATGCCGGCCTTCACCGCCACCAGCGCGAAGTCCAGCTCTTGGTCGGCGACGAAGAACCGGTCCGGATCCAGGGAGAAGCCCTGCAGTGGGAGTGGCCGTCCGTCGATGCCGTCCTGGTAGTCGAACTCCACGCCGCTGCGGCCGGCCGTAGTGGCGTTGGTGAGCACGTGGTGGTTGGTGAGCAGCAGGTCCGGGGAGACCAGCGATCCGGTGCCGTAGCCGGCCAGCCGCCCGCGCGCGTCACGGACGACCACCCGCCCGACCGCCCGCGCCGCCGCGGCCCCGCCTTCCAGGTAGCCGACAGGCAGCAGGTCGTTGGTTTGGATGATCCGCTCCAGCACCGCCGCCGCCGCTGTCACGGCCGCCGGTTGCGCTGTGGTGATCGCTGTGGGATCGATCGGGCGGATGTCTCGGTAGTGGCGGCTGAGCCGATCGATGCGGGCGGCCACCCGCACCGGCTCATCGGCGCGGGCGATGCCGCCCGGCTCGGCGAGCACGGCGATCTTCCACTGGCGCTGCTCACTCCTGTCGGCCACCCGCGTGGCCACATCCTCCTGCAACCCGGCGGGCGATACTTCGACCGAATCCATGCCCTGCCCCCATCCCGCCGCCCCGGCCGGCCCCGTCGCTTTCCTGGTGGGGGCGTTATTCCCCGACCGGTATCAGGTAATTCTCCCGGAAATGGGCCGGTTTCCTGCTGGCCGCCGCCCGTGCTGGCCGCCGCCCGTGCCGGCCGCTGCCCGTGCTGGCCGCCCCCTCGGATGCCGTCACCCAAACGAGCGCAGAGTGTCTTATTGGTGACAATGGGTATCTATGCTGGGTTCACGATGGGCTCGGGGGGTGCCCGATGGGCGGACTGGGCAGATATCCGATCGCGGCTGTCTTGCTGGCGCTGGCGGTCGCATGCGGGGAGAACACGCAGGTTCACATAACGCCCGACGATCCCCTTGTGCCGAAGAACGGTGGGGCCGACATCCCGCCGGCGGCGCTCGCCGTACTCAAAGAGTGCGACCAGGGGTTGCGGGCCGGTGATAACGAGGCATTGGCCAGGTCGATGGACAACGTCGCCAGGCAGGCCGACCCGGAGACCGCCGCGATCGGCAAAGGGTGCGCCGGCATCGCGAACATCAACGCCGGGCAGGTGTCCAAAGGTCTCGCGTACATACGCGCGGCGCAGGAGACGGACCCCACCCCGCCGTCGGTCGAGTGGACCAGCTTGATGATAAAGGCGCAGGTGGTCGGTTACACCGTCGAGGACAACGCAGCCGAGGTGCAGCGCGCCCTCTACATGCTCGCCCAGGTCGATCAGGGGGAGGCGGACAAGTCCGCCGAGATGTGTGAGGCCCTCAAGCGGGCGGGTTCGCGGTTGACCTGTAAGCCTTCTCAGCGGCCGGAGCCCTCTCGGGGTGGCTCACCGGAGGTCACCACCGCCCCACCGCCGAGTTCGCCCTCAGGTGAGCCGACTCCCGGCACCTCCTCCCCTGAGAAGCCCCCTGAGAAGCCCTCCGAGAAGCCCTCTGAGAAGCTCCCGGAACCGGAGCCGTCGCCCCCCGAACGATCATCTCCGGTGGAGCCACGCCCGGAGCCGCCACCGCCTGTGCCGGAACAGAGTTAAGAGGATCCAGGGAGCAGCGACGGTGAGCAGCCAGCCCGAAGCTCCGGAGCGGAACGACACCGAGGCGGGTTACACCGGCATGGGGGAGGCGTTCGAGAAGTTCGTCGTGCCGACCCTCATCACCGCGGTGCTGGTCTACTTCGGGGCGGTGCGCACCAACACCACCTACCGCGTGTTCGGCGTGGATCCGAGCGTCCTCGGTCTGTCGCCCCAGGACTACGTGTTCCGCAGCGTCGACACGGTGTTCGAGCCAGTGGTGTGGCTGCTGCTCGCGGTCGTGGCGTTGATGCCGTTGCACCACTTGCTCGTCTCGGTGCTGTCCGGCCGCCCCGCGGTGGCCCGCTGGGTCGCGTTGGGGACGGCGCTCGCCGGTGCGTTTCTGTGCGTGGCCGGAGTCCTGGGGGGAACCGACCTGGTGAGATACTCGCGCCTGCTCCCCGTCATTCCGATGAGCATAGGGCTCGGTGTGCTACTGCTCGGATACGCGAGCCATCTCAATGGCTTGACCGTTCATTGGCGGTTCTGGCCCCAGGCCGAGTCGCCGCTGCTCCGGCTGGTCAGACGAATGGCCTTCGTCGGTCTGCTCTTCGTCCTGTCGCTCTGGTCGTCCGCCACGTACATACATACGTATGGGCGGGACATGGCGATCGACCTGGTCGCGGATCCCAGGCGGCTACCGGGTGTGGTGGTCTACGCGCCGGAGCGGCTGCACATCGAGGGACCCGGCATCGTGGAGTCCCGGCTTCCGCAGTCAGCGGACAAAATCTCGCGGTACCGCTACCGGTACGACGGCCTGCGACTGCTCATTCATGCCAACAACCAGTACTTCCTCCTGCCGGCCTGCTGGACGGCGAACGGCCAGGCCCGGGCGATCGCGCTTCCTGACGACAGGTCCGTCCGGGTAGAGTTCTTCAAGATCACCGACCGGCACGCCAAGTGTGGATGACGCGGGTGGCGGCGCGAGGGGCGCACGGTGCCGGGTTGGCGATGCGTTGCGGCTCCCCGGTCGCCAACCACCTCACCATGGACAGCGCACCCGTGGCCGCCGGGATGCCGGCCGTTCGGCCGCGGGGTGGGCGGCTCGCTGCCGGGCGTCGGTCAGGTCGACCGCGGTGGGCCGGCTGGGCGCGCGCTGGTGGAGGCGGTCGAAGCGGGGGCGGGTGACCGATGGGGAGGTGCCTGCCGCCGGGCATTGGAAGACGCACGCCCTCCGCCTGGCGCCACTCTTCATGATCGATTGTAGGGTGAGGCGTTCGCTCCCATCCTCTCCGAACCCCCAGGAAGCGTCCCGTGTCACGTCGGCACCGTTCAGCCCTGCCCGCCCTGCTCGTCACCGGTCTGTACGGCGCCGCGCTGACGGTCGCCGTCGTCGTCGCCCTGATCTCCGGCGACCTCGGCCCGTTGTGGTGGCTGACGCTGTTCGCGACCGTGACCGAAGGCGTCGCGGCGACAGGGCAGAACCTGCTCCTCCTGGTCCTGGCCGGGCTGTCCTGGGCATGGGGGATCTGGCAGATCCTGCGCGGGCCGCCGGCGGGGCCGCCGCCCCAGCAGGACCGGAACACCCTGCGGTTGCGCGTGGCGCTCTACGTCGCGACGGCTACGATCTGGCTGCTCCACGTCACCACGTCGTCGACCTGGGCATATGCGACGGTGATCGACTCTGCGGTGATGTGGGTGATCGTGCTGCTGTTCATGCGGGTGCTGGGCGGCGACCGGCAGTACACGCGGGGCGCGGGGGTGCTGGGGTACGGCGGTTTCACCGTCATCGGCGTACTCGACCTCGTCGGCTGGTCCGTCCCGGATGAGGTGGAGTCGATTTGCGGCCTGGCCGGCCTGGTTTGGACGGTACTGGTCCTGCGAGCCCAGGGGGGCGACGACCGCTGGGGGACGGCGACCGTCGCGTACGGTATCGCCGCCCTGGCGTCGCCGATCTTTCTGGTACTGGCGGCATTGCCGTTCCCGGACGAGGGAAGCGCCGTCGAGGCTCTCGGTGTGGTCTCGAGCGTCCTGATGATGATCTGGCTGGCCCGCTCCGCCCACGACCTTGCCGCCCCGCGCCACCAACCGGCCGCCCAGACCACGTTGGGGGCATGAGCCGACGAGCGGTCATGTTGCCGGCTGGGCCGCTGCCCGCCGTCGCCGTCACAGTGAGATGGGGCCGAGGTCGGCGGCGGTCCGGGCCAGCGCGCGGATGGTCGGGCTGTCGGCGGTGGATCGCCATGTCAGGGCCCATTGGAGGGCGGGGGCGTCATGGAGGGGCAGGAAGACGACGCCGGGGGGCCTGTTGTAGCGGGCGGCGATTTCGCCCAGTGGGTGGACGCAGCGTCCGGAGGCGACCAGGGAGAGGATCTCGTGGAAGGTCCGCGCGATAGGCCCGCGTGGGACGCGGCGGCCGAGTGGCGTGCGCATGGGGACCATGGACGCGACCCAGTACTCGGGGGCTTCGGCGCCGAGGTCGACGACATGGTTGTCGGCGAGGTCCTCCAGGGACGCGGTGCCGCGACCGGCGAGCGGATGGTCCGCTGACACGGCCAGCACGCGACCTCCGGTGAACACGGTGGGGCCGACCGTGAGGTCTGGTTCGGCGACGGGCAGCCACGGGACGTTCACGTCATGCTCTCCGGTGCGCAGGGCGGTGAACGGGTCGCTGCCGCTGATAGTGTCTGGCGCGGGCCGCGGCCACCGCCGACGCCGCGGCGACGGCCACGAGCACGGGTTCGGGCAGCGTCGACTCGACGCCCACCGAACCGGACGCCGAGGCCATGGAGAGAAGGAAGACCGCCGCGCCGAGCGCCCACGGCGTGCTCCGCTCGATGATCCCGGCGTCGCCGTACGTCATGGTCAGAGGCTATAGGGCGACCCGGGCAACGCCCCCTACGAAAGTCGCGGGTGCCGGGTGACTTTCGCCGGGGACGGTACGGCCGTGTCGTGCCGCATGGTCGGGGACATGAGGAAGACAGCAATCGCGAGCGTGCTCGCGTTCTCCGCGCTCACCGGTATCGGTACGGCGGACGCCGCGGCGTCCGCCCCCGCGCCCGCCCTGCCCGCGCCGACGGGTGGCCACGCCGTCGGACGGTCGGTCATGCACCTGATCGACTCCAGCCGTCCCGACCCGTGGGTGGCCGACAGGAAGGCGCGCGAGCTGATGGTCTCGGTCTGGTATCCGGCGCGGAAGGCCGCGGGCCGACCGGCCCCGTACGTCACGCCTCAGGAGTCGGAGCTGATCATCAAGAGCGTGCCGCAGCTGAAGGACGTGCCGCCGGACACGCTCGCCAGGACGAAGACGTACGCCCGCGTCGACGCGCCCCCGCTGAGGCGGAAGGAAGGATGGCCGCTGGTGGTCTTGTCGCCCGGCATGACGTTGCCCCGCGCGACGATGACCTCGCTGGCCGAGGAATTCGCGAGCAGGGGATACCTGGTGACGGGCATCGAACACACCTACGAGTCCGTGGACACCACGTTCCCCGACGGCAGGACCGTCACGTTCGAGGCGGGCAAGGGCGGCCAGACCCCGGAGTTGGGGGCGAAGGTCGCCCGGGTCAGGGCCGCCGACACGACGTTCGTGCTGGACCGGCTTGAGAGGAGCGCGCACTGGAACCGGCTGATCGACGAGACCAGGATCGCGATGGTGGGGCATTCGGTCGGCGGTCAGAGCGCCGCGCATCTCCTGCCCGTGAGCCGGCGGATCAAGGCCGCGGTCAATCTGGACGGCTCCTACAACCCGCCGACGCCGGCGAAGCCCGTCGAGAAGCCGTTCATGATGATCGGCAACCCCAGGCAGGAGCCGGACAGCGGTGAGAGGAAGGGGTCCTGGGACCTGTTCTGGCCGCATGTGACCGGTGACCGGAAGCGCTGGCTCACCGTGACAGGCGCCGAACACATGAGCTTCATCGACTACGCGGTGCTCCAGCCTCAGCTCGGGATGCCGGGGTACCCGATCGACGGCGAGCGCTCCATAAAGATCACCCGCGCGTACGTCACCGCTTTCCTCGACCTGCATCTGAAGGGCAGGCATCAGCCGTTGCTGGACGGGCCGTCCAGCGGTTACCCCGAAGTGAGGTTCTGGTAGACGGCGGGCCGGGTTCGCCACGGCCTCCGTGATGGACATCCTTCGGGGGGCGAACCCGTGACCTCGGATGTCCGTCGAACCGATCGAGCCCGGCCCGGCGGAGGACATCCAACCTATCCCGTGCGGTCACGGTCTCCACGTGGTGGAGATGTGCGATCCGGATGTCCCGACGTGCGTTCGAGCCACGGTCGTCTCGTCCTGGCGACATCCGGGTCGATGGGTAGGTCCGATCACCAAGTCAAGAGACATCGGATGTGAAGCCTTGTTTCGGTGATATTTCCTTGTCTACCCCCCTTGTTGATCGGAGGAATTTGTGTGATCAAGTTCCCGCGCCCCAGACTGGGCATCGCACTGTTAGGTGTGGTCGCGATGCTCGCCGGTATGAACACGCCCATCTCGGCGCAGGCCCTGGCTCTGCCCGCGACCGACGATCTGACCCTGTGGTACAACTCGCCGGCCACCGACTGGGAGACACAGGCGCTGCCGATCGGTAACGGCCCCCTGGGCGCCAAACTCTTCGGCGGGGTGGCCTCCGAGCAGATCCAGTTCAACGAGAAGACGCTGTGGACCGGCGGTCCCGGCGCCTCCGGCGGCTACAACCACGGCAACTGGACCTCGCCCCGCCCGGGGGCCATCGACAACATGCAGGCGCAGATCGACCAGAGCGGCAGGATCGCGCCGCAGACCGTCGCCAACGCGCTCGGCCAGGGCAAGACCAACTTCGGCTCCTACCAGACCTTCGGCGACCTGTTCCTCGACTTCGCCAACCCGCCGTCGAGCACCACGGGGTACCGGCGCGAGCTGAGCCTGCGCGAGGCCGTGGCCAGGGTCGGCTACACGGCGGGCGGCGTCGAGTACACCCGCGAGTACTTCGCCAGCAACCCCGGCAACGTGATCGTGGCCCGGATCTCGGCCAACCAGACCGGCCGGGTGTCGTTCACGCTGCGGCACACCTCACCGCGTACCGACAAGACCGTGACCGCCTCGAACGGCCGGCTCGCCATCCGCGGCCAGCTCGCCAACAACGGCCTGCGGTTCGAGGCCCAGGTGCAGGTGGTCAACCAGGGCGGCACCCGGACGGACTCCGGAGACCGTGTCACCGTCTCCGGGGCCAACAGCGTGATGCTGGTGCTGTCGGCGGGCACCAACTACTCCGACGGCTACCCGGCCTACCGGGGCACCGACCCGCAGGCCGGGGTCACCTCGCGGGTGACCACGGCGGCGGCCAAGAGCTACGACGAGCTGAAGGCCGCGCACCTGGCCGACTACAAGAACCTGTTCGACCGGGTGAAGCTGAACATCGGCCAGACGAACCCGACCGTCCCGACGAACACGTTGCGCGGCAACTACACGGGCGGTTCCTCGGCCCAGGACCGGGCGCTGGAGGCGATGTTCTTCGCCTACGGCCGCTACCTGCTGATCTCCTCCTCGCGGGAGAACGACATCCTCCCGGCCAACCTCCAGGGCGTGTGGAACAACGTCACCAACCCACCCTGGGACGCCGACTACCACGTCAACATCAACCTCCAGATGAACTACTGGCCTGCCGAGCACCAACCTGCGCGAGACGACCAGGCCGTACGACAGGTACGTCGCGAGCATGGTCGCTCCAGGCCGGGTGACGGCCACCAACATGTACGGAGCCCGCGGTTGGGTGGTCAACAACGAGACCAACCCCTACGGCTTCACCGGCGTGCACAGCTACCCGCAGTCGTTCTGGTTCCCCGAGGCCGCCGCCTGGACGACCCAGCACATGTACGACAGCTACCGATTCAGCGGCGACGTGAACTACCTGCGCAACACCGCCTACCCGGCGATCAAGGGCGCGGCCGAGTTCTGGCTGGACTTCCTGCACACCGACCCGCGTGACGGCAAGCTCGTGGTCTCGCCCAGCTACTCGCCGGAGAACGGCGACTTCTCGGCGGGCGCCTCGATGTCCCAGCAGATCGTGCGCGAGGTGTTCACCAACGCGCTGGCCGCCGCCCGCACGCTGGGCGTGGACACCGCCTTCCAGAACGAGGTGAGCACCGCCCTGTCCCGGCTCGACCCGGGGCTGCGCATCGGACGCTGGGGCCAGCTTCAGGAGTGGAAGACCGACTGGGACTCCCAGACCGACACCCACCGGCACGTCTCCCACCTGTTCGCCCTGCACCCGGGCAACCAGATCCTCCCCGGCACCGCCGAGGCGGCGGCGGCCCGCGTCTCCCTGAACGCGCGCGGCGACGGCGGCACCGGCTGGTCCAAGGCCTGGAAGATCAATTTCTGGGCCCGGCTGCTCGACGGCACCCGCGCGCACAAGATGCTCAGCGAGCAGCTCAAGTCCTCCACGCTGGACAACCTGTGGGACACCCACCCGCCGTTCCAGATCGACGGCAACTTCGGCGCGACCTCCGGGGTCGCGGAGATGCTCGTGCAGAGCCAGCACGACACCGTGCACGTGCTGCCCGCGCTGCCGGCCGTGTGGCCGACCGGCTCGGTGACCGGTCTGCGCGCTCGGGGCGACGTCACCGTGGACACCACGTGGAAGTCCGGCGCGGCCGAGACGATCACCCTGCGCACCGGCAGGACGGCCCCGATCAAGGTCAGGACCGCCGCCGCCACCGGCACCTACCAGGTCAAGGACGAAACGGGCGCCACGGTCACCGCCACGCGCACCGGTGACACGCTGAGCTGGAACGCCACCGCAGGAAAGACGTACACGGTCACCTTCCAGTCGGGCGGCACCGGTGGCCAGACGGTGGAGGGTGAGGCGTTCACCTCGCAGTCGGGTGTGCAGCGGGCCGATCATCCGGGCGCCAGCGGTGGCGCTTCGGTGGGCTACATCGAGAACGGTGACTGGGCGGCGTACTCCGGGGTGAACACTGCCGGGTTGCGGACCTTCACCGCGCGGGTTTCCTCCGCCGGGTCAGGTGGGACGATCCAGATTCGGTCGGGGTCGGCCACCGGGACGTTGCTGGGGTCGGTGGCGGTGTCGCCGACGGGTGGCTGGGACACCTATGCGACGGTGTCCACGACGTTGAGCGGGTCGGCGTCGGGGCCGTTGTATCTGGTCTTCGTGGGTGGTGGCGGCAACCTGTTCGACGTCGACACCTTCACCGTCGCGACATGAGATGACACTGGTCCATCCCCGGGCCGGTGACCGCCCGGGGATGGCGCCGCCGGGCCGGCCAGGAGCTGCCGACACGATGAGCCGAGGCGACGCCGGCATCCGATCTCCTGCCGCGGCGACGGGTCGGATCGAGGTCCGTCCGGCCGTTCCGGCCGATCGCTCGCGGTGTGCGGCTCGGCGAGGACATCCTGGGGCCTGTCAGATCAAGAGCGGGGTCCTACCCGGGGCGCCGCGCGACCGGGGCGTGTTCCAACGGGAAGGTCCGCCCGGCGATCGGCACCGGCTGATCCCGGGAGACGACCTCTCCCGTTCCGGGAAGCGATCTTCAAGCGCCCGCCCCGTCTCAGGTCAGACCTACTCGTGAACACCCCGCGAGGGGCCGTTCTCGAGTAGGCCTCTGCCGGGGCGGGAGGTCGGCGACCACCCGTTCAGAGCCGGGAACGCGCGCGTTTCACGGGATCACGTGTAGAGGAAGTAATAGCGGTACCGGCTCTCCCACTTGCATGAATAGTCGTCCCACCAGCCCTGGTTGATGCCGTGGGTTCCGATCCGCTCGCACTCCGAGTGGTCCCTGAAGACGCCGGCCAGACTCTCAGCCTGCGCCGAAGTGGCGCCGATCGTCAGCGACGCTCCGAGGATCACGACGGCCGAGACGAGAACAGCGCGTACCTTTCGCATTCGTCCTCCTGTGACTGTGGAGATCATGACGGTGGACATTATCACTCACCGCGCGCCAGGAAAATTGTCATGTCCGAATCAGTCATGGGAAGGGACCGAAACTCCCGCCGACGTTGTCGTCTGAGGATGAACGTTTCACGGATGTTTACCGTCGGTAAATCCGGTTACCGCTTCCTGGGTCGTCTGTTCCCCGAGGTTCAGGCCGCTGTCCAATTCCAGACGCGGCGGCCTTCGAAGACCTCGTAGATGCGTATCCGACTTCCTGTGCATGCCATGGATGATCTGTGCTGCCTTCGTACCACATGATCTATAAAGTACGATTTATGCCACTTTTCCTGCTCGATAGAAGCGATATGAAGAAAACTTTGACCATCGTCACTTACGTGTCATATCGTCGCCCCGCCCATATCGATGTAAGCCGCGACACTCGAGCAGGACGTTGTTCTCGCAGGCGCTACGGTCGGCGTGTTGATCGCGGCTGCCCCGGCACAGGAGGAGACACGGACGGTCACCGGGGAAGCGGCGATCATCCGACCCGACCGGAGTCGCACCATGCAAGCTCGAATCCGCACGGCCATGATTGTCGGCATGGCGATGACCGTGCTGGCCGCCGTCGGTGTGTCAGCGACGTTCGCGCCACCGGCTCACGCCACGCAGGTGATCACTGATATCGCTTACGCGCCCGCACAACCGGCCGGTAGCAGGGGGCACCTACTGGACCTCCACCTGCCGTCCACCGGCATCACGCCCCGGCCTCTGCTGATCTGGCACACCGGCTCGGCCTGGACGAGCGACGACGGCAAGGCCGGCGCGGACGCGATCGCGAGCATCTTCAACCCCCTGGGCTTCGCGGTGGCCGGCGTCAGCGTCCGGTCCAGCGCCCAGGCGATCTTCCCGGCCCAGGTGCACGACATCAAGGCGGCCATCCGCTGGCTGCGCGCGAACGCCGCCACGTACCAGCTCGACCCCAATCGCTTCGCGATCATGGGCGACTCCTCGGGCGGCTGGCTGACGGAGATGGCCACCCTGTCCGGCGGAGTGGCGGCGATGGAGGGCACCGTCGGCACGACCGGCGTCTCCAGCGCCGTGCAGGTAGGACTCGCCTTCTACAGCCCGACCGACTTCCTGCAGATGAACGCGCAGAACCTGCCGACCGGCGGGCTCGACCACAACTCTCCCGCCTCCCCGGAATCCCTCCTGGTCGGCTGCCCGATCCAGACCTGCCCGGCCACGGTGGCCCAGGCCAATCCGATGACCTACGTCGACGCCAACGACCCGCCGCTGATGTTCCTGCACGGCCAGGCCGACTTCCTGGTACCGCACGGGCAGAGCGTCCTGCTCTACAACAGGATCAAGGCTCAGTGCGGCGACGCCACGTTCGTCTCGGTGCCCGCCGCGGACCACATGATGCCCCAGATCATGGACCCCGCCCAGTACGGCCTGCAGACCGTCCGCACCACCACCGACTGCGCCGAGACCGTCGGCACCGGCACGTTGAACCCCACCTGGGCCAACTTCGCGACCTTCCTGCGCAGCGGGCTCAAGATGGGCAACGCCTGCGAGGTCACCTACGCCACCGGTACCTGGAACGGCGCCTTCAACGGCAGTGCGACCATCAAGAACACCGGCACGACCCCCATCGACGGCTGGACCCTGACGTGGGCCTGGTCGGGCAACCAGCAGATCACGACAGCCTGGAACGCCACGGTGACCCAGGTCGGCAATCAGGTGACCGCCCGCGACGCCGGCCATAACTCCTACATCGGCCCCGGCTCCAGTCAGAGCCTCGGCTTCTCGGCGACCGCCACCGGGACGAACGGTATTCCGGCCCAGTTCAAGCTCAACAACATCGTCTGCACGAGAGTGCCCGCCTGAGACGACGTGCCGGGCCTGAGCCGAATGGCGACGGCCCGGCACCGTTCTCTCGTCGTCCGGATCCTCAAAATTGCATTCGGAGAACTGTGATGTGGAGCGGAAAGGCGCATTTCCAGAACTCGACACGTTCCGTTTAATTCTGATCACGGAATGTCGCCGACCGGGCCGCTCGCCTTCATATTGCTTTATCCGACGGTCCGCCCCTATTCTTGCCCCGGACGGCCCGTCGGCCCATTTTCCGTTGTTTTCATTGACCGGCCGGGGTCGCTTGATATCCCGGGGCCCGAAATAAATCGGATGAGCCGTCTTCCGCTGTCCGAAGGCCGTCGTCCGGGATCGTCGATGAGTTAAGGGGACGTGTGCGTACATCCAACATGTTCGTCAGGAGTCTCGGCGTCTATGTGCCTGACAGTGTGAGCGTCGAGCAGGCGGTTCGTGAGGGCTGGTACCCGGCCGAGGAGGCAGAGAAATTCCGGCAGATCGGCGCGGCGGTGGCCGGCGACATGCCCGCGCCCGAGATGGCGCGGCTCGCGGTCCTGGACGCGTACGACCGCTGGGGTGAGTCCTCCCCGCGTGATCTCGACCTTCTGCTCTACCCGTCGGTCTGGCACCAGGGCCCGAACGGCTGGCAGCCCCAGCACTACCTGCAGAAGCACCTCCTCGGCGGAAACGTGCCGGCGTTCGAGATCCGGAGCGGCTGCGTAGGGATGATCAGCTCGCTCGACCTGGCGGCGAGCTATCTGCAGGCCGACGCGGGCCGGGAGACGGCCATGGTCGTCTCCTCGGACAACCACGGCACCCCGCTGGTGGACCGCTGGCGGATGACCCCCGGGGCGCTGATCGGCGACGCCGCGGCCGCGCTCGTCCTCGGCAAGGAGTACGGCATGGCCGAGCTCCTGTCGGTGAACGCGACGGTGATCCCGGAGGCCGACGCGGTCAACGACGGCGCCTACCCCCTGTTCCCGCCGGACGCCACCGTCGGCAGGGGGCTGAGCTTCGGAGACCGGCACGAGGAGTTCCGCCAGCGGCTGCTCAAGGCCCAGGGAACCGGGATTCACCTGACGATCCAGAAAACGATGATGCAGCAGGTCGAACAGACCCTGGACGAGGCCGGGATCGGACTCGCCGACATCACGCGGGTGGCGTTGCCGCACGGCCGCCGCGAGGACCTGGAGGGGCAGATGTCCTGGCTGGGCATCGACGAGGATCAGACGACCTGGGACTACGGGAGGCGCGTGGGCCACTGCGGCGCGGTGGACCAGTTCATCGCCTTCGAGAATCTGGTCAAGACCGGCGGGCTCGTTGCCGGCGATCACCTGCTCATGGTCGGGTTCGGCTCGGGAACGTCCGTCGCCGCGGCGGCGTTCAGGATCCTCTCCACCTCTCCCGTCACGAGAGAGGCACGCGCATGACCGAGCTCACGCACACGCGCATGACCGAGCTCACGCGAAGGCTGGTCGACTTCATCCAGGAGAACCTCGTCCAGGACAGTGACGACATCAAGGTCGACGAGACGACCCCGCTCCTCGTGTCGGGTCTCCTGGACTCCCTGCGGACGGCGCGGCTGCTGAACTTCCTCCGGAGGGACATCGGCGTCCCGATCCCCGCCGCGAAGCTCGACCCCGAGAACTTCCGGGACGTCGTGACCATCGTGGCGATGGTCAGAGAACTCGAATCCGCTTAGCCGGGGCAAGGGCAGAGTCATGCAGTTGGCGGACACGTACATCAGCGGAGTGGGAGCCTTCCTCCCCCGGACCGTCGTCAGCGTCGAGAAAGCCGTCGCCAAAGGCTGGTACCCGGCCGAAGAGGCCGAGCTGCACAACCTGGCCGGGGCGGCGGTGGCCGGTGACCTACCGGCTCCGGAGATGGCCCTGCACGCGGCGCGGAGCGCGCTCAAGCGCAGCGGGCGGGCGCAGGCCGATTTGGATCTCCTCCTGTACGCCTCGACGTGGCACCAGGGGCCGGACGGCTGGCCCCCGCACTCCTACCTGCAGCGTCATCTCGTCGGCGGGGACGTCCTGGCCACCGAGATCCGGCAGGGCTGCAACGGGATGTTCATCGGCCTGGAACTCGCGGCCGGCTACCTGGACGCCGCTCCCGGCCGGCAGGCCGCCTTGCTGGTCTCCGCCGACAATTACGGCACCCCGTTGATGGACCGGTGGCGGATGGGCCCCGGCTACATCGGCGGGGACGCCGCCGGCGCGCTCGTGCTCACCAAGGGGACGGGTTTCGCGCGCCTGACGTCGGTCTGCACGACGACGGTGACCGAGGCCGAGGAACTGCACCGGGGCAGCGAACCCCTGTTCCCCCCGGGTGTCACGGTCGGGCGCCGGATGAGCTTCGCGGCCAGGAACGAGCAGTTCCGGCAGCAGGTCATGCCCAAGGGCGAGGCCACCGCGGCGCTGTTCAAGATCCAGCGGGCGATGGTGGAGGTCGTCGAGCGCGCGCTGGCCGAGAGCGGGATCGAGGCCGGGGCACTCGCCCGGGTGGCGTTCATGAACTACTCCGAAGAGATCGTCGAACAGCGGTGCATGGCCATGCTCGACCTGCCCATGTCCCGCTCGACCTGGGACTACGGCCGCACCATCGGCCACTGCGGGGCCAGCGACCAGGTCCTTTCCCTCGACCACCTGCTCATGACCGGGCAGCTGGGCCCCGGCGACCACATGCTGATGCTCGGCACCGGGCCGGGAGTGACCGTCTCCAGCGCCGTGATCAAGATCATCGACAATCCTCAGTGGGTCTGAACCGAAGGGAAACGAACGCAGATGGTCGACAGTCCGCGCGGAGTCCGGGTGGAACCAGTGGCGGTGATCGGGATCGGGTGCCGCCTTCCCGGTGACACCCGCTCACCGGACGAGTTCTGGGACCTGCTGTCCGCAGGCCGGAACACGACCCGGCCGCTGCCCGCCGAACGCTGGCGCCGGTACGAGAACCGGAGCCCCGAACACGCCGCCGCGCTGCGCGACGCCGTGCGTCACGGCAGCTTCCTGAGCGACATCGAGGGCTTCGACGCGGAGTTCTTCGGCCTGTCGCCCCGCGAGGCCGAGCTGATGGACCCGCAGCAGCGGATCCTGATGGAGACCGCGTGGGAGGCCCTGGAGAACGCCGGCCTGCCGCCGCACGAGCTGGCCGGCACCGACGCCGGGGTGTTCGTCGGGGTCTGCACCGGCGACTACGGAGGCCGCCTCCTGGAGGACCTGCCCGAGATCGAGGCGTGGACCGGGATCGGCGCCGCGACCTGCGCCGTCGCCAATCGCATCTCCTACTCCCTGGACCTGCGCGGACCCAGCATGGCGATCGACACCGCCTGCTCGGCGTCGCTGGTCGCGCTGCACCTGGCCGCGCAGAGCCTGCGGCTCGGCGAGAACGACGTCGCCCTCGCCGGCGGCGTCAACCTGCTGGTCACCCCGGGCCAGACCCTCACGCTCGGCACGGCCGGAGCCCTGGCTCCCGACGGGCGGTCCAAGTCGTTCGACGCGTCGGCCGACGGCTACGGACGCGGCGAGGGCTGCGGCGTGGTCGTGCTCAAGCGGCTGTCCGACGCGCAGCGCGACGGTGACCGGATCCTCGCGCTCGTCATCGGCAGCGCCGTGAACCAGGACGGGCACACCAACGGCATCATGGCGCCGTGCGGGGAGGCTCAGGAACACGTGATGATCCGGGCCTGCCGTCAGGCGGGCGTCGCGCCGTCCACCCTCGACTACATCGAAGCGCACGGCACCGGGACCCGGCTCGGTGACCCCCTCGAGGTGGGAGCGCTCTCATCCGTGTACGGCGCGGGGCGGCCCCCCGGCGACCCGTGCCTCATCGGCTCGGTCAAGTCCAACATCGGTCACCTCGAAGGCGCCGCGGGCATCACCGGCGTCATCAAGGCGGTGCTCGCCCTCGACCGCGGTGAGATCCCCCCGAGCGTGCTGACCACCCTGAACCCGGCCATCCCGTGGGAGACCTCGGGCCTGCACGTGGTGACCGAACGATCGGCCTGGCCGGAGCGCGACCACCCCCGCCGGGCGGGCGTCTCCAGCTTCGGGTACGGCGGAACGGTCGCGCACATCGTGCTCGAGCAGGCTCCTCCGGCCCAAGAGGCCCAAGAGGCCCAAGAGGCCCAGGAGGTGCCCCGGGGCCAGGGGGCGGGGGAGCGGCTGTTCCCGCTGTCGGCCGCGTCGGAGCAGGCTCTGCGGCAGTACGCGGGCAAGCTCGCCGATCACCTCGGGAAGGGGGTCGACCTGGCGTCGGCGGGGCACACCCTGGCACTCCGGCGCACCCATCTGGCCCGTCGCGCCGTCGTGGTCGGGGCGGACAGGGAAGAGCTGGCGGCCAACCTGCGCAGGCTCGCGGAGGACGTGCCGGCCGAGGCCGTCCTCACCGGTGACGTGCTGCCCGAGCTCGGTCCCGGGCCGGTCTGGGTCTTCTCCGGGCAGGGCTGCCAGTGGCGCGGGATGGGGCGGGAGCTGCTCGCCGTGCCGGAGTTCGCGTCCCTGGTCGACGAGGTGGAGCCGATCTTCGTCGAGGAGATCGGCTTCTCTCCCCGGCAGGTCCTGGCCGACGGCGATCTCGACACCATCGACCGCGTGCAAACCATGATCTTCGTGATGCAGCTGGGCCTCGCCAGGCTCTGGAACGCGTACGGGGTCGCTCCGAAGGCCGTCATCGGCCACTCCGTGGGCGAGATCGCGGCGGCGGTGACGGCCGGCGCGATGAGCGTCGCCGACGGCGCCCGTCTGATCTGCCGCCGCTCCCGGCTGCTGCGCCAGGCCGAGGGCAAGGGTGCCATGGTGATGGTCGACCTGTCCTTCGAGGAGGCGGAGCAGAGGCTGGCCGGCCGTACCGACCTGGTGGCCGCGATCTCGTCGGCACCCGGCTCCACCGTGCTGTCCGGCGACGTCGCCGCGGTCGAGGCGGTGGTGAACGAGTGGCCGGTCGAGGGCATCGTGGTGCGGCGGGTGGCGTCGGATGTCGCCTTCCACAGCCCGCACATGGATCCTCTGGCCGTCGAACTGGCCGCCGCCACGGCCGATCTCTCGTTCGGGGCGCCTCGCATCCCCATGTACACGACCGCGCTGGCGGACCCCCGGTCGACACCCGTCCTGGACGGCGCGTACTGGGCGGCGAACCTTCGGGACCCCGTGCGGCTGACCGCGGCGACGACGGCCGCGGCGCAGGACGGCTACCGCGTGTTCCTGGAGATCTCCCCCCACCCCGTGGTCGCGCACTCGGTGAGCGAGACGCTCTCGGAGAACGGGTTCGAGGACGTGTTCGTCGGCACGTCACTGCGCCGGAACCAGCCGGAGCCGCTGACCTTCCTCATCGCGCTGGGCACGGCGCACTGTCACGGCGTCGATGTGGACTGGAGCCGGCTGCAGCCGTCCGGCGGCCTGGCCGATCTGCCGCCGTACGCCTGGCAGCACCGCCGCCACTGGCGCGAGGCGTACGCCGGGGACGACAACCGAGGGCACGACGTGCACTCCCACACCCTGCTCGGAGCCGGGACCAGCCTCGCGGGCAGCCGGACCCGGATGTGGCGGACCAGCGTGGAGGACGCCAACCGGCCCTACCCGGGCAGCCACACCCTCAACGGGGTCGAGATCGTGCCCGCCGCCGTGCTGGTCAACACGTTCCTGCACGCGGCCGAGGACGAGGACGTCACGCTCACCGACGTGGAGATGATGCATCCGCTGATGACCGCGGAGCGCAGGCAGGTCCAGGTCGTGCACGAGCCTCCGGCGGTACGGCTCGCGGCCCGTACACCGGCCGGCCCCGACGAGCCCGAACCCGCCTGGCTGGTGCACGTCACCGCGGACGTGGCCGCTCCGGGCCAGGTGAAACCCGACGTGCTGCCGGACGCCGGCGCTCTCACCCGGATCGACCCCGGGTTCGTGCACAAGCGGCTGGCCACCGTCGGCGTACCCTCGACGGGCTTCGACTGGACGATCGAGACGCTGCTGAGCGGAGACGGCGTGCTGCGGGCCACGGTCCGCACCGAGGAACCGGGAGGCTGGGCGCCGGCGCTGGACGCGGTGATGTCCGTGGCGCCCTGCGTGTTCCCCGGCGATCCGGTGCTGCGCATGGTCGTGCACATCGACGAGGTGGTGCTGACCGGCACGCCACCCTCGACGGTGATCATCGACGCGGCCGTGGACCCGGCCGCCGACGACACCGTCCGGGCGCTCCTGGCCGACGTGGACGGCCGGGTGGTGGGACACCTCACGGGACTCCGCTATCCGGTGATCGACGCGCCCGCCCTGGCCGAGGAGGATCTCGGGGGGTCCGCGGAGTCGTTCGCCGGCGTGGCGCCCGAGGACCTGCGCGAGCGGGTCCTGCCCGAGATCCGCGCGGAGATCGCGGCCGTGATGAGGCTGGCCCCTGAGGACCTGGCGCCCCGGCGTCCCCTTGTCGAGCAGGGGCTGGACTCGGTGATGACCGTCATGGTCCGGCGGCGCCTGGAGAAGCGCTTCGGCCGCCGTCTCCCCGCGACCCTGCTGTGGCAGCAGCCCACCATCTCCGCGATCGCGGACCACCTGGCGAAGCTTCTCGCGGCTCCGAGACCGGACGCGGCGGCGGAGACCGTCCCCGAGACCATCCTCGCGATCGGGGGCTGAGGCCGCCGGCCGGGCGGCCCGAGGGGGCGATCCCCTCGGGCCGCCCGGCTGTGGCGTTCGGCTGTCGCGCCCGGGTGGTGACGGGTGTCCGATGAGGCCATCGCGAAGACGTGGTGCGCATGGCCCCGCGCTGTGGCCGGCTTCTGCCGCCGGGCGCGTCCGGAGGAGGCCGCGAACATGGCCGCCAGGATCAGGCGGTCACCGGTCCTGCGCCGGTCGCGTCAGGTAGTCGGCGAGAGCGCCGCGGCTGTGCTGGAGGTTGTCGATGCGCTCGTCCATGGTCGCCAGTTCCCCGTGCAGGATGTCCCACAGGTCCGCGCACCAGTCGAATTCCGGGCGCTCGCCCCGCGCGCACGGCAGCACGGAACGGATCACCTCGGTGGACAGGCCCGCCTTCAGCAGAGCACGCACCTGCCGCACGACGACCACGGAGTCTTCGCCGTAGTGGCGATAGCCGTTCGGGCCGCGTCCGACGTCAAGCAGCCCCTGCGCCTCGTAGTAGCGCAGCAACCTCGGGGGCACTCCGGTACGCCGGGACAACTCCCCGATCAGCATGTGATCTCCCGCACTTGAAGTTGACCTTTCCATTGGTGTGAAGCCTTAACGTCGCTTCATGAACGGACATTCCACCCCAGGTTGTCCGCTCGGTCATCGATGATTCCATTCGATTTCGTCCTGCCGGAGTGACGCATGTCCACTTTTGTTGTTCAACGTAACGGCCGCGCGGTGAGTGCCGAGGAGTTGGCGCCACTCGCCTTCTCGGGCTATGCCCACTTCACCGCCATGCAGGTGCGCGGAGGCCGGACACGGGGTCTCGACCTCCACCTGGAGCGGTTGCGGTCCGCCTCCATGGAGCTGTTCGATCGGGCATTGCCCGACGATCGGGTCCGGGCCTGTCTGCGGGCGGCACTGCGGGCAGGGCCGGACGACCTCTCGCTGACGGCCACCGTGTACTCCCCGGCGGGCGAGTTCACCGTGGCAGGGCCTGACGTGGAGCCCGAGCTGCTGGTACGCACCGGACCGGCCGCGTCCGGCCCGCAAGGACCGCTCGCGCTGGCGGTGGTCGAGTACGAACGGGTCCTTCCCGCCGTGAAGCACGTCGGAGAGGTGGCCAAGACGTACTTCCTCCGTCAGGCCGTCGGCCAGGGCTTCGATGACGCCGCCTTCGTCGACCGCCGGGCTCGGCTCAGCGAGGGATCGATCTGGAACCTGGCCTTCTGGGACGGCGCCGCGGTGGTGTGGCCCGAGGCCGAGATGCTGGGCGGCACCACGATGGCCGTCGTCCGCCGTCAGCTGGATCGCCTCGGTGTGCCCCAGCGCGTCCAGGAGGTCACGCTCGCCGACCTGCCGGCGCTGGCCGGGGCCGTGGTCATGAACTCGTGGACGCCGGGTGTGGCAGTACGTCGAATCGGCTCCGTGTCCTTGCCGGAAGCGCCGTCCTTCGTGTCGGTGCTGCACCGGGCCTATCAGGCCGAACCGCTCACCGCGCCGTGAGCGCGCCGGTCCTGCCGCGCCCACGGACCGCACCGCGAGAGCGGTCGCCCCCGGGAGCGTCCGCCATCGTCGCCGCCCTCGTTCGCCACCGGCGGCTTTTCGGAGATGGTCGAGGCGGACATCGCCGGCGAATCAGGTCATCCGGTGATGCGGGCGCTGTCGGCGAGCGCCGATTTCCGGGGTCGTCATGCCCGCCCCGACCGGTTTCCCTGCCCCTGGAGTTGAACCGAGGAAGTGCCGGCCCGAAGGCGAAAAGAGAAGAAGCTGAATATTACTCAACGTCTTGACGCCCCCAATGGCGCTCCTTAGCATTTTCCCACCGATATCGGAAAATGGCCGATCGATGACGAATCCCAATATGACACTCGAGCCGGGAGTTTAGTCGAGTGCCATATCGGCACGCGTCACGACGGCAACGCGGTGGGTGCGAAGGAGCGGGCTTGAACGAGCCATTCGGCCGTGGCGGGCACTGCCGGCGCGGCGGTCGACTCGCCAGGCCCATCACCCTCGCCCGGGCCGCACCCCGGTGACTCCCGGGAAGGCGCGCCAGGTTCTGCGCGGCCCCCGCCCGAGGCAGACCGCGATGACCGGTGGTGGCCGGAGGTGAACGACCTGAAGGTCTGCTTCTCGGGTTCCCGGTCGGGCCGGTGGCCCATAACGGTCGGTCAGAAGAATGTGCTGGAGTGGATCAGTCCGGACCTGCCGGGGCCGTCCGACATCCTGTCGACGATGGTGCGCGTGCCCCGGGGAAGCACCATGGACGAGGTCGGTGCGGCTCTGGGCGCGCTGATCGGTCGCCAGGAGGCGCTGCGGACCCTCCTGCGGGACGGTGAGCAGTTCGTGCACGCGTCGGGAACGCTCGTCGCCGAGGTGGTCGAGGCCACGGGCACCGACCAGGAGTGGTTCCCGCCTGCCCGGGGTTTCGATCCCGCCGTCGACTTTCCGATAAGGGCGAGCGTGGTGACCCGGTCGGGTTCTCCGTTCCTGGTCGTCCTGCACGTGTCGCACGTGGCGGCGGACCTGCTGGCGATGACGATTCTGCGCGCCGAACTCGCCGCCCTGCTGGCGGGCCGATCGCTTCCTCCCGCCACGTACCATCCCGCCGATCGTGCCACCTACGAACTCACCCCGGCCGGGCAGCGCAGGCTGGAGAGTTCGGTCAGGTACTGGGCCCGCCAGGTGGCAGAAAAGCCGTTGTGCGCGCTCGGCCTGCCCTTCCGTTTTCCCGGCGCCCGCGGCCATCATCACGTCCTGCTGGGCTCCCGGCCCGCCGCGGAGGCGGTGGCCCACGTCGTGGCGAACACGGGCGCGCGGCCGTCGGCGGTCGTGATGGCCGCGTTCGCGGCGCTCCTGACGAACTGGACCGGGGCCCCGGGATGCCAGCTGAACTGCCTGTGCAACAACCGTTTCTCCCCGGAGCTGCGCGACTACGTCGGCACGATGGCCCAGGAGACGACCATCCCGTTCACCGCGTCGCCTTCGTTCCTGCGGTCGGTCTCCCAGACGAACGCCGCGGCCCTGGCGGCCTACAAGTACGGCCGCTACGACCCGGCTCGGCTGGCCGAGGCGCAGGGCGAAGCGGAACGGGCCCGCGGCATGCGCTGTCACCGGGACGTGGTCGTCAACAACACGACCGGCCACTCGCGTGCGATCCTGCCGGAGGCCGGCGTGGAACCCGGCATGGGCGACCGCGTGTTCGACGCCCCCGCGGAGTTCGACATCTACCGGCTGGACGGCAAGCTCGGCTGCGGGCTCAGCCTCGATGCCCGCCTGGCCACCGCCGACGAGACCGCCGGCATTCTCGGCGGAGTGGAGCGGCTCATCGTCGCCGCCGCTGACGGCGACGTCGATCCGGCCGGCTTCGGCGTTCCCCCGGTGGAACGAGGGCCGGGCTGGGTACGTGCCCGCTCGTCCTGGGTCGACCTCGCCGGCGTCCAGGCCGTGGCGGACCTCGCCCTTGGCCTCGGCGTCGCGCGGATCGAGGTCGTCGGCGACGAGCTCATCGCCAGGGTCGGGCGCGACACCGACGTCTCCGCGGTGGCCAAGGCGGTGGTCGACGCGGTCCTGCGCGAAGAACGCCACGGCTTGGTCGCCCCCGGCGACTACGTGCGGGCCGTCGACTGTGGCGACGGTGTGGAGGTATGCGGCAGGTAGCGTGCAAACCCTCGTACGGATGAGGCATCGCCCTTACCGTCGCGAGGTATGCAGACAGTGGACGTGCTGGTCGTGGGTGCGGGCCTGGCCGGCCTGCGTACGGCCCGCCTGCTCGCGCGACGGGAACTGAACGTGATGGTGGTCGACCGTCGCAGGTCGCTGTCGGCGGGCATCCGCACGACAGGGATCTTCGTGCGCCGCACCCTCGACGACTTCGACGTGCCGGAGCACCTGCTCGGGCCGGGCATCCGGGACGTGCTGCTGTACCCGCCGTCGCGGCGGGCACCCATCCGGCTCACCAGCGACCGGGACGAGTACCGCGTGGCCGACATGGCGGCCGTCTACGAGCACGCGCACCGCGCGGCGGAATCAGCCGGGGCACGGGTCCTCCTGGGCGTACGGTATGTCGACGCGTCGATGGGTTTTGTGCGGTTCGCAGGTGCGGAACCGGTGACGGCCCGGTTCATCGTCGGCGCGGACGGCGCCCGCTCCCGAGTGGCCCGTGATCTCGGCCTCGATGTCAACCGGCGCTTCCTCGTCGGTGCCGAGATCGTCCACCCGATCGCGTCGGGCACGACCACCCCGGCGTTCCACTGCGTGCTGGACCCCCGGATCGCTCCGGGGTACCTGGGATGGGTCGTCGACGACGGCCGGCACGCGCACGTCGGCGTCGCGGGATATCCGAACGCGATGCGCACCGGCATCCGCCACCTGCTGGACGACTTCGCCGCGGACGCGCCCGGCGTTACACCGCCGGCCGGGCCGGTCGAGCGCCGAGGTGGTCCGATCCCGGTCGGCGGTGTGCTGCGACGGCTGGCGTGCCCCGCCGGACTGCTCGTCGGAGACGCGGCGGGCGCGGTGTCGCCGCTGACGGCCGGCGGGCTCGACCCTTGCCTGCGCATGTCCGAACTGGCCGCGGCGGTCACCGCCGGGTACCTGCGTACCGGCGACCGGCGCATGCTGAGCCGGTACGACGGGGACGCGTTGCGGACCCGGTTCCGAGGCCGGCTGCTGCTGCGCCGCGTGTTCGTCGGCATCCGATCCCCCGCCGCGGCGGAGGCGGCGGTGACCGTGCTGCGCGGTCGTGCCGGTCGTGCCATGGCGGCGCGGATCCTGTTCGGAGACGGCTCGTTTCCCGAGGTCGACCCACGGCTCGCGGACCTGGGGATCGACCACCCTTACCGGTGACGCCGGCCGGCGACGGCGCACCACGACGGCATCCTGCTCGGCGCGCCGTCGGCCACGCGGATGGCCGAACCGCCGTGCACGCCGACTCATCCGGGCAGCAGGCCGATCGCCGCCTTGGCCTGGCACACCTTCGCGCCGGCCAGCCCGCGGGCACGGCCGGCGCCGGCCCGCAGAACCGCCTGGACGTGCCGCGGGTCTTCGGCCAGTCGCAGGTAGCGGTCCCGGATGGGTGTGAGGGCGGCCACCACCGCGTCGGCGACCGTTTCCTTCAGTTCGCCGTACCGGTCGAACCGCCCGGCCAGCCGCTGCGGCTCGTCGCCGGTGCAGGCGGCCAGGATGGAGAGCAGGTTCGATATCCCCGGTTTGCGGTCCGGATCGTAGCTCACCACGCTGTCGGTGTCGGTGACCGCACGCATCACCTTGCGCCGCAGGACGTCCGGCTCGTCGAGCAGTCGCAGCACCCCCGCGGTCGAGGGGGCGGACTTGCTCATCTTGTCGGCAGGTGACGCCAGGTCCATGATGCGAGCGGCGACCGGCGGGTTGACCGCCCGGGGGATGGTGAAGGTGGGGCTGTATCGGGTGTTGAACCGCTGGGCGATGTCGCGGGCCAGCTCCACGTGCTGGCTCTGGTCCTCGCCGACCGGTACCTCGTCGGTGTCGTACAGCAGGATGTCGGCGGCCATCAGGATCGGGTAGGTCAGCAGCGATACCCGGACCCGGTTTTGACGGCCGGACTTCTCCTTGAACTGGATCATTCGCTGGGCCTCGCCGTACCCGGTGGTGCACTCCAGCAGGTAGTGCAGTTCGGTGTGCTCGGGTACGTGCGACTGGACCAGGAACAGGCACGCGTCGGGGTCGGCGCCCGCCGCCAGCAGGATGGTGGCGAATTCCAGTGTCCGCCGCCGCACCTCGGCCGGATCATGCTCCAGGGTCAGGGAGTGCAGGTCGGAGATGAACACCACCGTGTCCGTGGTGGCCTGCTCGGCGATTATCGGTGCGATCGCGCCGATGTAGTTGCCCAGATGCAGGTCGCCGGACGGGGTGAAGCCGGTGAGTCGTCGTGGCATCGGTTTGGCTCCCTCGGGATCGGGAGGCCGCCCTGGCCGGGCCACCGAGGTGCGAACACACGAAACGGCCGCCCGAACCGGGCGGCCGCGTTGTCGGTTACGCGGATGAACGGTGCCGCCCGTCAGGGGCGCCACCAACCAAGGAGCAAGAAGATCATCCGCACACTGTGACCCTATCATCCGACGGGCAAAGGACCGCAGGTGAGCCGGCGGTGATCCTTCGGCCCCGCCACTGGGAGTCGCGTCCTGAGATCGCCGTTACGGTCGGCTGTCGCGGTCATTTCGCGGGCCGGCGTGCCTGTCTCACCTCGCGGTCGATCGCCCAGGCGTCCGCCACCGGGCCCACGTGCCCGAGCTTGTCGGGGTTGATCACCGAGCGGATCGTCTGGATCCGCCCGTCGAGCACGTCGAGCGCCAGGATGTGGAGCACCTTGCCGTCCCGGTCGCGGAAGATCGCGCCGGGCTGGCCGTTGACCTCCTGCGGCTCGAACGTCACGTCGACCCGGACCATCTGGGGGAAGAGGACGGCAAGCAGCCGGGCGACGTTCTCGGCGCCGATGACGGCCCTGGCCAGCTGCGGGGCCTTGCCGCCACCGTCACCGACCATCGACACGTCGGCGGCGAGCAGTTCCCGCAGGCCGGCGACGTCGCCTTCGCGGAGGGCGTCGAAGAACCGCGACGCCAGTTCCTCCCGCTCCTTGCGGGCCGCTTCGAAGCGCGGCCTCCCGGTCTCCATGTGCCGCCGCGCCCGCACCAGCAGCTGCCGGCACGCAGCCTCCGACCGCCCCACCGCCGCGGCGACCTCGTCGAAGCCGAATCCGAACACCCCCCGCAGTACGAAGACAGCCCGTTCTAGCGGGCTGAGCCGCTCCAGCAGCAGCAGCGCCGCCATCGACACCGAGTCGGCCAGCTCCGCCGACCGTGCCGGATCCTCATAGGGGTCGGCGAGCAGCGGCTCGGGGAACCACGGGCCCACGTACTTCTCCCGCCGCACCCGCGCGGAGCGCAGCACATCGATCGAGATCCGCGTCACCGCGGCCGACAAGAAAGCCTTGGCCGACGTGGGCCGGGCCGCCAAGCCGTCATAGCGCAGCCATGTCTCCTGCACCGCGTCCTCGGCCTCACCCACACTGCCCAAAATCCGATAGGCGATCGAGAACAGCAGCGGCCGCAGCTCCTCGAACTCCTCGACCTCGCTCACGCCGAACCCCTTCCCCTCGAATCCCTCTCACCCGGTCGTACTCGCCGGCGCGGGAATCTTCTGGTGATCATCCGGGCTCCCGGCACGCCAGGGCAACGCCCCCGAGCCCGGGGCCCGCAGCCGGACCCCGGGCCAGTCGCCGATGCCGTTCAGTGGAACTGCCCGGGCACGTAGTCGCCGGCCGGCTGCCGGGTGATGATGTTCAGCCGGTTCGCCGCGTTCATGAAGGAGACCAGGATCACCAGGGCGGCGAGCTGCTCCTCGTCGTAGTGCCGGGCCGCGTACGCCCACACCTCGTCGTCGACCCCACCGGCCGCGTCCGCGACCCGGGTCCCCTCCTCCGCCAGCCTCAGCGCGGCACGCTCGGCCTCGGTGAAGACCGTGGCCTCCCGCCACGCCGCGACCAGGTTCAGCCGCGCCGAGGTCTCGCCGGCGGCGGCGGCCTCCTTGGTGTGCATGTCGATGCAGACGGCGCAGCCGTTGATCTGACTTACGCGAAGCGCCACCAGCTCCTGCGTGGCGGCCGGCAGCGACGAGTCCTTGAGCGCCTTGCCCGCCGACATGAAGTGCTTGAGGATCTTGCCGGCGGTCGGGTTGGTGAAGTAGTCCAGTCGCGCGTCCATGGTGTGCTCCTTGGTGGTCGTTGATGGCTACCCCCTGAGACGGGGTAGCCCGACCCCCTGTGACATAGACGAATGTGACCTGCGTCTCCCGGCCGCCGAGCCCGGCCGGTTCGGCGTCGATCCGCTGGGCGCGCTCGCGCAGCCTCGCAGCCTCGTCGTCTCGTCGCGAGCTCAGGTCACCCTCCGCTGGGCCTGGGGAGGCGATCGGTGGCCACCCGACCTCGACGGCGGCGGCCTTGGCGTCGAGCTCGCCGCGTCCGGCCCGGCCGCCGCATCGTGATCACCTGCGGTGGGCGGCCGGTCCCGGCGATCTCTGGGGAGCGCGGAAGACCTTGTTCTTTCAGTGGACGGGTCGCTGTGGCCACAACGGGCCACTCACTCTCCGGGCGCATGCCGGTGGCCGCCTCGATGAAGGCGAACGCCGCGCTGCGAGGGGGCGTACCACGGTCCAGGAGAGTCCGTGCTCCAGTCACCGATGCCGCTCGAAGAGACTGCGGTGGTGGTCGATCACATGATCATTGTGGTGGAAGCCGGAGACGGATCACTCACGGTTCCCCGGTGTGGTCGTGAGCGGTCTGACGGTTGCGCCGGATCGCCCGCGCCGCGGGCAGCAGTGCCACGAGGAGGAACAGCGCGAGCAGCGTGCCGGAGATCGGGCGGGAAAGGAAGCCGGCCGGATTCCCGTCGAAGAGCAGTAGCGAGCGGCGGAGCGAGGTCTCGAGCAGCGATCCCAGCACGAACGCCAGCACGAGCGGGCCGGGATCGAAGCCGAGCTTCTTCATCAGGTAGCCGATGACGCCGAAGAAGATCACCAGGCCGATGTCGAAGACGCTGTTGTTCACCGTGTAGGCACCGATGAGCGTGATGAGCGTGGTGATCGGCGCGAGGATCGCCGGGCGTACCCGCAGGATGCGCACGAACAGTCCGACGAGCGGAATGCTCATGATCAACAGAAGGACGTTCCCGATGTACATCGAGTTGACGACACCCCAGAACAGCTCCGGATTCTCGGTGACGAGCTGGGGCCCGGGAGTGATGCCCTGGATCAGCAGGGCGCCGAAGATGACCGCCATGGTGGCGTTGGCGGGGATGCCCAGAGACAGCAGTGGGATGAACGACGACGTGGCGGCGGCGTTGTTCGCGGTCTCGGGTGCGGCCACGCCCTCGACCGCGCCGCGGCCGAAGCGTTCGGGGTGGCGGGAACGCCGCTTCTCCAGGGCGTAGGCGGCGAGCGAGGCCAGCACCGCCCCGCCGCCGGGCAGGATGCCGAGGACGAAGCCGAGCACGCCTCCTCGGCCGATCGCGCCGGCGGACTGGCGTAGGTCGGCGCGGTTCGGCCACACGTTGGCGACGGTGGCCGGTGCCTGGACGGCGCGGTGGCGCTCTTCGAGGTTGTAGAGGATCTCTCCGAGGCCGAAGAGTCCCATCGCGATGGGCACGAAGTTCAGCCCGTCGGCGAGTGACAGGCTGTCGAACGTGAACCGCTCGGCGCTGATGAAGTCGTCCCGCCCGACGGTCGCCAGCAACAGGCCCACGGCGGCGGCGATGAGGGCCTTGAGCATCCCGCCGTTGGAGACGGTGGCCACGAGCAGGATGCCGAGCAGGGCCAGCACCGTGTACTCCGGCGGGCCGAAGTCCAGCGCGAACCCGGCGACGACCGGCGCGACCAGGCTCAGCGCGACGACGGAGACCGTTCCCCCGACGAACGAGCCGATCGCGGCGATTCCCAGCGCCGTGCCCGCCCTGCCCTGGCGGGCGAGCGCGTGGCCGTCGAAGACGGTGACGACCGAGGACGCCTCGCCGGGCAGGCGAAGCAACACGGAGGTGATGGTGCCGCCGTACTGCGCGCCGTAGAAGATGCCGGCCAGCATGATGATCGCGGTGACGGGCTCCAGGCCCAGGGTGATCGGGAGCAGGATGGCGATGGTCGCGGCCGGTCCCAGGCCGGGCAGGACACCGATCAGCATGCCGATGACCACGCCGACGAGGCAGTACAGCAGGTTCGCCGGTTCGAGGACGACGGCGAAGCCGTCGAGCACCGGGGACACGTCCAACGGGTTCTCCTGCGATCAGAACAGATGGGGGATGGTGACCTGGAGCGCGCCGACGAACAGCAGATAGAACACGATCGTGATGGCGAGGCTCATGACGATGGAGGTCCGCCAGCCTTCCCGTCCGAGGAAGCGCAGCCAGAAGAAGGCCAGCAGCGCCGTCGGGATCTCGAAGCCGATGACGCCGATGACCGCGACGAAGAGGACCATGCTGCCGACGGCCGCGAGAACGAGGAGCGCGGTGCGGGTGAACCGTTCCGCGTCGGTGGTTCGCCGGCCGCGGACGGCCAGGACGACGCCGAGAACGACAAGCGTCGCGCTCACGATGGCGGGCCAGGTGCCGGGCCCGGGGCTGGAGGGACTCCCCACCCCCAGGCTCAGCGAGCCCGCGAGCGCCGCACCACCGAGGCACATGACGACGACGGCCGTGACGAGGTTGGTCAGCGGGCCGGCCGCCGGTGGCCTCATCTCGTCGGGCGATTCGCCGGTGGCCGTCCGGTCCTCGGTGGGCATGCTCATGACTTACCGCTCAGATCGATCTTGTACTGTTCGACGAGCCCGCGATACGTCTGCAGGGACCCGGTCCACTGCCGCAGCAGGGTGGCCCCGTCGACCTCGTTCGGGGTGAGCAGCCGCTGGGCGTTGAAGTCCTTGTACGCCTGCGCCGCGAAGGCCTTCTGGAACGCCGCCCGAAGACGGTCGACGACGTCCTTGGGCGTGCCCTTGGGGGCCACGACGGCGCGCGACTGCTGCACCGGAACGTTGTAGCCGGCCTCGACCGCCGTCGGGGTGTCCGGCATGTACGAGGGTCGCTTCTCCGCGAAGGTGACGAGAGGGACGACCTTGCCGGCCTTGATCTGCGGCTGGGCCTCACCGAGCTGCACCGAGGCGACGTCGACCTGGCCGCCCATGACGGCGGTCAGCGCGGGCGCGCCACCGTTGAAGGGCACCGCGGTGGCGCTGACCTCGGTCTGGGAGAACAGCAGCGCCTGACTGAGCTGACTGCCCGTGCCGACGCCGGTCGTGGCGTACTTGATCTCCCGCTTGGCGTCGACGATGTCCTTGACCGTCTTGAATCCCGTTTTGGGGCTGGCGACGAGGACGTAGTCGTCCTGGGACAGGCCGGTGACGACCTCGTAGTTCTTGATGTCGACGACCTCGCCGGACGCGACGGCCAGCGGGGTGATGTAGGCCAGGGAGCCCACGAAAAGCATGATCGTGTAGCCGTCCGGTTTCGCGCCGGCCAGCTCCTTGGCGGCGACGGCACCGTTGGCGCCGGGCTTGTTCAGCACGGTGATCGGCTGCTTGAGGTCGGCACCCGCCGGGTCGGCGGCCGCGCGGGCGATGAGGTCGGTGCTACCGCCGGCGTCCTGTCCGACGAGCAGGCTGATCGCTCGCTGCGGATAGGAGGCAGCGGCCTCGGATCCCTGATCCCCAAGGTTGCCGCCGCAGCCGGCCAGCAAGATGACGGCGGCGAACGTGGCGGCCGTCGCCACGCGGCGCGGCACCCGAAGCCTGCTTTGCATGAGAGTCTCCTCAAACGCGGGGGGGGTGTATGTGAGACGGGTCACAGTCCGCGATTTCGCGCAGCATATGACCGCCTTTCATGCCTGTCCAACTCTCTTAGTGCATGGAGTGATACCTTTTGTGCATGGCGTACACTTTGGAGCAGCTCCGCGGTCTGGTCGCGGTCGCCGAGGAGTTGCACTTCGGCCGGGCGGCCATGCGACTTCGGATGACCCAGCCGCCCTTGAGCCGGCAGATCCAGAAGCTCGAGGCGTCCGTCGGCGTGCAACTGCTCGAACGGGACAATCGGCGGGTGGCGCTCACCCCGGCGGGTGAGGCCTTCCTCGGTGAGGCGCGGCGCATTCTGGCGATCGCCGAGGCGGCGCCCGACCTGGCGCAACGGGTCCAGTCGGGCTCCCGCGGGCTGATCCGCCTCGGATTCACCTCCGCGTCCACCTTCGGGATGCTCGGCGGTCTGCTCAATCGGTTGGAACGCGAGCTTCCGGAAGTCCGTATCGAACTCTCGGAGATGGTGACCCGCGAACAGGTCGCGGCCCTCGCCGGCGGAGATCTCGATCTGGGTCTCGCTCGCCCGCCGTTCGACCCCGAGCTGTTCGATTCCCGGTTGCTGCACCGGGAGGCGCTGTTGCTGGCGGTTCCCGCGGGACACGCGCTGACCGGACTCGACCGGCCCGTGGTGGCCAGCGACCTCGCCACCGAGTCGTTGATCTTCCACTCGCAGCAGAGGGCTCGATACTTCTACGACCTGGTCGTCAGCATGGTGCCGCTGACGCAGGAGCGGGTGATCCACAGTGTGAGCCAGGTGCTCACCATGCTCTGGCTGGTGTCCGCCGGCCGTGGCGTCGCCTTCGTCCCCGCCTCCACCGCCCTGCTGCACATCCCGAACGTGGCGTACGTGCCACTCGCCACGCATGTCCCCGAACCCGTGGAGCTCCATCTGCTGTGGTCGCGGCACTCGCACAATCCGGCGCTCAGCCGGGTGCTGGCCGTCCTGGACGCCGAGGCGCCCGAGGAAACTCCCTGAGCTTTTCGCCGTCGATGCTCTTGAGGTATCGCGCGATACGGAAACACTCTTGGACAAGCATCGTTATTGCTTCCTACCTTGGCCACGTGACGCTGACTCCCCCTGCTGAACTCGCCGGCCGGTTGACCACCGGGCTGCTCTCGTTTCCGGTCACGCACTTCGACGACCGGCTCGCCTTCGACGAGACCAGGTACCGTGACCACCTCGCGTGGCAGGCCGGTTTCGGTGTCGCCGGACTGTTCGCCGGTGGAGGCACCGGCGAGGGCTTCTCCCTCACCTCGGCGGAGATCGACGCCGTGGTCCGTGCCGCGGTCGGCGAGGTCGGCGCCCTGGTGCCGGTCGTCGCCCCCGCCACCGGAGGCACGTCCCAGGCGATCGCCCATGCCGCCGCCGCGCAGCGAGCCGGAGCCGCCGGCCTGCTCCTCATGCCCCCGTACCTCACCGAGGCCGGCCAGGCCGGGCTGATCGCTCACATCAGCGCCGTCTGCCAGGCGACCGACCTCGGCGTCATCGTGTACAGCCGGGCCAACGCCGTGCTGGAGGACGTCACCGTCGCCGAACTCGCCGACCGCAACCCCAACCTCATCGGGCTGAAGGACGGTGTCGGCGACATCGAGCGGATGACGCGCACCTACGCCAAGGTCGGCGACCGGCTCATCTACATCGGTGGCCTGCCGACCGCCGAGACCTTCGCGCTGCCACTGCTCCAGCTCGGGGTCAACACCTACTCCTCGGCCCTGTACAACTTCGTCCCCGAGTTCGCGCTGCGATTCTTCGAGGCGGTCCGCGCCCAGGACCGGACCGTCGTCTACGGGATGATCAATGACTTCATCATCCCGTACCTCGACATCCGCGACCGCGCCCGCGGCTACGCGGTCTCCATCGTCAAGGCCGGTCTCACCGCCGTGGGACGCGACGGCGGACGGGTGCGGCCCCCGCTGACCGACCTGGCGGCCGACGAACGGGCCGACCTCGCCGCCCTGGTTGAAAAGATTAAATAGGCCATCATGAGCACGCGAACCCTCACCATCGCCCTGGTCGAGGCGATCTCCGTCGCCGGGCACGACAGCATGTTGCTCAATCTCAGCGGCGCCCACGGCCCGTTCTTCACCCGCACGATCACGATCATCACCGACAGCGCCGGCAACGTCGGCGTCGGCGAGGTCCCGGGGGGCGAGGCGATCCGCCGTACCATCGAGGCCGCCGGGGAGATGCTCGTCGGCCGGCCGATCGCCGAGTACGGAAGCCTGTTGCGCGACGTCGGAGCCAGGTACGCCGAACTCGACGTGCGGGGGCGGGGCCGGCAGACCTTCGACCTGCGCACCACCGTCCACGCCGTCACCGCGCTCGAATGCGCGCTGCTGGACCTGCTCGGACAGCACCTCGGCGTACCCGTCGCGGAACTCCTGGGCGAGGGCCGCCGGCGTGACACCGTGCCCGTGCTCGGGTACCTGTTCTACGTCGGCGACCGAACCCAGACGGATCTGCCGTATCTCGCCGAGCCGCATCCGGCCGACGACTGGCAGCGCGTGCGCCGCGACGTGGCGCTCACCCCGGACGCGATCGTCGGGCTCGCCGAGGCGGCACAGGCGCGATACGGCTTCACGGACTTCAAGCTCAAGGGCGGGGTCCTCGCCGCGGAGCAGGAGATCGACGCCGTTCGGGCGCTCGCGGCGAGATTCCCGGACGCGCGGATCACCATCGACCCCAACGGGGGCTGGCTCCTCGCCGACGCCGTCGCGCTGTGCCGCGACCTCGGCCACGTGCTCGCCTACGTCGAGGATCCCGTCGGCGCGGAAGGCGACATGTCCGGGCGCGAGACGATGGCCGAGTTCAGGCGCGCGACCGGCCTGCGCACCGCCACCAACATGATCGCCACCGACTGGCGGCAACTGGCTCACGCGGTGCGCGCCGACGCCGTCGACATCCCCCTCGCCGACCCGCACTTCTGGACCATGCGCGGCTCGGTCCGCGTCGCGCAGATCTGCCACGACTTCGGGCTCACCTGGGGTTCGCACTCCAACAACCACTTCGACATCTCGCTGGCGATGTTCACCCATGTCGGCGCCGCGGCGCCCGGGCGGATCACCGCCCTCGACACCCACTGGATCTGGCAGGACGGGCAGCACCTCACCCGTAATCCGCTTCGCATCCACGACGGCCACATCGCCGTGCCGACCGCTCCGGGCCTCGGCGTCGACCTCGACCGGGACGCGGTGGCGGCCGCCCACGAGCTCTACCTTGAGCACGGCCTCGGCGCCCGCGACGACAGCGCGGCCATGCAATACCTGCTCCCCGGATGGCGGTTCGACCCCAAACGCCCCTGCCTGGTGCGCTGACCGAAGCGAAGGATCGAACATGACCGAAGCCCAGGGCGACCGGATCGTCGAGATCGCCCTCTCCTCTGTGACGCTGCCGCTCAAAGCCGCGATCAGCGACGCCAAGGTCCTCACCGGACGGCAGCGCCCCATGACCGAGGTGGCGTTCCTGTTCGCGGAGATCCGCACTGAGAGCGGCGTCGACGGTCTCGGATTCAGCTACAGCAAAAGGGCGGGTGGCCCGGCCCAGTTCGCGCACGCCCGCCAGGTCGCCCCCGACCTCATCGGCGAGGACCCCAGCGACATCGGCCGGCTGTGGACCAAGCTCGTGTGGGCCGGCGCGTCGGTGGGCCGCAGCGGCGCCTCCACACAGGCCATCGCCGCCCTTGACGTCGCGCTCTGGGACCTCAAGGCCAGGCGCGCGGGCCTGCCCCTGGCGAAGTTGCTCGGCGCTCACCGCGACGCCGTCCGCTGCTACGACACCTCGGGCGGATTCCTGCACGAACCGATCGAGCGAGTGCTGGAGAACGCCACCGCCTCGCGCGCGGCCGGGATCGGCGGCATCAAGATAAAGGTCGGCCACCCGTCCTCTTCGGTGGATCTCAGCCGGGTCCGCGCCGTCCGCGAACACCTCGGCGACGACGTCCCGCTCATGGTCGACGCCAACCAGCAATGGGACCGTCCCACCGCCCAGCGGGTCGGCCGGGCACTTGAGGAGTTCGGCCTCACCTGGATCGAGGAGCCCCTCGACGCCTACGACGCCGAAGGCCACGCCGCGCTGGCCCGCTCGCTGGACACCGCGATCGCGTCCGGCGAGATGCTCACCAGCGTCGCCGAGCACTACGAGCTGATCCGCCATGGCGCTGTCGACATCCTGCAGCCGGACGCCCCGCGCATCGGGGGCATCACGCAGTTCCTCCGCCTGGCGACCCTCGCCGAGCATCGCAACCTGACGCTCGCCCCGCACTTCGCCATGGAGATCCACGTCCACCTGGCCGCCGCCTACCCGCACGAACCCTGGGTGGAGCACTTCGACTGGCTGCATCCGCTGTTCGACGAGCGGCTGGAGATCAGAGACGGCCGCATCCACCTGTCCGGACGGCCAGGCCTCGGCGTGACCATCAGCGACCAGGCCCGCGCCTGGACCGTCGACCGGACCGTGATCCAGGGAGCACCCAGATGACCCCCGTCCCCAGCATCGACCCCCGCACCGGCGCGACCGTCGAGGTCGTCGCCGCGGAGACCACCACGGCCGAGGTCGACGAGCGGTGCCGCGCGGCCGCCCGGGCCGCCGAAGCCCTTGAGGCCATGGGCCGAACCGGGCGGGCCACGCTCCTCGGCGCTCTCGCCGACGCCCTCGAAGCCGCGCGCGACGACATCGTCGCCGTCGCCGACCGCGAGACCGGCCTCGGCACCACCCGCCTCGCCGGCGAACTGACGCGCACCGGCTACCAGCTGCGGCTGTTCGCCGACGTCCTGCGGGACGGCGGATACCTTGAGGCCACCGTCGACCACGCCGGTGACACGCCCATGGGGGCTCGGCCCGACCTGCGCCGCATGCTCGTCCCGATCGGGCCGGTCGCCGTTTTCGGCGCGAGCAACTTCCCGCTCGCCTTCTCCGTTCCCGGCGGCGACACCGCCTCCGCCCTCGCCGCCGGCTGTCCCGTCGTCATCAAGGCCCACGGCTCGCACCCGGCGACCTCACAGCTGTGCTTCGACGTACTCTCCGCCGCCGCCGGCAAGGCCGGAGCCCCCGACGGCACTCTCGCCATGGTGCACGGCCTGCGGGCGGGCGCCGACCTGGTCGCGCACCCGGCGATCCGCGCGGTCGGCTTCACCGGATCCACGCCCGGCGCCCGCGCGCTCCTCGCCGTCATCGAACAGCGATCCGACCCCATCCCGTTCTACGGGGAACTGAGCAGCCTGAACCCGGTCATCGTCACCCGCGCCGCCTGCGCCGACCGTGGATCCCGCATCGGGGCGGAACTCGTCGCCGCGTTCACTCTCGGAGCCGGGCAGTTCTGCACCAAGCCCGGACTCGCGTTCGTCCCTGCGGGGCCTGACGGCGACGAGGTGATGGCCGCGATGCACGCCGCCGTCGCCGCCACAACGCCGATGGTCATGCTGAACGAGGGAATCGCCGCCGCCTACGAGCGGGGGACGGCCCGCCTCGGCGCGGTCGGCGGACTGACCCCCGAGGCCCGGGGCGCGGCCGGTGACGACGCGGGATTCCGCGGCACACCGCTCCTGCTGTCGGCCGACGCCGCGGACCTGCCGCCCGAGGCCACCGACGAGTGCTTCGGGCCGGTCGCCGTCGTCGCCCGCTACCGCGACGACGCCGAACTGGTCGCCGCGCTGGAGGGGCTGCCCGCCTCCCTCACGGCCACCGTGCAGCGCGGTCCCGGGGAGACCGAGCTGCCCGCGGAGCTGAGCCGCCGGTTGCGTCCCCGTGCCGGTCGCCTGATCTACGACGGCTATCCGACCGGGGTCGCCGTGTCCTGGGCCCAGCACCACGGCGGCCCGTGGCCGGCCACCAACACCCAGCACACCTCTGTCGGCACCAGCGCGATACGCCGCTTCCTGCGGCCCGTCACGTGGCAGAACGCGCCGGAGGAGATCCTGCCCGACGAGCTGCGCGACGGCTTCACCGCCGTTCCCCGGCGCGTGGACGGTGCCCTGCGCCCGGCCGGCTGACCACGCTGGAGCCCGGTCTCGTTCCCGGCGGCCTGGGCGGCGCGGCTTTTTCGCCGCAGCCCAGGCCGCCTGCCGGATCGCCTGCCGGATCGCCTGCCGGGCGACAAGGGCCACCCCTCCGAAAAGATCCGCGGACGGCCCCGGACCAGAGGGGCCCTGGACCAGACGGGTCCTAGACCAGGCGGGTCGGACAGCCCAGGCGATGTCCCATCTGGACGAGATTCTCGGTGAAACCCCGCCGCGTACTGTCGGCGAAGCCGATGAAGAAGCGGTTGGCCGGCGGTACGCCCCACCGCATCCACTGCGCGACGTTGAAGACCCGGTGCACGAGCAGCGCGCCCCGGGGGTGCGGTTCGACGCTCCACTCGCCTCGATACCACCAGCCGCCCTGAAAGGAGATGGTGTGGCCGGTGACCTCCACGGTGGAGCTGTGACCGGGCAGATCCTCGACGGTGAAGCGGCCGGTGCGCCTGCCGTCGGGCAGCAGCGCGCCGGCCAGGTCGTCGAAGACCACGGCGACCGGTGCCTCGACGATTCCGGCGACCTCGGTGATGAGTTTTCTCTCTTTCACCGGGCCACCCTGGCGAGGCGGATGAGCGGGCCGGTGATCTCCGTGTTCGCGGACATGGCGCGATTCCTCATGGTCACGGCGCCTATCCTGGAGGTCGGGAGTCCAGACAGGGCAGGCGCCTTGTTCGGATGTCCGGCTGCCGGGGTGTTGGCGCACCCCGGCAGCCGCTTTCTCATGGTTCGTCGAGCACCTGCGACAGCAGGTCCTGCCGGACGGTGCCCGACCAGGCGAGCTCCCCCGACTCCAGACGGGCGACGACGCGCCGCACCCAGGCCAGCTCGGCCTCGTTCAGCGTGCGTTCGTAGTCGACCTCGATCATCAGGATGTCGGGCAGGCCGCCGTCCTTCATGACGCGTAGGTGAGCGTTCGTCCCGGCCAGCAGTCCTTCGATCGCCGCGGCCCTGGTGCGCAGGGCGCGCAGCGCGTCGGGCACCGGCAGGGTGCCCATGAGGGAGACGGCCGCGGTGAACGTACGGCGGTCTGGGTTGGGGCTCCCAAGGAGCGCGCGGAGCCTGGTCGACAGCTCCTCGCGGCCCTCGTCGGTGATCTCGTAGACCGTACGCTCCGGTCGGCGACCGTCCCTGCTGGTCTCGACCGGGACGATCAGGTCCTCTCCCGCGAGTCTTTCGACCGCGTGGTAGAGGCTCCTGGGAAGCCCTGTCACGTAGTCCTTGTGCGTGTCGACGATGAAGCGGTGAAGCTCGTAGGGATGGCCGGCGCGCACCGAGAGCATGGCCAGCACGGTCAAGCCGACCAGATCGGGGCGTCGCGCCATGATGATGCCTTTCCCTATATTGCTTTACGCACTATAGCAAAGCTTAAGAAGGCCTGCCGGGTCCGAATCCGCAAGGAGCGACCGGCGGTGCGACTCCGCTACCGGCGAGCCGACTCTCTACCGGGGCCCTTGCCGCCGCCGTGCCAGATCCGCCACCACCTCGGCCGCCGGCCGATGCCCTCCTCACGGCCGGGGCACCCGGTCACCGAGGGTGGGTGTCGTGCATCTCCGGCACCCACCCCTCATGGACGCGCCGGCTAGCGCTGAATGGCCTTGAGCTCGGTGAACTCCTCCACCCCCGCGCGGCCCATCTCGCGTCCGTTGCCGGACTGCCGGTATCCGCCGAACGGGGCGATCGCGTTGAACTGCGCGCCGTTGATGTACACCTGTCCGACCCGCAGCCGCTTGGCGATCCGCAGGGCGTGCTCGTTCTCGCCGAATACGGCACCGGTGAGGCCGTAGATCGTGCTGTTGGCGATGTCGACCGCGTGGTCCTCGTCGTCATAGGGGATGACGGACAGTACCGGCCCGAAGATCTCCTCCTGCGCGATCACGGAGTCCGGGTCGACGTTCGCGAAGATGGTCGGCCGGATGTACGCGCCGTGCTCCAGGCCGGGGATCCGGCCTGGCCCGCCGGCGACGAGGGTCGCCCCGTCCGCGATGCCGCGTTCGATGTAGCCGTTGACACGGTCCCACTGCCGCTCCGACGCCAGGGGGCCGAGCCGGGTGGCCTCGTCGGTGGGGTCCCCGACGGTGTAGGCCTTCGCCGCCGTGACGAGCATCCGCACGATCTCGTCATGTTTGGACGCGGGGACGAGCATGCGGGCCCACGCTCCGCAGGCCTGGCCGCCGTTGGTCCAGGCGTTGACGAGCGTCTCGTTGACCGCGTGGTCCAGATCGGCGTCGTCGAGCACGAGGTTGGCGGATTTGCCGCCCAGTTCGAGTCCGACCCGCTTGACCGTGGCCGACGCGATGACCGAGACGCGTTTGCCCACCTCCGTGGAGCCGGTGAACGAGATCATGTCCACGTCGGGGTGGGACGCGATCGCCTCGCCGACGACGGACCCGGATCCGTAGACCACGTTGAACACGCCCGCCGGCATTCCCGCGGCGCCCGCGGCCTCGGCGAGCGGTCGCGCCGTCAGGGGGGCGAGTTCGGCGGGCTTGAGCACGATGGTGTTCCCGGCCAGCAGCGCGGGCGCGATCTTCGTCATGATCTGCTGGAGCGGGAAGTTCCACGGGGTGATCGCGCCGACGACACCGATGGGTTCGCGTATGACGAGGGAGTTGCCGACCTCCTCGGTCCAGGGGAAGTCGGCCGCGAGGCCGGCTGTCGCGGACGCGACCGCGACGGGGAGGCCCGCGTGTCCGAAGCGGGACAGGGCGATCGGGGCGCCCATCTCGGCGGTCACGGCCTGCGCGATCTCCTCGTTGCGCGTGGCCAGTTCGTCGGCCAGCCGCTGGATGATCGACGCTCGTCGTGCCGGTTCGGTCGCCGCCCATCCGGGGAGAGCGGCCCGTGCGGCCGCGACGGCGCGGTCGACGTCGGCCGCGGTGCCGGCCGGAATCGTCGCGACGACGTCGCCGGTGGCGGGATTGACGACATCGATCCTGTCGCCGGTCGCGTCGGCGATCGCGCCGTCGATCCAGTGACCGGTCGCACTCAGGTGCTCATGTGTATGTGTCATGGCCTCAACGATTCACCGCCTGAAGGACGACATCCAGGTCGAGAGGATCCGCGGATAACGGGGGAGAGGCTGGTCAGGACGGGGACACGTCGTCCGTGGACACACGTGGCATGGATGCCGTCGTGCGGAGGCGTGAGGCTTGCCGGGTGATTCGGAAATCCGACCCGGGGGTGCCGTGAAGACCGGAAAAGGCGCGACCCCGCCGGATTCGCCGGGAAGCCTCTTCTGACAGCCGATCATGCGTCGCCTCGCGAGCGCATCCCTGGAGTCGTCCCATGTCCGCAACATCCTCCGGGCGCTCGACACCGCTCGTCGCCGTTCTCGCCGGTGCGGCCTTCGTCGCGTCGCTCACCCAGACACTTGTCGTGCCGGTTCTTCCCACGCTTCCCGCCGGGCTGGGAATCACCGGAACGCAGGCCAGCTGGCTCGTCACGGTCACCGTGATCGTCGGAGCCGTCGCGAACCCGCTCCTGGGACGGCTGGGAGATCAGTTCGGCCGTCGGCGGATCCTGCTCGCCGCCATCGCCGCCTTCGTCGCCGGCTCGCTCGTCGTCGCGCTGAGCGGCGACATCGTCGTCCTCATCCTCGGCCGGGGCGTACAGGGGATCTCCACCGCCGCGATTCCACTCGGCATCAGCGTCATCGCCTCGGCCGTCCCGTACCGGCGACGAGCGCACGGCGTGGCGATGGTCAGCGCCATGCTCGGCATCGGAGGGGCGGTCGGCCTTCCCCTGGCCGGGGTCATCTCCGACGCCTGGGGCTTTCACGGCCTGTTCCGGTTCGCCGCCGTCACCGGGCTCGTCGTCCTCGCCGCCGCGTGGAGCGTCGTCCCGGAGGTCGCCCCCTCGCGCGAACGAGGCGGCATCGACTATCTCGGTACGACGCTGCTGGTCGCAGGACTCTCGGCCCTTCTCCTGGCGATCGGTCAGGGACAGGGCTGGGGCTGGGGATCCGCGCTCACCCTGGGCACGCTGGGCTCGTCCACGGTGATGCTGGTCGCCTTCGGGGTGGTCGAGCTCGGGAGACGGCATCCCGTCGTCGACCTACGCCTGGCGGCGTCGCGCCCGATCCTGCTGACCAATGTCGCCGGCGTCCTCATCGGGTTCGCGTTGTTCACCGGAATGCTCGGCCCCATCACGATCGCGCAGCTCCCGCCGGGGGTCGGCTTCGGGCTCACCGTCACGGCCGCCGGGCTGTGCATGCTTCCCGGAGGCGTTCTCATGGGGATGCTCTCCCCTTTCGCGGCCCGCCTGATCGGGCGGATCGGGGGACGCGCGGCGCTCCTGATCGCGACCGTCGTCATCCTCGCGGGCTTCGGCTTCCGGTTCGTGTTCGACGAGCGACTGTGGCAGCTGGTGTCCGCGACGACCGTCATCTTCGGTGGTGCCGCCATCGCCTACGCCGCCATGCCCTCCCTCATCCTTCACGCCACCCCCCACCACCAGGCGGGTGCCGCCAACGGGCTCAACGCGCTGGCACGAGGCCTCGGCACCGCTCTCGCCAGCGCGGTCTTCGGCGCGATCTCCTCGACCGGCACCCCGGCCGCGAGCGGATTCACGGCCTTCTTCGCCCTTGGCGCCGGTGCGACGATCATCGCATTCGTCGTTGTCGCGCTGCTCCCGGCAGGCGGACGCGCGGGGCCGGCGCTGTGACCGGCGGTTCCTCTCAAGGCGCCGTCCTGTCATCGCGATACTAAGGTGGGGAAATGCTCCTCGCGTCCCCTCGCGCCGACCGCGTCATGCCATGACCAGGGAGACCCGCACGCTGCCGGCCCTCGCGGCGGGATCGGTCGAGATGCCGTTCGTGATCCTGGGCTGGAGCGAGACCATCGCCCGCGACACCACCTGGAACGAGCACTCCCACCCCTTCCACGAGCTGCTCTGGAACGAGCGGGGCGCGTCCACGGCCGTGGTGGGGGCGCGGGTCTGGACGGTCACCCCCGCCCTGGGCCTGTGGATGCCCGCCGGGACGCTGCACTCCGGCTCGGCGACCGTCGGCACCTGGTGCCGCGCCAACTTCTTCGGCTTCGGCACCATGACCTCGATCTCCCCCACGCCCGTCGGCGTCGAGATCACCCCGCTGCTCCGGCTGCTGCTGGAGCGGCTCGCCGACACGGAGCTGTCCTCCGGCTCGCGGGCGGTGACCGAGGCGATGGTGCTCGACGTCCTCACCCCCTCCTCGCGCGAGTTGCTCCTGCAGGTGCCCACCTCCGACCTGCTGCGCCCGATCGTTGACGCGGTCCGCGACAACCCGGGCAGTTCGCGGACGCTGGAGGGGTGGGCGTCCCACCTCGGCGTGAGCGCCCGCACGATCACCCGTGCCTTCAACGCGGAGACGGGAACCAGCTTCGCGCGCTGGGTCGCGGCGGTGCGCGCCCAGCACGCGGTCGCGCTGCTCACCCGGGGCTGGGAGGTCGACGTCGTGGCCGAGGAGGTCGGCTACCGCTCGGCGAGCGCGTTCGGCGCGGCCTTCCGGCGGACGACCGGGCTGACCCCGGGAGCGTTCCGGGCGCGTTGAGGCTCCGGGACGCCGGAGGCCACTTTTCCCGCGCGGGGCGGGTCTCGCGGACGTGTCGCCGCGTCCGTACACGCGCCGCAGGAAGGTCCTCCCTCGGCCTGTGTGTCCTGATCTCGACAACGGGTGTCTCAAAAGCTTGATTGCGACAACTCGGTCATTTCTCCTAAGGTGCAAGCGAAGGCAAGCCTTACCTAACTAGATCAAAGTTTGCGGCGGTCACGGTGCGCCGCCTCCACGGACGCGTACCGCGATCCAGGCGTGCGAGGGCCGGCACCAGCGAAATTCTCGAAAGTGGAGTACGGATGAAGCGTCCACGTAGCCTTTGCATCCTCGCCGTGACGGCTGTCCTGCTGGGCATCGCGGGCTGCGGTGGCCAATCGGAGACCAAGACCGAGAGCGCGAGCGCGACCGGCGACCCGAGCGCGAGCAGCAGCGCCGGCGCCTTCCCCATGACGATCGAGCACGCGCTGGGCACGACCACCATCCAGGCGAAGCCGGAGCGGGTGGCCACGGTCAACTGGGCCAACCACGAAGCGCCGCTGGCCCTCGGCGTCGTCCCGGTCGGCATGGCCGCCGCGAACTTCGGCGACGACGACGGCGACGAGCTCCTGCCCTGGGTGAAGAAGCGTCTGGAGGAGCTCCAGGCCAAGACGCCCGTTCTGTTCGACGAGACCGACGGCATCGACTTCGAGGCCGTCGCCGACACGAAGCCGGACGTGATCCTGGCCGCCTACTCGGGCCTGACCAAGCAGGACTACGAGACCCTGAGCGACATCGCTCCCGTGGTGGCCTACCCGGACGCCGCGTGGGCGACCCCGTGGCGCGAGATCATCAAGATGAACAGCAAGGCCATCGGGCTCGCCGGCGAGGGCGAGAAGCTCATCACCGGCATCGAGGGCGACATCAGCGAGGTCGTCGCGAAGTACCCGCAGCTCAAGGGCAAGTCGACGATGTTCATGACGCACGTCGACCCCAGCGACGTGAGCGAGATCGGCTTCTACACGACGCACGACACCCGCACGCTGTTCTTCGAGGACCTCGGGCTGACGATCCCGGGCAGCATCGCCAAGGCGTCCGAGGGCACGGACAAGTTCGCCCTGACGCGGAGCGCGGAACAGGTCGACCTGTTCAACGACGTCGACATCATCACCGGATACGGTGACGAGAAGGGCGAGCTGCTCGAAAAGCTCCGCAAGGACCCGCTGCTGTCGAAGATCCCCGCCGTCAAGCGCGGCTCGGTGTATCTCCTGCCCGGCAGCACGCCCCTGGGCACCGCCGCGAACCCGACCCCCCTGTCGATCTCATGGGTGCTGGAGGACTACGTCAAGGCGCTCGCCGAGGCCGCGGACAAGGTCAAGTGACATCGGTCGACACCGACCGCGCGCCGGACGCCGTCCTCGTACGGCGTCCGGCGCGCGTCCGGGTCCTGTGGCTGCTCGTCGCGGTCCTGGTGCTGGCCGCGCTCACGGTGGTCTCCGTCGCCCTCGGCTCGCGCGACGTCGACTGGGCCGACGTCTGGGCCGCCCTCGGTGGCGCGGACGACTCCCTCGAACAGGCGGCGGTCGCCAAGCGGATACCGCGCACCCTGCTCGCGATGGTCATCGGCGCCGCACTCGGTCTCGCCGGTGGCGTCATGCAGGGCGTGACCCGCAACCCGCTGGCCGACCCGGGAATCCTGGGCGTCAACATGGGCGCGTCGCTCTCCGTCGTCACCGCCGTCGCGTTCTTCGGGCTCACGTCGCCGACCGGGTACATCTGGGTCGCGATGGCGGGGGCCGCCGTCTCGGCAGGGTTCGTGTACACCGTCGGGTCCCTCGGGCGCAGCGGGGCCACGCCCCTCAAACTCGCGCTCGCCGGCGTCGCCACGTCGGCGGCCTTCGCGTCCCTGGTCAGCGCCGTCGTCCTGCCCCGCAACGACATCGCCGGGAGCTTCCGGCTCTGGCAGATCGGCGGGGTGGGCGGCGCGTCGTACGAGCGCATCGGGCAGATCCTGCCGTTCCTCGCCGTCGGCTTCGCCCTGTGCCTGCTGTCCGCGCGGGCGCTGAACTCGCTCGCCCTGGGCGACGAACTCGCGGCCGGGCTCGGTGAGCGCGTCGCCGTCATCCGGGCCACGGCCGCCCTCGGCGTCGTCGTGCTGTGCGGCGCGTCGACGGCCGTCGCCGGGCCGATCGGCTTCGTCGGACTCGTCGTCCCGCACGCGTGCCGCCTGCTCGTCGGCGTGGACCACCGCTGGCTGCTGCCGTTCTCCACCCTGGTCGGCGCGTCGCTGCTCACCGCGGCCGACGTCGTCGGCCGCGTGGTGGCGCGCCCCGAGGACGTCGAGGTGGGCATCGTGACGGCGCTGATCGGCGCCCCGTTCTTCATCCACATCGTCCGCAGTCAGAAGGTACGTGACCTGTGAGCGAGCGAACCAGCAAGCACAGCAGCGCCGCGCTCGCGGCTCCGACGAAGGAGGAGTCGTGAGCGCCCCCGCCGTCACCCGGCCGCCCGTCGTCCAGGTCGTCGTCCGAGGCCGCCGTCGGCGCGCCTCCCGCCGCCTCCTCGTCATCCTGACGCTGGCGGTGCTCGTCGTCGCAGGGTTCGCCGTGACCCTGATGGCCGGGCAGACGTTCTACCCGCCCCGCGACGTGGTCCGCGTCATCCTCGGCGAGCAGGTCCCGGGGGCGTCCTTCACGGTCGGGCGGCTCCGGCTGCCGCGGGCCGTCCTCGCCGTGATCGCGGGATTCAGCTTCGGCCTGTCCGGCGTCACCTTCCAGACGATGCTCCGCAACCCGCTGGCCAGCCCAGACATCATCGGCATCAGCTGGGCGGCGAGCGCCGCGGCGGCCATCGCGATCGTGTCGCTCTCCCTCGGCGGGCTCCAGGTGTCGGCCCTCGCCATCGTCTCCACCCTCGCCGTCGCCCTGCTGGTGTACACCCTGGCGTTCCGGGACGGCGTCGTCGGCACGCGGCTCATCCTGATCGGCATCGGGATCGCCGCGATCCTCGAAAGCATCACCTCCTATGTCCTGTCCCAGGCCGCCGAATGGGACCTCCAGGAGGCCCTGCGCTGGCTGACCGGCAGCCTCAACGGCACGACCTGGGAACAGGTCCTGCCCGTCCTCGTCGCGCTGGTCGTCCTCACTCCCGTCCTGCTGTCCCAGGCGCGCGACCTGTCGGCGATGCGGCTCGGCGACGACACCGCCTCCGCCCTCGGGGTCCGCGTCGAACGCACCCGCCTCATAGTGATCGTCGCCGCCGTCGGCCTGATCGCCTTCGCCACGTCGGCGGCCGGGCCGATCGCGTTCGTGGCGTTCCTGTCCGGCCCCATCGCGGCCCGGCTCGTCGGCGCGGACGGCTCCCTGCTCGTGCCCGCGGGGCTCGTCGGCGCCCTCCTGGTCCTCGTCGCCGACTTCGCCGGCCAGTTCGCGTTCGACCTTCGCTACCCGGTCGGCGTCGTCACCGGTGTCCTCGGCGCGCCGTATCTCGTCTATCTGATCGTCCGCACCCATCGGGCCGGAGGCTCGCTGTGACCACGTCCCACTCTCTCGCGGCCGAGGGCCTCACGCTCGGCTACGGCGACCGCGTCGTCGTCGAGTCCCTCGACCTGATCGTGCCGCCCGGCGAGATCACGGTCATCGTCGGCGCGAACGCCTGCGGGAAGTCGACGCTCCTGCGCTCGCTGTCCCGGCTGCTCAGGCCCCGTGAGGGTCGTGTCGTCCTGGACGGCAAGGAGGTGCACCGCATGCCCGCCAAGGAACTGGCCCGCACGCTCGGGCTGCTGCCCCAGTCGCCGGTCGCGCCCGAGGGCATCACCGTGCTCGACCTCGTCGGCCGCGGCCGCCATCCCCACCAGGGGATCTTCTCCCGGTGGAACGACAGGGACGACGCCGCGGTGGCCGCCGCCCTGGAGGCCACGCAGACGACGGATCTGGCGGATCGTGCCGTCGACGAGCTGTCCGGCGGTCAGCGCCAACGGGTCTGGATCGCCATGGCCCTGGCCCAGCAGACCGACCTGCTCCTTCTCGACGAGCCCACCACGTTCCTCGACGCCAGCCACCAGGTCGAAGTCCTCGACCTGCTGACCGACCTGAACCGCACCCGCGGCACCACCATCGTGATGGTCCTGCACGACCTCAACCTCGCGGCCCGCTACGCCGACCACCTCATCGCCCTCGCCGACGGCCGCCTCCACGCCTCCGGCCCCCCGGCCGAGGTCCTCACCGAAGACAGCGTCCGCACCGTCTTCGGCCTCGACAGCCGCATCATCGAGGACCCCGTCTCCGGCCGCCCCCTGATGCTCCCCATCGGCCGTCACCACATCCGGCCCCGGCCTTCCGTGCCGCCGGGCGACTCGGCGCCGCCGGCGCGATGAGGTGAGGGGAGCGGGGCGAGAACGAGCCCCGTTCCCCTCGGTTCGGGTGCGCCGGTGACCAGACGAACCGGCCCTTTCCAAGTGACCTCCAAGCGACCGCCTCCATGATGCGGTGCATGCACGCCGGGAAGATCGCATGGTTCGCAGTTTTCGCGTGTCCTCGCGGCGGCTGGACATGGAGGTGGACGGCATGAGCCCGGTGAGCGGTTTTCCGTGCTTGGATCGCTGGTTTCGCACGCTCGGCCGTGCCGGAGGGCTCGTCCGCGGGCTCCTGCCGCCGCGATCGGTTCCGGTGACCGCGACAGACCCCCCGACGCCGCCCGCGCCGGCCGCTTCCCGGTTTCTCAGCGACGAGGAAGCGGCGCTGTGGACGGTGGAGGAGCTGCGGGCGCGGGCCGCGGGCGGAGACGAGTCCGCCTGCTACCACCTGGCGAAGCTGCTGGCCGACCAGGGGCGGGCGGGAGAGGCGATCGCTCTGCTGCGGCCTCGGGCCGTCGCGCACATGTACGCCCCCGGCACCGTGTACGCCGCCGACTTGACGGTCGAGATCATGCTCGGGCACGGGCAGGCGGACGAGGCGATCGCTCTGCTGCACGCACGGCTTTCAGCGGGTGATGTCGCCGTCACCAGCTGGTTGGTGGAGATTCTGGCCGAGCACGGGCGGATGAACGAGGCGCTGGCGCTCTTCCACCGGGCCGAGGACGTCTACTGGCTCACCACGAATCGGCTGGCGCGAGCGCTGGTCGAGCAGGACCGGACCGAGGAGGGGATCGCCCTGCTGCGGGCACGGGTCGAGGCGGGCTACGAGTCCGCCAAGTTCGGGTTGGTCGATCTGCTGACCGGGCTGGGGCGGGTCGAGGAGGCCATCGCGTTCCTGCGGGCATGGGCCGACGCCGGCGACAACGACTCCGCCTACAAGCTGGCGCAGGTGCTCGCCGGGCTGGGACGGGTCGAGGAGGCGATCGCGTTGCTGCGGGCACGGGCCGAGGCGGGAGACTGGGCGGCCGCCGACCGGCTGGCGCAACTGCCCGGCCAGGGGCTGGCCGGCATCGAGGGCGAATCCGTCGCCAACCGGCTGGGGCCGCGACCCGGGCAGGGGCGGCTGGACGCGTTACGTGAGCTGGCCGACGCCGGCAGCGCGTACGCCGCCGACCGGCTGGCGCGGTTGCTGGCCGAGCAGGGGCGGCTGGAGGAACTGCGGGCGCGGGCCGAGGCCGGGGACCGGCATGCCGCCCTCCGGTTGCGCGAAGCGCTCGACGGTGGTGAAGACGGTTGACGAAAACAGCGGCGAAGACGGCGGTGAAGACGGCTGACGAATCCGTGTGCGGATGGCCACCGGGGGCCGGGTCACCGCATGCCCCCACCACGCCGTGCCGGTGGAGTTTCCGGCCGAGGAGCAGGCCGCAACGTACGCGAGCTTCGTCGAGGTGCCGATGCGGGCGGTCACGGACCCATCGTGACGGTGATCTGGTCTGGTGCCGCGTCCAGGAGGATCAGTAATCCCGCTATCCCGACGATCCAGCGCAGTGTCGTGCGGGATCCCGAGGAGAGCTTTTTCTGCCACCGCTCAGACCGTTCACGCATCCGTTCGCCCAGGGCCGCCCATGCGGCGAGGAGCAGGACGCCCGGCATCACCATGATGGTCACGTACACGCCGAGGAGCGGCGACCATTGGACGGCGGGCAGGCCGGCCGAGGTCATGACGCCGATCGCGGCGAAGTACGGCACGGCGGTGGCGAACTCGAACAGCCAGGTCCCCAGCCCCAGCAGCAGCATCGAGCGCAGGGTGAAGGTCCGGGCCCGGATGGACGCACGTTCGGGGTTCTTGTCGGGGATGAAGTAGCTCCCCACCATGAGCGCCACGCCGAGGACGGCCTGTCCCCAGGTCCACACGCTGTCATCGACGATCGGCACGACGGCGCCCAGGCCGAGCATGAGCAGCGCGCCCAAGGCGAAGTACGCGATCGCGACCGATCCGAGGTACACGCCGAGCAGCGCGCCCACGCGGTGCGGCCTGGCCAGCAGCAGATAGAGGGTTATCCCGATCACGGTGGGGCTCAGCGTGTCGAGCAGGGCCAGCGCGAGCACCGCCCCGATCGTCTCGATCGACAACCCGGCCTCCTTACGGAAGTCAACGAGTCGTAATAATACGCCCGTGTCAGTTAAAATAACACGGGCGTGTTAGCATGTGAAGGTGCCGCGACTCGTTGATCATGACCAGCGACGGGCCGAGCTCGGCGAGGCCGCCATCCGGGTGATCCTGCGCGAAGGCCTCGCCGGTGTGAGCGTCCGCGGAGTCGCCGCCGAAGCCGGCTGGTCCACCGGGTCCCTGCGGCATTACTTCAGCAATCAGCACGAATTGCAGGCCTACGTCGTGCGGGCCACCACCGACACCCTCCGTCGACGGGTCCTCCCACGCGTCCAGCGGCCCCACACCCAAGGTTCGGTGGTCGAACGGATCGCCACGATCGTGGAGGAGATGCTGCCGCTCGATGCCGAGCGGCGCGAGGAATACGCGCTGTGGTCGGCGATCGTGGAATGGGAACGTCAACACCCTCCGGAAGGAGGCTCTACGACGTGGAACGACCAACGGGCGCTGTACCGTCAGTGCATCGCCTCCATACGCGGATACGAGACGACCCGCGAAGTGAGCCAGGCCACGCTCCCGCACCCTGATGCCCAGGTCGAGCTCTGGGCGGCGCTCCTGCACACGTTCGTCGACGGACTCGCCGCCCAGATCGTGAACACACCCGGCGAAGTGTCCGCCGACACCGCCGCGCGACTGCTGCGTTCACTGCTACAAGCCGTACCTTGTGCGCGGCCGGATCGGGACGCGCACCAACCGTGAGTCGAAAGCGCGGCGCAGGCCGCGCGGGTTCGACGATGCCGGGACTGACGGGTCGGACGACCGGCCCCCGGGGCGGTCGTGAACGGCGCGTCACCGCGGCGGAGCGTTCCGCGCTCGTCGCGCCGCTCTCCCTCGTCGTTCGGTGCGGCCGGCGGAGATGACATGCTGGCCGGCGGAGATGACGTGCTGGTCGGCGGAGATGACGTGCTGGTCGGCGGAGAGCCGGGCGAGGGCGCGTGGCGGGCCGGGCCGGACGGCCGGCGGTCAGGCTCGGCGCTGGGCGTCTTCGAGATAGCGCAGGACGGCGGTGACGCGCCGGTCCGCCCGGTCGGCGGGCGCCAGGTCGAGCTTGGCGAAGATGCTGCGGATGTGCTTGTGAACGGCGCCGTCGGTGACGAAGAGCCGTTCGGCGATGGCGGTGTTGCCCAGTCCCTCGGCCATCAGGGCCAGTACGTCGCGTTCGCGGGGGCTGAGGCGCTCCAGCCTGGTGTCGGGCCGGGTACGGGCGAAAAGCTGCGCGACGACCTCGGGATCGATGGCCGTGCCTCCGGCCGCCACCCGGCGCAGCGCGTTCATGAACTCCTCGACGCGTCCGACCCTCTCCTTGAGGAGGTATCCGAGGCGGGCGCTGCCCTGGGCGAGCAGTTCGGTGGCGAAGGCCTGCTCGACGTACGCGGACAGCACGAGAACGGCCAGGTCAGGCTGGCGGCGCCTGGCCTCGACGGCCGCGGTGATCCCCTCGTCGGTGTGGGTCGGCGGCATCCGGACGTCGACGATGGCGACATCCGGCTCGTGGGCGTCGACGGCGGCCAGGAAGCCGTCGGCGTCGGCGGCGGTCGCCACGACGTCGAGTGACTCCGCGCGCAGCAGCAGCGCGAGGCCCTCGCGCAGGAGCGGGTCGTCCTCGGCGATCACAATCCGCATGGCAGGCTCACATCGAGGGTGGTGGGCCCGCCGGGAGGGCTGGTCAGCATGAGCGTCCCGTCATGTGCTTCGGTACGGCGGCGGATGCCGACGAGCCCGGACCCGCCGTGCTCGTCCGCTCCTCCGTGGCCGTCGTCGGTGATCTGAAGGTGTAAGCGGTCGTCGCGGCGGCGGACCGTGACCGTGGCGTGCCGGGCATGGCTGTGCCGGGCGATGTTGGTGAGCGCCTCGGCCACCACGAAGTAGGCGGTGGCCTCGACGGACGCGGCGCACCGGTCGGGGATGTCGGCCTCGATCCGGCAGGACACCGGGCAGGTGGTGGCCAGCCCGGTCAGCGCGTCCGAGAGGCTCCGGTCGGTCAGTACCGGAGGCAGGATGCTGCGGGCGACCGCGCGAAGCTCGGCGAGTGCCTGCTCGGCGGCGTCCTGCGCGCGTTCGAGAATGGCCTCGGCGCCGGACGGGTCGCGGGCCAGCGCGCGGCGGGCCGCGCCGAGCAGGATGGAGACGGCGACGATCCGGTTCTGGGTCCCGTCGTGCAGCGACCGTTCGATCCGCCGCAGCTCGGCGGCGTGCGCGTCCAGCGCGGCGGCGCGGGTCGCGGTGAGCTGCGCGACACGTAGCGCGAGGTCGGTGCCGGGGTCGGCGGACAGGAGTCGCCGGCCGGGCCACGCCTGCAGCCGCGCCATGCCCGGTGCGAGGAGCATGGTGACGACGATCCATCCCAAGCCGAGCAGGCCGACCCCGAGGGCGCTGGGCAGGTCCCGCACGGTCCACAGCCCCATGGCCGAGCTGGACGCCTCCTCCGGCGGTAGCAGCCGCCACCACAGCGGGAAGGTGGTGTTGGTCACCGCGCTGAAGGACATCGTGAGACCGATCAGGCTGAGGAACAGCCCGAGCGTGGCGTGGGTGACCACCCAGCCCAGCTCCCGGCGCGTGGTCGGATCGGTGAGGGCGTCGCGCAGCCCGGCCGGCACCGGATCCGGGCCGATGATCTCCGGGCCCCAGCGGGAGAGCCGCGCGCGCTCCCGGTCGGCGACGGCGCGCAGCCCGCGCAGCGCGGCGGGCACCAGGAGCACGCCCACGCCGACGAGGCAGGCCAGTGCGGTGGCGGCCACCAGCAGGAGCGCGACCAGCGCCAGGACCGTGGTGCCCAGCCCGCCGACGAGGTGTTCGAACGCGTCCAGGGTGGTGCGGGCGCGGGCGAACACGTCCCACCGACGTGCCGGTTTCCGCCCGGCCGGGGGGTCATGAGTCGGCATCCGCACCTCCTGAACCAGACCATAGGGCACCATCCGGGCCGTCGTCAGATCGCCGGTCAAGGAGTACAGCCTGCTGTACCTCGCCCGTCTCGTTGGCGGGATCGCCGGCGTCCGCGGTGGTCCGTAGCGTCGGCGGGTGACGAACGGTTCGAGTGAGGAGCACGCCGTGACCGACCCCCACCGCGTTCCCGGGAACTTCGAGACGCCACCTTCGGCACGTCCCGCCGGCGCTCGGGACGGGATGGTACGTCCCGTGCTGTGGCTCCTGCTGGCGGCCGGCGCGCTCTGCGTCATGGTGGCCTTCTCCGCCGATGCCGGCGTGCTCGCCGGAATCGGGGCCGGGCTGCTCACCCTGGCGTGCGCCGCCGCGCTGATCATCCACCACTACCTGCGCCTGCGTCGGTGAGGTCCTTCACGGCGACGACGGCTCGCGGCCCACGGGCGGGAGAGGCGCTTTCGACAGGGCCCGATCTTCTTACGGGCCTGTCCAACGATCTCCTACGGGCCTGTCCGACGAGCACGGCCACCTCGTCCTCGCCGGCCGGTGGCGGGGACGTCGTCGCGGTCGACGTAGTGCCCGGTCTACCCCGGGACACCCGGGAACACCACCACGCGTGCGGCAGGCTACGCCATCGCGTCGGCGAGGTGGGCGTTCGTAGGGTCGATCCGGATCGACCGCCGGGGTCCTGGCCCGGCGGCGACATCATCCGGAGGAGAAGAATTCCGTGCGTGGACGAAGGATCGTCACGGCCGTCGCCGCGGGCGCGGCACTGGTGGCCGGTATCCCGGCCACCGGTCAGGCGTCGGCCGGTGCCGTCGACCACACCGGGGCCGACGGGCCGGCCCTGTCCCAGCAGCGGCCGATCGACTGGCACGGCTGCCGGACAGGGCCGGCCGACGAACTCGGCGGGGCCCTGGACGCGGCCAAGGCCCGGTGTGGCACGATCACCGTTCCGCTGGACTACCGCCTGCCCGGCGGGCGGACCATCACGATCGCGATATCGCGGATCAAGGCCACCGATCCCGGCCGCCGCCGTGGCGCCCTGCTGATCAATCCCGGAGGCCCGGGGGCCACCGGAGTGGAACAGGTGCTTCTCAACCAGAACATGCCCGCCGTCGCGGCCCGCTACGACCTGATCGGGATGGATCCGCGCTTCGTGGGCCGCAGCACGCCGATGCGCTGCCGGTGGACGACCGACACCTTCCTGCGGTCGGCCGGCCCGAACCGCCGCACCTTCGACGACGGCGTGGCCCTGATGAGGAAGCTGGCGGCCGGATGCGCCCAGGGCGACCGTGACCTGCTGCCGCATGCCTCCACCCGCAACACCGCCCGCGACATGGACGTGATCCGCGCCGCCCTCGGCGAGCCGAAACTGTCCTACCTCGGGTACTCGTACGGCACCTATCTGGGCGCCGTCTACACGCAGATGTTCGGCGCGCGGGCGGACCGGGTCGTGCTGGACAGCGCGGTCGACCCGGGCGTCTACGGCCCCGGCCTGATCTCGCGGAACGCTCCGGCCATCACCGCCGCTCTCAGGCGCTGGGCGGGCTGGGCCGCCGATCATGACGACGAGTACGGCCTGGGCGACACGACGGCCGAGGTCCTGGCCACCGTGGACCGGATCGACCGGGCCGCGGCCCGGCGTCCGCTGCGGGTGGGCGCGTACCGGATCGACGCGCACGTCGTCCCGTACCTCCTGTTCGTCCGCCTCTATGACGACAGCGCGGAGGCGTACGCCGGCCTTGCCGCGGAGGCGCGGGTGCTGGCCGCCGCCGCCCGCGGTGCCGCCAGCGTGCCCCCGCCGTCGCTGAAGGAGTTCCTCGCCGGACTGTTCACCGGTGCCGGCGCGGCCACCGACAGGGCGGGAGCCCCGATCCTCTGCGCCGACCGAGCCGTCTCGCGCGACCCCGGGACCTACTTCCGCGACATCCAGGCGCACCGCGCCGACGAACCGCTGTTCGGGCCGCTGACCCGCAACATCACCCCGTGCGCGTTCTGGCCGACCGCGCCGGCGGAACCGGCCACCACGGTCGGCAACCACGTCCCGATGCTGATCGTCGGTGCCGACGGCGACCCCGCCACCCCCTACCCGGGCCAGCGGGCCATGCGCCGGGCGCTGACCGGCTCCCGCATGGTCACCCTGTCCGGCGCCTTCCGCCACGGCGTCTACCTCGCGGCCGGCAACACCTGCGTCGACGCCACTGTCGACCGGTATCTGGTCGACGGCGTTCTGCCCGGCGGCGATGTCACCTGCGGCACGCCCGGCGGAACCACCGGGTGACAGCGCGCCGTTCCGGTGACCCGCGAACCGCGAGGGCGGTACGCGGGTCACCGGGTCAGCTCCGCAGGTAGGTGAGGACGGCCAGCACCCGGCGGTGGCCGTCCTCGGCGGGCAGGTCCAGTTTCATGAAGATGTTGCCGATGTGCTTGGCGACCGCGGCGTCGCCGACGCCGAGCGTGCGGGCGATCGACGGGTTGGAGCGGCCCTCGGCCATCTGGCCGAGCACCTCCCGCTCCCGAGGGGTGAGCCGGTCGAGCGGATCGGTGACGCGCTGCCGCGCCAGCAATTGCCGGACCACGTCGGGGTCGATGACGGTCTCGCCCGCCGCGACCCGGGTCACCGCGTCGGCGAAGTCGGCGATCTCCCCGATACGGTCCTTGAGCAGGTACCCGACCCCGGCCTGGCCGGTGGGCGCGAGAAGTTCCGCCGCGTAGGCGGTCGCGGCGTACTGCGACAGCACCAGCACCGCCGCGCCCGGGTCGGTGGCCCGCAGCTCCACCGCCGCGCGCAGCCCCTCGTCGGTGTAGCCGGGCGGCATCCGCACGTCGGTGACGACCAGGTCGGGGCGGTGAGCCCGAGCCGCGGCCCTCAGGGCGTCGGCGTCGCCCACGGCCGCTACGACAGTGTGCCCGAAACGCTCCAGCAGGCCGACCAGACCGGCGCGCATTAGCGCGGAGTCCTCGGCGAGCACTATTCGCAACGACATGGCAGTTCGGTCCGCACTGTGGTGGGTCCCCCCTCGGGGCTGCTGACTACCAGGGTGCCATCCAGCACGGCGACCCGGTCCGCCAGGCCCCGCAGGCCGCTGCCCCGGGCCGGGTCGGCGCCGCCACGGCCGTCGTCGGTGATCGTCACGAGCAGGCGTCCGCCCGCGAGCCCGCCGCCGACCGTGATCCGGCCGGCCGCGGCGTGTTTGACCACGTTGGTCATCGCCTCGGAGACGACGAAGTACGCGGTGGACTCCACCGCGGCGGGCAGGCGCCGCGCCAGGGCGAGGTCGACCTCGACCGGGACCGGACAGCGCTCGGCGAGCTCGCCGACGGCCGCCACCAGCCCGAGGTCGGTCAGAACCTGGGGATGGATGCCGCGGATCTGCTCGCGGAGCACCTCCAGGGCCTGCCGCGCCTGCCGGCGGGCCTCGCCCACCAGCTCGCCCATCCGCGGGTCCTCCCCGGCGATCTCGGCTTCCAGCAGCCCCAGATTCATGTTCAGCAACACCAGGTGCTGCTGCGCCCCGTCGTGCAGGTCCCGCTCGATGCGGCGGCGCTCGGCCTCGAAGGCGTCGACCAGCCGCGTCCGCGACGTCGAGAGCTCCTCCACCCGCCGGTCCAGCTCGGCCCGCGCCGGGCCGAGCAGCCACCGGGCGAACGCCGCCTGGGCCCCGGCGAGGACGCACAGCGCGTAGACCGTGAGGACCGTGCCGGGCAGGCCGGCCACGGCGGCGACGGCCCATGCCTCGCCCATCGTGTCGACGACCAGCCCGCCCAGCCGGATGTCCACCTGGACCGCGGCCCCGGCCGCGATCAGCAGCGGGAGGACCAGCAGGAGGAGGAAGACGAACAGGACGGAGAGAGCGATGAGATCGACGACGAACAGAACGGACAGCAGGCACAACGTGTAGCCCAGTTCCCGCCACGTCGCGCTCTCACCCAGCCGCAGCCGCAGCCAGGCACCCACACCATCGGGCGCGGTGGCGTGCGGGCTTCTCACCGGAACCCGCTCAAGCGGGACGAGCCGGCGCCGTTCCAGCATCCCGACCGGCATCCCCATGAGGACGAGCACGGGCGGGAGTGGCAGCAGCAGGAGCATCACCGGCCACGCCGCCATGGCGAGCACGACCGTACCGAACAGGTAGGCCAGGCATCGCAACGGCCACCAGGACAGGAGGAAGCGCGACGGGTTGCCCGCCATCACCCGCCACACAGAGCCACCGTTCGTCACCCGGACAACCTTAGGAGCAGCGGGTTCCTCGCGAACGGGCTCGCGGTGGAGGAGCGATGGTAGACCTGGCCCTACCGTGACGGCGCTGGCGCTCGTACGGACCGCGGCACTGTGGAAACGCGCACCGTGCCCGGATGCGCCGCCGGGCGGGGCGCCGGTGAGCGCGGTCCGGGAACGGCGAGAATCCCGCCCGATCGGCATGATCGGGCGGGATTCTCGCCGTTCCCCCGGGGCGGCGCCCCCGCCGGTCCTCAACCGGAGAGCGGTGCCGCGTCCCCGCCGGTCCTCAGTCGGCCCTCAGCCGGAGAGCAGTGCCACGACCGCGCCGGTCGTCGCCGGGTGCCGGGCGAGCAGCTCGCCCGCCGCCGTTCCGCCGGTGCCCGCCGCCGTGCCACCGGCGGGCACCGGCCACTCCGCCGGGTAGCCGAGCAGCATGGCCACGGCGTCGCACGCCTGCGGGTGTCCGGCCAGCAGGCCGGCCACCGGCCCGCTCGGCCCGCTCGGCGCGCGCCGGACCGCTTTCGCGGGCGCGGACGCCGGTCCCGCCCACGGCGGAGTCCACGCGTCGAGCTCGGCCAGCCCCGCGGGGAAGGTCCGGCCCGCCTCGCGGACGAGGACCGGCACCAGCTCCAGCGCGTGCCGCCGCAGCGTCGTGATCAGCGTCGGCAGCCACGGCAGCAGGACCGGGTCGGGCAACCGGGCGAACGCCTTGGACAGCACCTCGACCACGAACGGCGCGAGGGCGGGAACCGGCTCCAGCGCTTGGACGAACCCGCTCAGATAGAGAGGGAAGGAGGGGATGACGAGCGGGTTGGCCAGCAGCTCGTCACACCGGGCACGCAGCTCGGCCCGTGGGAGCAGGCCCAGCTGGGTTTTGGCCGCCCACAGCAGCGCCACCTTGGCGGGAGCCTCCGGGTGCGACTGCCGCACCGCCAGCTCCAGCTGGGCCCGATCGCAGCCCAGCGACAGCGCGAGGTTCTCCATGGTGAACAGGAAGCCGAGCGTCGCGCCGACCTGGCGGACACCGGTGTCCTCGTCCACGAAGGCGGTCGGCAGCAGCGTGCAGTAGTGCGCGTAGCCTGCCGTGACGAACGCCTCGCACCAGGCCGGCAGGTCCGGCTGGGTGGCCCGGTAGTGGGCCAGCAACCGGCGGATCCGGTGCAGCACCTCGGGAGCGTCGTCCACGGTGCGTTCGGAGGCCAGCAGTTCCACCGCGCGGTTGCCGAGCTCGTCGGCGAGGCGGCGGCCGCCCAGGTAGAGGATGGCGTCCTCCACGGCCGCGAGGGCGATCCCCGCGGTGGCCCGAGGCTCCCACACCTTGCGGCGCAGCCGCTGTTCCAGCACCTGCTCGACGGTGACGCCCTCGTAGCCCAGCTCGATGATCGACCGCTGGTGGCGGCCGATCGCGATGTCCCAGCTCTCCTGAATCGGCCGCTCGCCCAGGCGGCGCGTCCCCATGATGGGCCGGACCGCGCCCTCGGGCAGCAGGTAGCGCAGCTTCCACAGCAGATCCGAGCACGGCACCAGCTCAGGATCGGCGGTGAGGTCGAGCAGCGCCCGCTGCTGGGTGCGCTTGCCCAGGTCGAGCCCGAGCGGTTCCAGCCGGTCGTACACGTCGCGGGCCAGCGGCGGGAGCGCGTTGTAGCCAACCTGGCCGATCCGGTCGCCGCCCAGCAGGATCTCGCACAGGCGGCGGATGTCGCGGCGGCCCGGCACCGCGTCCTTCTCGATGCACGTGACGGCGGCGTCCTGGAAGTCGTACGGCGTCGGCCTGGCCCGGTTGCGCAGCCCCGCGAGCAGGATCGACGTCTCGAACACGGAGATGGCGTCGGCCGTACTGGCCAGGTAGCCGTTGCGGCGGGCCAGCCGCACGATGTCGACGCACCATCCGCGCAGCTCGGCCTCGTCCAGGCCGTCCAGCACGGGCGGGGTGGCCAGGAATCCCGACAGCCGGTCGGCCACCGGCTCCGGCGGTGCCGGCTCCACGGCCCGCGCGGTCCGCGAGCGCGAGCGGGTGCCCTGCTGTCCTCCCAGCCGGTACGGGGTGACGCCGCCGCGCGTCGCGGCCTTGGCCCAGGTCGCCGCGGCGATCGACACCGACCCCTGGGCCAGCCCGAACTGGGCCTCGATGGCCGAGTGACTGGAGGGGATGAGCCCGTACAGCCAGCGGGTGGCCGTGCGGGGGGTGATGACGTAGTCCCGCGCGCCGGACGCGAGCCCGAACTCGGGCACCGTGCTGACCGCGTGGAAGGCGCCGCACACGTACAGGCAGTGCGCGGGGTCGGCGCCGGAGGAGGCGAGGTGCCCGTGGATCCGGGTCCACATGTAGCGCTCGCGCTCCTCGTCGTCGGCCAGCCGGTCGCCCCCCGGGCTCAGCCGCCGGAACAGGCTGCCGACCAGCGCCATGGCCTGCCGGTAGGTGTCGTAGTCGGCGCCGGTCAGCGGCTGCTCGACGTACTGGTCCCACCACTCCGACCAGTGCCGGACCTTGCCGTGGCGCAGCAGGTGCTCCTCCAGCTCGGCGAAGCGCGGGCGCAGGTCACCCACCTCGACGCCCACGGCGTCGCCGTGCAGGTCGCCCTCGCGGTCGGCGGCGACCGGCTCGGACGGCTCCTGGGGAAGCCACTGGAAGACGTGGTCCGACGAGCGGTCGACCAGCACCAGCTCGACGTCCGGGGTCTCCAGGGCGTAGGCGATGGCCTGGTACTCCGCCGACGCCTCGGTGACCGGCGCCACGACGCTGAGCGGGCCGGAGCCGGGCGGGAAACCGTCGAGCTCGGTGGCGAACGCCTGCAGCGCCACCGGCAGCCGGCAGTTGCGCAGCTCCTCCAGCAACGGCCGCAGGTCCTCGCACAGCTCCAGGTAGATCACCTTGGGCCGCTTCTCGCGCAGCCGTCGCGTCATGGCCAGCGCGGAGGCCGGTGAGTGGTGGCACACCGGGAAGATCTCAAGCTCCTCGCGCAGCGCCCGGTCGACGTCGTCGACCAGGCCCGCCAGGATCTCGGGCAGCGCCTCCGGGCCGTCGGTGAAGGCGGCGGCGGCGCCGAGGAGCTGCTCGCGCAGAGCGGTGAAGGTGCTCATGCCCGTGCCCGTGCCCGTGCTTGTGCTCGTGCCGGTGCCGGTGCCGGTGCCCGTGCCCGTGCCCGTGCCCGTGTCAGTGCCGGTGCCGGTGCTCGTGCCCGTGTCAGTGCTCATGCCGGTGCTCATGACAGGGTGGAGATGGCTTGGCGGCCGCCTTCGAGGAAGTCCGTCCACTCCCCGCCCTCCTTCTGGCTGCGCGGCTCGACGACCCCGTGCCAGTACTTGTTCAGGATGGCCAGGTCCTCGGGGGCGCGCCTGGCCAGCGAGCCCACCAGGGCGCCGGCCAGCGTCTGGGCGCGCAGGGTGCGGTCGCCGAAGAAGTTGCTGTGCAGGATGGCGTCCTCCAGCACGCCGATCTGCTCGGCGGTGGACAGCGCCGACTCCAGCTTCTCGTCCTCGCTGCCCGCCGAGGCCGCCGCGGCGCGCAGGTCGGCGAAGCTCCGCAGCAGGATGTCCAGCAGCGTGGGCGGCAGGTCCAGCTCGATCCGGTGGCGGCGCAGCAACTCCTCGGTGCGGAAACGAACGATCTCCGCCTCGGCGGCCTTGCTCGTCACGACCGGGATCCTGACGAAGTTGAACCGGCGCTTCAGCGCCGAGGACAGGTCGTTCACCCCCCGGTCGCGGCTGTTGGCCGTGGCGATGATGGAGAACCCGGGCCGGGCGAACACGATGTTGTCGGTGTCGAGTTCGGGGATGGACATGTACTTCTCGGACAGGATCGAGATCAGGGCGTCCTGCACGTCGCTGGTCGAGCGGGTCAGCTCCTCGAAGCGCCCGATCACGCCCTGCTCCATCGCCGTCATGATCGGCGAGGGGATCATCGACGCGCGGGACTGGCCCTTGGCGATCACCATGGAGACGTTCCACGAGTACTTGATGTGGTCCTCGGTCGTCCCGGCCGTGCCCTGGACGCCCAGGGTGGAGTTGCGGCAGATGGCCGCGGAGAGCAGCTCGGCCAGCCAGCTCTTGCCGGTCCCGGGATCGCCGATCAACAGCAGGCCGCGGTCGGAGGCCAGCGTCACGATGCTGCGCTCGACGAAGCTACGCTCACCGAACCACTTCTGCGGGATCTCCCGCTCCAGCCCGTCGGAGCGCTCGGAGCCGAGCACGAACAGCCGTACCATCCGTGGGCTGAGCCGCCAGGAGAACGGCTTGGGACCGTCGTCGACCGACTCCAGCCAGTCGAGTTCCTCGGCGTACTTCACCTCGGCGGGGGCGCGCAACATCTCGTTGGTCATGGGGGGCTCCTAAGCGAGGAAGTTCTTCAGTTCGAGTACGAGCTTGCGGATGTGGCCGGAGATCACCGGCGTGCCCTGGTCCTTGAGCTTCTGCCGGAACCACGGGTTGACGCTCTGCTGGCCGCCGCTGTTCACCGAGCCCACCGGGATGAGCCGGACGCCGGAGCGGTGCAGTGCCTCCATACCGGCGAAGACGGCGTCGGACCGCCATTCGTAGAAGTCCGAGATCCACACGACCACGGTGTTGCGCGGGTCGGCGACCTTGGGCTGGGCCAGGGTCAGGGCGGCCGTGCCGTCGGTGCCGCCGCCGAGCTGGGTGCGCAGCAGCACCTCGAACGGGTCGTGCACCCACGGGGTGAGGTCGAGCGCGCGGGTGTCGTAGGCGATCAGGTGCACGTCCACCTTGGGCAGCCCGGCGAAGATCGACGCCAGGATGGTGCAGTTGACCATCGCGTCGACCATCGAGCCCGACTGGTCGACGACCACGATCATCCGGGCCGGTGTGGTGCGCCTGGCGGTGCGCCGGTAGTACAGCCGGTCGACGTAGAGCCGCTGGTCCTCGGGATTCCAGTTGACGAGGTTCTTCCAGATCGTGCGTTCGACGTCGAGGTTGCGGAAGACCCGCTTGGGCGGCACCGACCGGTCGATGACACCCGCACTGGCCTTCTCGACCTGCGTGCGGAGCACCTCGGCGACCTCGTCGACGAACCTGCGGATCAGCGCCTTGGCGTTGGCCAGCGCCACCCCCGAGAGGTTGGACTTGTCGCGCAGCAGCTGCTCGACGAGCGACATGCTCGGGGTGAGCTGCCTGGCCAGCACCGGGTCGGCCAGCACCTCGCGCAACCGCATGCGGCTGACCAGGTCGGCCTCCAGACCGGCCAGCACCCCGGCCAGCTCGCGGTCGCTCTCGGTGCCGCCGCCGCGGCCGCTCTCGCTGCCCGCCTCGGGGTTGTCCCGGTAGCCGGTCCCGCGGCCGGGCGTACCGCCCAGGGCCTGCTTGAACCAGCCCGCGTCCTGCTGCCAGGCCGCGAGCCGGGTGGCGGTCACCTCTCCCGCCCCGGTGGCGAAGACGTTGAGCAGCAGTTTCGACACCAGGGCCGCCCTGCGCACCTCCTGAGCGGCCTCACCGGCTTGAGTCGTCTCACCGGTTTGAGCGGTCTCACCGGTTTGAGCGGTCTCACCGGCCTGCCCGGTCTCACCGGACTGCCCGGCCGTGTGCTCCGGGGGTGTCGTCAGGGTCTGGAACTCGGCGGCCAGCTCGGGGAAGCGCTGCACCAGGGTGTCGACCGATACCGAGGGGTCGAGCAACGCCGCGGGCAGGCCGAGGTCGTCGAGGATGGCCGCGCTCGCGGTCTCCAGCGCGGGCTGCTCGTCGTTGTCGAAGAGGCGGGCGAGCAGCCGCCAGTAAAGCACCTGGCGCCGGTTCTGCTCGGCGGTCGTCACAGTGTCCTGACTGTTCTCGCTCATCGTCGCAGCAACCGTCCGGCCCGCTCGCGCAGGATGGTGACCGCGTCCCCGGTCCTGGCCTCGGCCTTCACCACCTTGGGGTCGGTGGGCCCCAGTGCCCAGTCGCCGGTGTGCACATCGAGCGTCTCGCGTTTGACCTTGGTCTGGACGGCCAGCGGCTGCAGCAGCCAGCGGCCGTCGTCCCAGCGGACCAGCCCGACGCACGCCGAGGAGCCCGCCACCAGCTTCGGAGTGAGCGGTCCGCAGGCGGGCAGCAGGCCGGCGTCGACGGTGAGCACGACGTCGCCCAGGTCGAACGAGCCGTCGGCGGTGACCTTGTAGCCCTCCACCAGCACGGGCTCGGCGATGCGCACCGGATGGCGGTCGAGGGGCGGCACCGCCGGCGCGAGCACCCCGGCGAGCCGGAGCCTGGCCACGGCGAAGGGGTCGGCCGGCTCTCCGGCCCGCGCCCGGCTGTCGTCCCACACCAGGTCGCCACCCGCCAGCACGGGCATGTCGGTGATGTCCAGGCCGCGCCGTTCGGCCAGCGCGCCCAGCAGCCGGGGGTGGCGGTGCAGCAGCTTCCACACGGCGGGGCCGGCGATGGTGTCCACCTTGGCGGCGGCGACGCTGACGCGTACCAGCCGGACCCGGCCGCCGCCCGCGGGTTCCAGCACCCCGTGCACCTGCGCCTGGACGGCGGTGGAGTGCTCGTGCACGTCGACGCCGAGGATCAGCAGCCGTCCCGACAGTTTCGACGGCCCCGACGGCCCCGACAACTCAGACGGCTCAGACGGCTCGGACGGCTCGAACGGCTCCGGCTGACGGGCGCCCGCCCCGGTCAGCAGGAGGGCTCTGGTCCACAGGTCGGCCCAGCGCCGTACCGGCAGCCGCTCCATCGTGCCGACCGGGCAGGAGGCGCGCAACTCGGCCGCGAGGCCGTCGAGCAGCACCGCCGGCCTGCGGTGCCCCGGCACGGTGAGCAGCGCCTCGATGACCTGGTCCGCGGCGGAGACGAGACCGTGGTCGACACCGCGCCAGCCGGTGATGGCCAGCTCGCACAGCCAGGACCGGGCGGCGCCGAGCGGGTTGCCGGTGTCGTCCGCCCCGGCGGCCGGCGCGGCCTCCTGCCACGTGTCGCGCTCGCGCCCCAGAGCCGCGTCCAGGTCGGTCAGCAGGGCGTCGTGCACGGCGCCGAGCAGCGCGGCCCGGCCGCCGGCCAGCGTCGTCAGCGACTCCTCGGTGATCGAGCCAGCGGTGATCTTGGCCGTGGCCTCCGCCAGCCCCTCGCCCAGCGGGGTGAGCGCGAAGGCGTCGGCGAGGGCGGTCAGCGCCGCGGCGCGCTCCTCGGCGAGCCGGGCCAGCCCGTGCACCAGTGCCTCGTCGAGGCCGGTCACCAGCTCCAGCGCCTCACCGAGGCCCGCCGGGTCGCCGTCGAGCAGCCGTGTCAGCTGCACGGGGAGCATCAGCGCACCGCCCCCGTGGCCGGGAACCAGTGGAGCTCGGGGATCGGCGCGGTGGTGTCTGGCAGCTCCAGGTAGGCCAGGTGGCGCAGGAAGCGGCTGAACACCATGGCCGCGGGGGCGGGCTCGTGGCCGCCCCGCAGGCAGTCGATCAGCTCGGCCCCCTCGGAGACCTCCGCCCGCAGGTAACGGGCCACCCGGTCGACGCCGTACTGCAGGACGGCCTCGGCGGCGAGGGCCCGCAGATGCTTGCACGGCGAGCCGTACAGGCCGCCGCACGGGCGGTTGTTGTTGGTGCTGCAGTTGTAGGCGTGGGTGGCGGCGGCGATGGAGGAGACGTAGACGCGGCTGATGTCCGAGCCGCTCGACACGACGCCCTGCAACCGTCCGTCCGCCAGCTCGACGAAGGGGACCTTCGCCAGTTTGCGGGGCTGGACGGGTGGCACCACCCGCACCCTGCTGCACTGCTCCCATGCGGCCCTGCCGGCCGCTGAACGGTCGATCATGAACCTGGAACCTAGCGGCGCGCACCGACAGAAACACCGATCCGTGCGGGCGACGAGCCGGTCGCAGTGCGCGCAGGGCACGAGCGTTCGCGTTCACCGGGTGCCCTCGGTTTCGCCGAGACGGGAGGACCCGCGGGGTCACCGAGAGCCGGAGTCCCCGGCACGGGGGCTCACAGGATCACCGAGAGCCGGAGTCGCGGATGAGGAGGGCGATCTGGACGCGGTTGGTCAGCCCGAGCTTGGCGAGCGAGCGGCTGACGTGAGCCTTGACCGTGGTCTCGCTCATGCCGAGTTCGCGGGCGATCTCGTTGTTGGCCAGCCCCCGGGCGACGGCACCGGCGACCTGCCTCTCCTTGCCGGTGAGGACGGCCAGCCGCTCCCGGGCGGCGTGGGTGTCCGGTGACCGCCGGTCGGCGAACGCGTCGATCAGCCGTCTGGTGACCGTCGGGGCGAGCATGGCGTTGCCCTCGGCCACCGTGCGGATGGCCGTGATCAGGTCGCGAGGCGCGGTGTCCTTCAGCAGGAATCCGGCCGCTCCCAGCCGCAGGGCGGTGTGACGTAGTCGTCGAGGTCGAAGGTGGTCAGCAGCGGCCACACCCGCCTCGGCGCCACCGCGACCCCGGACGCGGCCAGCAGTCCGACCACCGCCGCCAGCACGTAGTCGTGCACCAGGGACAGCTGCAGAAGATTCTGGAGATACCGCGACCCGCTGACGACGGGGAAGAACGCGGCGCAGAAGGCGAGGGCGGGGGGCACGCGAGGAGCCAGGCGATCGCGTAGCGACCACACCCATGACGTATCCACCACGGAGCCCAGCGTAGGCGGGCCCGTCACCAGCTGAAGAGCCGCGGCGGTACGAGGTCGGCCCGCTCCGTCCACGTCCGGACGTCCGGAAGGCGGCCGCGCAGCACCTGGAAGCCGAGAGGGACGAACGCGAGGCAGGCGAGGCCGGCCCCGACGACGTCGGAGAGAAGGCTCTCCTTGAGCACTCCTCCCCACAGCGTCCCCCACCCGAGCACCAGAAGGCACCGGGCCCGGCCCGAACGTCCCCGACCGGTAGGCGCCCACGGCCAGGAGCAGCGTTCCCGGGTACGCCCCGGCGGAGCAGAGGACGGGAACCAGCCACGGCCCGTAGGAGATGTCCACGTAGGTGTCCATCGCCACCCCGGTCGTCTGTTCGAGGCCCAGCCGCCCCGTCAGCTGGAACAGGGTCTGCTCGACACCGGTGAAGTACAGCCGCGAGAACAGGCCGAGGACGAAGAGCCCGGCACCCCAGAACGCGAGCCCGGGACACCGGGTGGCGATGACGCGCGCGAGCGTGATGATCGCGGGACACAACAGCACGGCCCCCGCGCAGAAAACGGCGTAACCGGCCGTGACCAGCGCCGGATCACGCGCGTACGCGGCCAGCTGCGCGGGGGCGGCGAACGGCTGCTCGCCGAACCGGGCGAGCTGCTCGGAGGTGAAGGTCCCCGAGTGAAGGATCAGGTGGCGCAGCAGCAGACCCGCGAACCACACGACCGGCCCGACGACGAGCGCCACCCCTCCGATCACGTGGCCCGGAAACCACGCGTTACGGTGCACGGTGCCAGGGGTGGCTCGTCTTTCCCTCGTCATGCGGAGCATCCTCGCCGCGCGCACGGCGGGGTCACATCGTCCGATCGATACGGCCGGACGTCTCTTTGGAGAGGCGTCCCCGTCAGGCGTTCCGCGAGGAGAGGCGGGCCTGAGCGGTGACGGCGCCATCGCCGGTGCCGTCGCGGTAGGCGCTCGGGCTCACGCCCAGGACGCGCTTGAACGCCGAGCTGAAGCCGAACGCGTCGGAGTACCCCACCCTGCGCGCCACCGTGGCGACCGTCGCGGCGGGCTCGGCGAGCATGTCGGCGGCGAGCGCCATCCGCCACTCCGTCAGGTACGTCATCGGCGGCTCGCCCACGAGTTCGGTGAACCGCCTGGCCAGGGTGGTGCGCGAGACGCTCGCGGCGGTCGCGAGGGAGGCGAGCGTCCACGGCCTGGACGGGTCGTCGTGGATGGCGCGTAGGGCCGGTCCGGCCACGTCGTCGCTCAGGGCGGCGTACCAGCCGGGACTGACCGCCTCGGGCCGGTCGAACCAGTCGCGCAGCGTGCACACCAGCAGCCAGTCGAGCAGCCGGTCCAGCACGATCTGGTGCCCCGGGCGGCCGGAGAGGAGCTGCGCCTCAAGGTAGGCGCCCATGCTGCTGCAGTCATGGTCGTCCGGCACCACGAGAACGGGGGGCAACACCCTGACCAGGCGGCGCGCGACCTCGCCGTTGACCCGGTACGACCCGGCCAGCAGGATGGTCCGACCGGTCAGGTCCCCGGCGACGGCGCCGTCACGGCGGACGTCCAGCGCCGGACGCGGTGTCTCGGTGTCGGCGAAGACGAAGGGCTCCGGCCCGCGCACGATCGCCGCCTCGCCCAGCCGCACCCGCCGGGCGTCGTCCCCCTGGACGATCCACCCCTCGCCGCGCAGGGGGGCGACGAGTGTCAGTGAGGGGCCGTCGGCGAACCTGAGCGCCCACGGCGGCGACAGCACCGACGCGCCGAAGACGGAGCCCTCGCCGCGCACCCCTCGCAACAGGTCGTCGTACGGGTCCATGCCGTCACGATAACGGGAGGATCGGGCAGGCGCGGCGTACGCCCGGGGCGCCACGACAACGGGACGATCGGACAGGCGCGGCGTACGCCCGGCCATGGGCGTACGGCTCCCCGGGCGGTTGGCTCTATGACATGAACGAGATCCTGATTTTGGGCGCGCCGGGCAAGACCGGCCGCCGGGTGGTGCGGCTGCTGCGCGCGGAGGGGGAGGGGGAGCGGGTACGGCCCGCGTCCCGTTCCAGCGAGGTGCGTTTCGACTGGTCGGAGCCCGGCACCTGGGAGAACGCGCTGCGAGGCGCCGAAGCGGTATATCTGGTGGCGCCCGACGACCCCGCCCCGGTCCACGACTTCGTCAAGCGGGCCGCGGACGTCAAGCGCTTCGTGGTGCTGTCCGGCCGGGGCCTGGACCTGGTTGGCGAGGACTTCGGGCAGGGCATGGCCGTCGCGGAGCGGGCCGTGCGCGACTCGGGGGCTGAATGGACGATCCTGCGGGCGAACAACTTCAACCAGAACTTCGACGAGGACCTGTGGCACGCGCCGCTGCGGGCGGGGCGGCTGGCGTTGCCGATCGGCGACGTGCCCGAGCCGTTCGTCGACGTCGACGACGTCGCCGCGGTCGCCGTGGCGGCACTGACGCGTGACGGGCACGCGGGACGAACGTACGACCTGTCGGGTCCGCGCGGCGTGACCTTCGGCGAGGCCGTCGAGATCATCGCGCGGGCCGCGGGCCGATCCATCGAGTACGTCGAGCTGACCCCGGAGGCCTACCGGGCCGAGCTGCTCGCCCAGGGGTACCCGGTGGTGGCGGTCGACGCGCTGAGCGCCCTGTTCGCCCTGCACCGCGCCGGTCACACGGCCGAGCTGGCCGACGGGGTCCAGCGGGTGCTCGGCCGTCCTCCGGTCGCGTTCGAGGACTACGTGGCCCAGGTCGCCGCCACCGGCGCCTGGTCGTGACACCCTCTCAAGCCTGGTCGTGACACCTCGTCGAGCCTGGTCGTGACACCCCGCCGGGGCGGTGAGGACGCTCACCGCCCCGGCGGTGTCGCACGGACGGTCAGCCGCGCCGCCACTTCTGGTTGGCGCCGCCGTTGCACTCCCACTGCTGCAGCGGCGTGCCGCCGCCGCCGAAGCCGGTGACGTCCACGCACTTGTTGGCCTGCGGGTTGACCAGGTCACCGGCGCCGCTGAGGACGAACTGCTGCGCCGGGTTTCCGCTGCAGGTGGCGAGCTGGATGGCGGCGCCGTTGGCGGTGGAGCCCCAGGCCACGTCCATGCAGAGGCCGAGGGCGCGGACGGTGCCGTCGCCGGGGAAGGTCCAGTTCTGCGCGGCGGTGCCGTTGCAGTCCCACAGCTGCAGGCGCTGCCCGTCGACGGCGTTGCTGTTGGGCACGTCGATGCACCTGTCCTGCCAGCCGATGAGCCGGCCGCCGCCGCCCCCTCCGGTGGTGGTCAGGGTCAGGCCGTACGCGCCGAGGATCTCGTTGACCGGCTGGTAGAAGGTGTTGCCGCCGGTCGTGCAGTTGCCGGAGCCGCCGGAGGTGACGCCCTGGGCCTGGTCGCCGGTGATCCAGGCGCCGCCCGAGTCGCCGCCCTGGGCGCAGGCGGAGGTCTGGGTCAGCCCATGGACCAGCGAGCCGGAGTAGTTGACGGTCACGTTCTTGGCCTGGATGACGCCGCAGCGCCAGCCGGTGGTGCGCCCGGACCGGCAGATGGAGGCGCCGACCACGGCCTCCTGGGAGCCCGCCACGGGGACGTTGCCGCCGCCGTAGTTGTTGACCCACGGGCGGGGCGTCCAGTTTCCGTTGGTACGGACCCAGGCGTAGTCGTTTCCGGGGAACGACGAGCCGGCGAAGGTGCCCTGGCTGACGTTGTTGTAGCCGAGGGTGGGGCTGCCGGTGCCGCCGCAGTGCCCGGCAGTGACGAAGCCGCCGTTGTTGACCGCGAAGCCCACCGAGCAGAGCGTGTTGCCGTTGATGACGTACTGGTCGCCGCCGCGGATGTCGTACAGGGGCTTGGGCGCCTGGCTGACGGAGATCCGTACCTCGGCGGCGTCGACGGCACCCGCCCTGACGAAACGCTCGGCGGCGGCGTGGTCGGCCGCCGACACCACCACGGTGTTCGCGGCGACGTCCACGTACCAGCTGTGGACGTCCTTGCCCGCGGAGCCCGCGGCGTCGGCGGCGTCGGCGGCGCGGTCGAGCGTGGCCTTCGTGGCGGCCAGCTGCTTCTCGCTCCGGGGTACGAGCACCGGCAGCGCGCCCGCCGCCCGAACGACGTCGGCGTCCCCGCCGTTCAGGACGCCGACGCTCAGCCGTCCCTCGTCGGGGGTGAACCACGCGCCGGCGAACCGGTCGGCGAGACGGGTGCGAAGCCGCCGCTCCACCACGGCCGCCCCGGCCTCGTGGGCCTGGCGGACGCGAGCCTGCGCGGGGGTCAGGCCGAGGTCTCGCCGCATCGCCTGCTCGGCTGTGGCCGTCCTGGACGGGTCGGGGCTGGGATCGGGTACCGCGGCGGCCTGTGCCGTCGCGGATGGGACGACGAGCGCGGCGGCTAGCACCGCCACGCTGGTCAGCATGCTGAATCTCACGGCTGGTCCTTGGGGGACTGGGGGGTGGACGAGGCGTGAGAGCGCTCTCTCGAAAGAAACTTTTCATTTACCGCGTTCGAAGTCAATACAGATTCTGACTGAACCTGACTGAATCTGATCAGATCAGTCCGGCGTCGAGAACGGACCGGTCGCGGGTCAGGGGGCGCTGTGGTGCGGGGAGGGCCGCAGGGCGTTCAGCAGGGCGTCCGGGGTGTCGGTGAAGAAGCGGATCGTGCGGGCTTCGGCGCGGCGGCCGAGGGGGCGGACCAGGGGGACCGGCTCGGTCAGCTCGACGACCACGTTGGTCTGCGAGGACACCACCACGCCGAGCCGCCCGTCCGCCACGGTGATCATGCCGCTCTCGTTGTAGTTGCGCGACAGCCGCACCGAGGCGATCAGGTCACGGGAGACCCGCAGGTCGAAGTACACGCCGGAGCGGACGCGCAGCTCCGTGGCGGTCACGACGTGGGGCCGGGTGACGCTCGCCGCGGCGAGTATCAGCACGTACACGATCCCGTAGACGTCGGCCACCAGCACCGCGACGCGCAGCCCGTCCGGTACGTCGAGCGCCTGCAGCAGCAGCTCGATCCCCACCGTCTCCACGACCATCACGAACAGGAACACCAGCAGGATCGGCGACTGCTCCCGCGCGTACGGCACGGCGGTGGCGCCGGGCGGCACGCCGTCGCGGCGGCGAGCGATCCACAGGGCGACGCTCACCAGGCCCTTCATCTCGAACCCCACGAGCTTGCGCACCTGCACGGGCACCAGGAGGTGAAAGGTCGTCAGGAGCGCCGCCCGCCGGTCGGCGCCGCCCCGGCGTTCGGCCCTGAACAGCCGGTACGCGGTCACCGCCTCCAGGACGAGCATCGACGCGACGGTCAGCTCCGCCACCACGATCACCGGGCCGGGGAGCGACACCCCCGACACGAGCAGGACCACGAACAGCATCTCCAGGGGGATGACGGCGAACAGTGCGGCGCGGGCGGCCCTGAGCATCAGGTTCTCTCCTTGAGTGTCGTCATGACCAGTCGGAACACCTCGGCCTGGGTGGGGGACACCTCGGCGTACATCGTCTCCAGCCACCGCCCGCCGTCCACGTCCTCCGCCGGGCCGGGGCCGGATGGGCGTACGTGGTCGGGGGCCGGCCTCGCGGTCATCACCGCGGCCATCTCGTCGGGGATGTGGGCGACGAGGTCGGCGGCGAGCGCGGCGACGCGGGGATCGCCGGGGTCCGCGTCCGCGAGCTCGTCCAGCCGCCGGTAGAGGGCGTGTCCCCGCACGAGCGCGTCAGGTTCGGCGAGCGGGCGCATCAGGTCGAGCATCTGCGCCCGGCCCGACGGGTCGGCCACGGTGTCCACCAGCGCCAGCAGCTCGCGGTCGATCTCGGCGAACCTCGAACCCGCGGCGGGGAGGTCGCGCAGCACCGCCGCCATGCCGGGGGAGACCATCGAGTCGGGACGCGGGTCCGCCTCCGCCAGCAGCCCGGCCAGCCGTTCCCGCCTGGCGCCGATCGCCTCCTGCTGCCTGGCCAGGTCCGCGTCCAGCTCCAGAAGCACCTCGCGCAGCTCCTTGCCCCGGTCGTCGGCGAGTACGTCGCGGATCTCGTCCAGCGACAGGCCGAGTTCGGCCAGCCGTCGCACCCGGGCGAGGGTGACCGCGTCGCGCAGCCCGTACTCCCGGTAGCCGTTGGCCAGGCGTACGGGTTCGGGGAGAAGGTCCAGGTGGTGGTAGTGGCGCACGGTCCGGGCGGACACCCCGACCAGCGCGGCAAGTTCGCCGATCCGCATGCCCTCATTAGAAACGTTGACGCTACGGCAAGGTCAAACCCGGGGTCGATGCTTGAGTGGCTGCCTTACTGTCGCCGCTCCGCTCCCAAAACTTAAGGACATGCTCAACCAAGATGGTTCGCCGGACCGGGTGCTCCAGGCGCCGGCGGACGCGACGCGGCGCGAGATGGTCGAGCGGCTGGTCCGCGGGCCCGTGTCGGTCAGCGAGCTCGCCCGGCCTCTGGCGATGTCGCTGCCGGCGGTGATGCAGCACCTGCGGGTGCTTGAGTCGTGCGGCCTGGTCAGGACCGAGAAGGCCGGAAGGGTTCGCACCTGTCACATCGAGCCCGGCGCGCCGCGGATGGCCGAGGGCTGGATCACCGGGCGGCGCACCACCTGGGAGCGGGGCGCCGGCGAGTGGCTCGACGCGCTGGAGGGGGAGTCGCGGCGGCCGGGCTCGTGACCGCGAGAGTGGCCGGGGCCGCCCGAGGGGCCCCGGCCGGGTGGTGGGTTAGAGGTTGCCGTTCTCGATGGCCTGCTTCAGGCCCGCCTGCGTCGCCTCGTGGGAGGAGACACCGCCCGCGACGACGAAGTCGATCAGCGTGGTGTCCGCGTCGAAGGTGAGGTACTCGGTGACCTGGGTCTTGCTGTTGCTCAGCTTCTTGAAGACGATCTTCTGGTGCGTGACGACGTTGGGCACCGACCAGGTGTCGGTCTCGTAGTAGAACTCGTCGAGGTCGATGCGCTGCTGCGCGTGCGTGTTGCTGACGACGATCGAGCCCTCGTACGGGATCTCCTCGACCGCGGTGAAGTTGACGTTGCGCTTACCGAACTTGGTCCAGGCATCGTGGGTGACGACCCGCTTCAGGAACGAGTGCATGCCGAGGTGGTTGTTGATGTTCGAGTACGCCGAGAACACTTGCTGGATGGGGGCGTCGATCGTAATGGAGATGCAGTCCTGCGCCCGGCTTCGTCCCGACCCCGGGAGGGGAGGCACGTCCTTGTAGAACTCGTGGGTGTCCCACGCGGTCTGCCACTCGGCGGCGAGCTGGGCGTCGCCCTCGGGGGTGTCCGCGCGGGCGGGGCCGGAGAAGGCGGTAAGAACGAGGACCGCCGCGAGCAGCTGGGCCGCGAGGAGTCGAAGGTGCTTCACGTGTACCCCAAGAAGAGACAGTAGGTGCAAGTGATCTTTTATCGCATGCTGTCGTGCTTTATGTCTTTTTCGGGGCGAAGAGGGGAAAAAATCTTTTTGTGGCGTTGTGTACGGATGAGTGGATGCCGCTCCCGTCCCGCGACGGTCAGGCGCGTTCCTGCCGGGGTAGGACCACCTCCCGCAGGATGAGCAGGATGGCCGCGACCAGCGGGATGCCCAGCAACGCGCCCACCACGCCGAGCAGCGCGCCACCCAGCAGGGCGCCGACGATCGTGGCCAGCGGCGGCACGTCGACCGAGCTCTTCATCACGGTCGGGGCGATCCAGTAGTTCTCGATCTGCTGGTAGATGGTGAAGAAGATGAGGCAGACGATGCCGACGGTCGGGGAGACGAAGAACCCCACCAGCGAGGCGACTCCCGCGCCGATGAAGGCGCCGACCAGCGGGATGAGGTCGGTGAGCGCCACGATCAGGGCGAGCGCCAGGGCGTACGGGACCTGCATGATGCTCAGGAAGAAGAAGGTCGTCACACCGGCGATGAGCGAGATGATCAGGTTGCCCGCGACGTAGCCGCCGATGCTGTCGATGATCTGGTCGCCGAGCAGGGTCGCGCGGGTCCGGCGGGACCGGGGGACGAGGCGGTAGGCCATCTTCTTGAGCGACTTCAGCGAGCCCAGGAAGTAGAGCGTCAGCACCAGCACCGTCAGCGAGTTGAAGACCGCCCCGATGAGAACCGACCCGATGCCGAGCACGCCGCCGAACATCTGGGTGCCGAAGTCGCCGCTCGTCACGTACTTCTGAAGCTTTTCCAGCAGCTGGAAGCGCTGGTCCAGGTCGCGGATCACCGGGTTGTTCTGCAGCTCCTGGACGTACTGCGGGAGCTGGTCGACGAACTGGGTCGACTGCGCGGTCAGCGGGGGCACCACGGCCAGGCCGAAGCCGACGAAGACGAGGATGACGCTCAGGAAGACGACGGTGATGGCGACCACGCGCGGGACGTTGCGCCGCTGGAGGACCTCGACGGCCGGGTTCAGGCCGATGGCCAGGAAGAGCGAGACGACGATGAGGATCAGCACCGAGCTCGCGCTCGCGACGGCCTGCACCAGCCACCAGGCGGTGAGCACGCCGAGGGCGGCGGTGAAGCCGAACACGAACGGGTTGTTGCTCATCGAGCGCCCGGGACGGCCGAACGGGAGGCTCGACGCGGCACCCGGGGGCGGGGCCGCACCAGGGGCCGCACCGGAGGGCGCGACGGCCGCGCCCGCGGGGACGGGCGCCGCGCTCGCGGAGCCGTCGAGGCTCGCGGGCGGGGTGTCCGGCAGGACCAGGGGGCCCGCGGAGGTCAGGATCGGCTCGGGCTCCGCGGGCTCCGCGAGCTCGGCGGCCGGTCCGGCTCCGGCTCCGGCGGGTGAATCCGGCCCCGCCGATCCGGTCCGCTCGGCCGGGCGGGTGGATCCGGTCGAGCCGGGCGACGTGGCGGATCCGGGCGATGTGGCGGATCCGGTCGAGCCGGGCGACGTGCTGGATCCTGCGGTTCCGGCCGGTGAAGCCGGTGCGGACGCCTCCGACAACGGAACGCCGGGGGCGGGCGGGAACGGTGCCGCCGCTGTGGCGCGGTCAGCGGAGATGGGGTCGGGCACCAGCGGCCACTGCCCTTTCCGGGGAGAGATAGTCGGCTTCGGCTCACCATACTTTCCCTGGTCGACGCACGGTTCGATGCGCGGGAGGCGCGGGAGACAGGGGAGGCGCCCTCAGGTCATGTTGACGTACTGGCGGGGGCGCAGGGCGTGGCTGCGAAGGGCGGCCAGGGCGGCGGAGCGGCCGGCGGGGGTGAGGCGGCCGTCGACGCGCAGGCCGAAGGCGTCCAGGCGCCTGCCCAGCTCGGTGAGCGAGGCGTCGACCTCCAGGGTCTGCCACTCCGCGCAGTCGATCACGGCGGTGACGTGGTCGCGGTCGGCGGGGGCGCCGTCGGCGAGCAGCATCAGCGCCACCTCTCTGGCCGAGGCGCGGAAGCCGTTCTCCCCCGACGCGGGGGCGAGCAGGGCGGCGGCCGCGGTCTCCCAGAGCAGGTCGGCGTCGCCCAGCAGGCGCTCGCCCGCCGGGGTGGTCACCAGGCGCCTGCCGGTCTGGCGCAGCGCGCCCATCTGGTCCTGGGCCACCTCGCGGACGGCCGCGAGCTCCGCGCCGCTCCAGGTGCTCTCGGCGAGCACGGAACGCGCGAGGTTGTGCCGCTGGGTCAACGGGATGCCTCCGGGGCGGCGGCCCACGGTCAGCAGCCAGCGCAGCGCTCCCAGGTGGGCCTCGTCCGGCGCGGGGATGGGCGCGTGCAGCCGCACCTCGAAGGGCTGGGCGAGCTCGCGCCAGGCGGTGCCCCGGCCGAGGACCCAGCGGTTGAGCCGCTCGCCCTGGACCCGGTGCAGCCAGTTGTCGCCGCCCAGCTCGGGCCGGGGCGTGGTGAGCCAGTGGCTGGTGAGCCTCTGCCGCTCGGCGGGGCCGGGGACGAGCTCACCGGAGACGATGGCCAGCTCCAGCGCGGCCGAGCAGGCACCGTGCGCGCCCAGCTCCTCGGGACCCATGATCGAGCTCCACCGCAGCTCGGGCACGTCGGGCGGGAGCACGCCCGTCGCGTCCAGGGCGGTCTGGTACGCGGCCATCCCCGCGTCCTCGCCCAGGCGGGCGTAGGTGCGCAGGATCTGGGTGGTCGTGGACGACGAGCAGAGGGCGGCGTAGCGTTCAAGGCCGCCCAGCAGCAGCAACCGGCCCAGCGCGCGGGCGATCGCCGGGCGGTCTCCGGTGACCTTGGAGGGCAGGGTGTACCAGAGAAACTCGCACACGTTGAGCTCGGTGATCGTTTCCAGTGGCTCGCCGCCGGTCAGCCAGTCGATCGCGCTGCGGGCATGCTCGGCGGAGGCGGGCTCGGAACGCTCCAGCTCCGACAGGAGTGCGGCCACGTCCGGTGCAGGCATGCTTCGAAGTCTGCCGTATGCGGGCCTGCTCTGACGATGAACGTGACGTAATGGATCCTGCACGGTGCCTACCCTAGGAAATGTCTTCTAAGTGGCTCATATGCGGACGCTCAGATCCAGCCCTTCTTGAAAAGCATTCGTGAACTCCATTCGGCGTACGGGATGATCTCGGCGGTGAGCACCGGGTAGAGCCACCAGAAGTTGACGAGCGCCAGCAGGACGAAGGCTCCCACGACCGCGGCGCCGACGGTCCGGCGCCCCTGCGGGGCGCTCGCCGGGCCGATGATCAGCCCGGCCGCGAGCACGATCGCCAGGATCATGAAGGGGACCATGGGGATCGCGTAGAACAGGAACATGGTCCGGTTGTCGGCGATCGCCCAGTAGAACCAGGGGAGCCAGCCGGCGGCGTAGGCGAGGAGCACGGCCCCGGCGCGCCAGTCGCGGGTGGCGACGTACCAGGCGATCATGGCGATGAGGGCGGCCAGGCCGCCGTACCAGATGACCGGGGTGCCCACCCCGAGGACGGCCTGAGAGCAGCTGTCGGCGCCGCAGGCGCTCTTGGGGCTCTCGTAGAAGAAGGCCACCGGGCGCAGCAGCAGCGGCCAGCTCCAGGGGTCGGACTCGTAGTTGTGCGGCGTCGCCAGCCCGGTGTGGAAGCCGAGCACCTGGAAGTGGTAGCTCAGCCACGACCGGAACGAGTCGAAGACGAAGAACACCGGACCCTGCGAGGTCGCCTGGGCCCAGTTGCGGCCCCAGCCGCCGGCGGAGGCGAACCAGCCGCTCCAGGAGACGATGTAGGTGACCGCGGGCAGCAGGGCCATGGCCGGCAGGGCGCCCGGCAGGTCCTTGCCGAAGAAGCCGCCGTACGGCCTGCGCAGGCCGATCGCCCTGCGGGCGCCCGCGTCCCAGACCAGGGACATCACCGCGAAGGCGACCAGG
>NZ_JBPJUQ010000038.1:0-97702 GCF_051192615.1 Streptosporangium sp. G11
CCGCCGACGACAAGCCCAAGCTCGACGCTCCCACTACCGAAGACGCGGCCACACCACCCTCTAAACGCCGTTGCAGTACTAGGCCCCGCGAAGGCCCGGTCTATATCGGTGACAACGAGACCGGGCTGCCGGCGGGGCGGGCCGGTGATTCGGCGGGCGCAAGACCTCCTCACCGATTACCTACGGGTGCCGACCACCTCGCCCCTCGAACGGGTCGCGCGGCATCAGACACCCGGTGCTGGAGATTCGCCTATCTCCAGACGCGGCCAGTCGGCGAGGTCGCGCAGCAGCTGCCGGTCGTGCGTGGCGACGACGACGGCGGCGCTCGTGTCGCGGATCGCGTCGGTCAGCTCGTCGACCAGCGCCGACGACAGGTGATTGGTCGGCTCGTCGAGCAGGATCAGCCCGGGCCGCCCGGCCAGCGCCAGCGCCAGGTCGAGGCGCCGCCGCTGCCCCTGCGACATCCGCCCGAACGGCGTGCGCATCGCATCGGAGTCCAGCAGCCCAAGCGCCCCGAGCGGGACGGCGTCGGCGTCGCGCAGCGCCCCGCGGGCCACCAGCCGTCCCACATGGCGGGCATACACCTCGCGGGCGGTGAGTGCGGGGTCCTGCTCGGCGGTCTCCTGGGTGACCCGGGCGATCCGTGCCCCCTGCGCCGTCCGGACGTGCCCGTCGGTGGGCTCGAGCGAACCGGCCAGCACCGCGAGCAGTGTGGACTTCCCGCCGCCGTTCGGTCCGGTGATGAGCAGCCGGTCGCCTCCGTCGAGGGTGAGGTCGACCGGACCGGCCAGCCGCCCGTCGACGGCGACGCCGTGCGCGCGCAACTGCGGCGCCCCCGGCCGGACGCCCAGGTCCGGCCACCGCAACGCCGGCGGCGGCTCCGGCACGTCGATCCGGTGCGCCCGCAGGGCCTCCTGCTGCCGGTTCAGGGCCTGCACGACGCCCGGTGCGCGGGACTGGCGCTGGTGCTTGCCGGTCCCCTTGTCCGGCCGCCAGCCGGTGGAGAGCCGGTCGCGGGCCTTCGACACCGCCTCCCGCAGCCGCCGGTGCTCGGCCTGCTGCTGCTCGTGGTCCTGCTCCCAGCGCTCGCGCTCGCGACGCCGGGCGTCCTGCCAGGCGTCATAGCCGCCGGCGTACAGCCGCGGCTTGCCGTCGCGGGTCGGGTCGAGGTCGAGGAAGCGGTCCGCGACGTCGCGCAGCAGCGCCCGGTCGTGGCTGACGACGGCGAGGCCGCCATCGTGCTCGCGCAGCCTGCGGGTCAGGAAGTCCAGCCCGCCGGCGTCAAGGTGGTTGGTCGGCTCATCGAGCAGCAGCACGTCGTGCCGCGCGCCGAGCAGGCACGCCAGCCGCACCCGGTAGCGCTGCCCGACCGACAGCGTCACCAATGGACGGTCGCGGTCGGTGCAGGCGCCGAGGGCCTCGAGGGCGACGTCGACGCGGCGTTCGGCGTCCCACGCGTCGAGCCGGGTGGCGGCGTCGAGCGCGGCGGCGTAGCGGTCGTCGGCAGTGGGATCGCCCTCGGTCATGGCGAGGGTCGCCTCCTCCAGCGCGCCGAGGGCCGCGAGCGACGCGGCCAGCGCCTCGGACGTCAGGGTGGCGACGGTCTCACCGTCTCGCCCCGACAGCTCCTGGCGGGCCAGGCCGATCGCGCCGGCCCGGTGCGCGGTGCCTTCGTCCGGCGTGATCAGTCCGGCCAGGACGTGCAGCAGCGTCGTCTTGCCACGGCCGTTCTCGCCGACGACGGCGACCCGCGACCGGGCGGAGACGGTGATCGAGACGTCGTTCAGGACACGCCGGGACCCGCGGGTGACGGTGACGCTCGTGGCGCGGACGTGCGCGCTATCGCCCGCCTCGACGGGCAGGGACATGGTTTCGGGGCTCGGGGTGAGGTTCAACGGTGCTCCGCAGCTCGCAGTGGAGCCGGGCAGCGGCAATCGGCCGCCCGGCGGGAACCGGGACGGCGAGCGCGGATTCAGCAGAAAGAAGGCGCCGCCGTCAGCGGGCGGAGCGGATCTTCTGCGACCAGATACCTCGTGCCATGACGGTCACGTTAGCAGCCCCTATGCCCCCGGCTCCTCTGGATTTCGCCCGCTCGTAGCGACACGGGGGGACCGTGGAGCGACACAGATGGACCGATGGATCGCGAAGTTCCTGACGCTTCATGATCTCAAAAAGGGTGCCGTGCCTGTCCTGACTCATCGCCTGCCCGCGCGCCAGGGCGGAGGCGCCGGCGACGTCGAGCGCGCCGGGAGAGCGGATGGAGCCGGGCGCGTGACGCGGTTCGGTGGCCGTGGCCCGCTCGACTCCGCGACGGTGCGTCGAAGGGGAGAGTTTGACCGCACGCGCGGCCGCCCGCGTTTTCGCCCGCCGGTCAGCCGCGCAGCCGAGCCCTGCTTCGCCCCCGGCCGTGGCCATGGAAGTCCTGGGCCGCGGCCGGTATGTCACTTGTACCGGTTATCACGAAATCGTATAGTCCGATATCGTGATACTTGACCCCGTACCATCCGGGTGGTCGGCACTGCTCGCACTGCAACGCGCCACCCATGCCACCATGCAGGTGCTCGCCGCGGAGCTCGTCGACCTGGACCTGACCGCCTCCGAGATCAACGCGCTGGCCAACCTCGCCGACGGCCACGGCCGAACGGTGTCCGAGCTGGGCGCGGCCGTGGGCGCCCGCCCCACCACGCTGACCAGCGTGCTGGACCGTCTGGAACGGCGCGGCCACATCACCCGTGGCACCCGCCCGGGAGATCGCCGGGCGGTGCTCGTCGAGCTCACCCCCTCCGGCCGCCTGACCGCCACCACGATCCGGCGGGCCGTCACCGACCTGGAGCGCCGCGCGCTCGGCGACCTGCCCGCCGACGCGATCGCGGGTCTGCGCGCCGCCCTGCGAGCCCTGACGGAGGTGTCCTCGTGACTCCCCATCCCCAGGAGGCGTGGGACGGCGACACGACCCGCCCCCAGAAGGCGCGAAACGATGACACGACTCACTCCCAAGAGGCGCAGGACAGCGACACGACCCGCCCCCAGGAGGCGCGGGACGGCGACACGACCGCCTTCGAGGCGTTGATGGCCGAGGTGATGGGGACCGCCGAGCGGTTCGGTCACCGGGAACACGTCCACCTGACGTGGCTGGCCGTGCGGCGGTACGGCGTGTCCCCGGCGGTCGACCTGATCTGCGACGGCATCCGGCGCACCGCCCGCTACGCGGGCGCACCGCGGAAATACCACGTGACCGTCAGCCGCGCCTGGGTGGAACTCGTCGGGCACCACGCGGGCGAATCCGGCGAGGACGACTTCGCCGAATTCGCCGGTCGCCACCCCGCGCTGCTCGACAAGCGCCTGCTGACCCGCTTCTATCGTCCGGCGACGCTGGCCGGCCCGCGGGCGAGGACCGGCTGGGTCGAGCCCGACCTCACCCCCTTCCCCTGGCAGGAAGGCGACCGGCGTCTCACCGTGAAGCCATGAAGCCATGAAGCCGTGGAGCTATAAGCCATGAAGTGGGAGGTGGGAGGTGAGGGGTCACGGTGACCTCGGAGGTCACCGTGACGGCCCCGTGACGGCTCCGTGAGCCCCTCGCTCACAGGGAGGGTTCCGCCCCCGGTGCCGGGGTGACGGCCTTGGGCTCGCGGCGCAGCAGGGCCCGCAGCCTCTTCTCGATCGGATACTCGTACAGCCGGTACAGCCCCCACGACAGCAGCACGCTGACGACCAGGCCGGCCAGCGCGTACGGCAGGTGCGCCCAGGTGGGCTGCGGGAAGTCGTAGAGCGACTGCCGCCCGAACGCGTGCTTGGCGATGGGGAAGAGCACCAGGAAGTGGATCAGGTAGAAGGCGTAGGACCACTGGCCGAGCGCCACCAGGGGGCGGGAGCTCAGCAGGCTGCGCCGGCCGGCCAGGTCGTTGGTCGCCGCCGCCGCGATGAGCAGCGCGAACACCACGATGCTGCCCCGGTTGGCGGCCTCGGCCAGCGCGGTTTGCCACATGCCCGACCAGGACCACGCCCACAGCAGCGCGAAGTAGCCGACCGTGACCGCGGTCGCCGCGCGCAGCCCGACCGGGCTGCGCCAGCCCTGGCGCACGGCGGCGGCGATCACGATGCCCAGCACGAACTCGCTGACCCTGGCGATCGGCGAGTGGGTGGCGAAGTAGTACAGGTCGGAGGTGAACCAGTTCTCCGCGGTGAGCTGCGGGTTGGCCAGCCAGAGCCACACGCGCGTGCCGATGCTGATCGCGATGAGCACGGCGGCGATCATCACCATCTGGCGCAGCGTGCGCCGCACGATCGGGCGCACCACGAACGGGAAGACCGCGTAGAAGAACGCCTCGCACGACAGCGACCAGGAGACGGTGTGCGGCACGGTGTCGCTCTGGAACGACGACGGGAACCACGCCTGCACCATGAGCAGCGTCGCGACCGTCCACCACACCAGCGACGTGCCGCCCTCGGTGGGCCAGAGCTGGCCGCCGACGAGCAGCGCGACCGCCGCGACGGTGGTGATGAGCAGTGACGGCCAGATCCTGGCGAAGCGGCGCCAGTAGAACTTCGGCGCGGTGTCCCTGTCGAAGAACGTCCAGGTGAGAACGTAGCCGGACAGCACGAAGAAGAACGTCACCCCGGCGGTGCCGAGGACGAACAGCTCGTTGAGGTAGGGCAGGGGCAGCAGGATCGCGACGTGGCTGAAGAACACGCCGAACGCGGCGAACCACCGCAGCCCGGTCAGCGACTCCAGCCGCGTCCTCGGCGGTCCCTCGATCATGCCCGGTGACGGCGTGGCGGCCAGCGAGGTCATGACGCCGCCTCCTCTCCTGTGAGGCCGGCTTGCGCGCGGCGCTCGTCGATGAGCACCGCCTGTTCGCGAACGGTCGCGTGACGCAGCAGGTCGGGCAGTTCCACCTCGACGCCGAACGCCACCTCGTAGCGCAGGCTCAGCCGGGCCAGGGTGAGCGAGTGTCCGCCGAGGTCGAGGAAGCCGTCGGAGGCCCCGATCTCCTCCACGCCGAGCAGCTCGCGCCAGATCCCGGCGACGGCCTCCTCGGTGCCGCCCTCGATCGGCACGTGCCCGCCCTCGTCGCCGGGGGCTTCCGGGCTGGGCAGCTCCTCGTGGGCGAGGTGGCCCTCGACGGTCCTGGGCAGGGAGTCGAGGACGGTGACGGAGCCGGGTACCTGGTACTCGGGCAGGTGGGCGGTGAGCTCCTTGAGGTCGATCCCCTCCCCCACCACGTACGCGGCGAGCCGGTCGTGGCGCACGTCCACGGCGGCCTCGGTCACGCCGGGGCGGCCGGCCAGGGAGCGGGCCAGCTCGTCGGTGTCCACGCGGAACCCGCCGACGGTGAACATCCGGTCGAAGCGGCCGAGCAGCTCCACCGAGCCGTCGGGGAGGGTACGGCCGCGGTCGCCGGTGGCGGCGTGCCCGACGTGGATCTCCCCGGGCACGCCGGTGGCGCCTGGGCGCCCGGCCCGGTCGGCGACCTCGATCGACCTACCGGCCAGGGGTTCTCCGACGGGGACGCCCCTGCGGGGTTCGGCGAGCGGGTCGACCCGGTGGGCCGCGGCCCAGCGCTCCCCGTACAGGGTCCAGGTGGGGATCGCGGCGGCCAGTTCCCGCGCGAGGCCGGGCGGGGTGGCGGCCGCGTCGCAGAGCGCGGTGAACGGGCGGTCGGCGGGCAGGCCGTCCCGGAGCAGCAACCGCCACGCGGCGGGCGGGGCGTGCACGACGGTGGCGTCCGCGACCAGGGCCCTCAGCCGTCCGGCGTCGCGGGCGGCCTCCGGGGGCGCGGTCACCAGGTGCGCGCCGTGCAGGAGGGCCAGCAGCATGGCGTCGGCGAACGCGCCGGACGCGGGCGGGGCGAAGGTGAGCACGGTGTCGGCGACGCCCAGGCCGATCCGCGAGGCCAGGTCGGCGATCGGCGCGGCGCCCGCGCTCGTCGTACGGCCGTCGAGGACGTCCGCCTTGAGGTGGGCGTAGCGCCAGACGGCGGGGTCGGGGCTGTCGGCGGCCGGGGCCTCGGCTCCCCTGCGCACGGCGGGCACGAGGGACTCGGCGCGCGCGTCGAGCTCGGCGTACGTCAGCGTGACGGCGGAGGAGGCGCTCGCGGAAGACGTGCCCGGAGAGGACGTGCCCGGGTGGGCGGTGACGGCGGGCGAGCCGGGGGCGAGCCGGACCCGCTCGGCCAGGACGGCGGCCGGTCCCTCGGCGCCGCCGGTCCCGGCCTCCGGGAGCCCGGGGGCGGGGGGCAGGGAGAGGTCGCCGACCGGCCGGTCCGGGTGGACGCAGGCCTCGGCGACCAGGAGCGCGAACTGCTCGGCGAGGACCTCGACGGTGGCGGGGTCGAACAGGTCGTCGTTGTAGCCCCAAAGGCCCGCCATGCCGTCGCCGTCGACGCTGAAGTCCACCATCAGGTCGAAGTGCGAGACCTCGACGTCGGGAACGAACTCCGAGGCCCGCACGCCCGGCAGGTTCAGGAAGACCCCGTCGTTGTCGCGCACCCCGAGCCCGGCCTGGAACAGCGGCGTGTGGCTCTGGGGCCGCTGCGGGTGCAGCTCGCGCACCAGCTCCTCGAAGGGCATCTCCTCGTGGTCGTGTCCCTCGACGGAGGCGTGGCGCACGCGGCGCAGCAGCTCGCGGAAGGTGGGCTCCCCGCGCAGGTCGAGACGGAGGCAGATGATGTTGATGAAGCACCCGACGAGCGCTTCGAGCTCGGGCCGGATGCGCCCGGCGGCGGGTACGGCGGTGACGATGTCGGCCTGGCCCGCGTAGCGCGACAGCAGCACGCCGTAGGCGGCCAGCAGCACGGTGAACGGGGTGGTGCCCTCGTCACGCGCCACCGCGCGCACGGCGGCGACGACGTCGCCGGACAGCCGGGAGCGGTGGAAGCGGCCCGCGCGGCGCCGGTGCGGCGGCCGGGGCCGGTCGGAGGGCAGGTCGAGCAGGCGGGGGACGCCGTCCAGGGTCCGCCGCCAGTAGTCGACCAGGCGCGAGCGCACATCCTCGGTGCGCAGCCGCTCGCGCTGCCACACGGAGAAGTCGGTGTACTGCAGGTCCAGGTCCGGCAGGCCCGCCCGCCCGTCACCGGCCTCGCCGCCGGCCTCGGTGTAGAGGGCCTCGACCTCGCGCCCGACGATGCCGAAGGACGGGTCGTCGAAAACGATGTGGTGGAAGGTCAGCACGAGCACGTGGTCGTCGGGCCCCAGCCGGAGCAGCAGTGCCCGCCAGAGCGGCCCGTGGCGCAGGTCGAACGGGGCCAGGATGTCGTCGGCGGCCATCCGCGCGGCCTCGGCCTCGGCGTCGGGTTCGTCGCCCAGGTCGACGGAGCGCAGCACGCTCGCGGGCGCGTCGCCGACGCGCTGCACGGGCATGCCGTCGACCTCCTCGACGGTGGAGCGCAGGATCTCGTGCCGCCTGATCACCTCGCACAGCGCCCGGTCGAGGGCTCCGGCGTCAAGGGGGCCGCGCAGCCGCAGCGTGGCCGGCACGTGGTAGAACCCGAAACCCGGATTGAACATCTCGCCGAACCAGATGCGCTCCTGGGTGGAGGAGACCGGCACCCCCGAATCGGGCACGGCGTGTCGCGGGATGCGATCTCGCTCGCGCCGCCGCCGGGCGATCAGGTCGTGCACATTGTCCGCGCTCTTGGAAATCGTCATGTGAATGGTGTCCTCACGTCTGTGGGGGTGCAGCGTGAATGCAGAATTTTGCGTCAGGATATGTCTTGATAAGCGAGAGCATTTACCCTCTATTGCGAAAAGGCGGCGAAACGGATATGGAGCTGCAGGGTGTGACGGCGCTGGTCTCGGGGGCCGGCGGAGGGCTGGGCGCCGCCACCGCGCGCGAGCTCGCCAAGGCCGGCGCGCACGTGGTCGTGGCCGACCTGGACACCGGTACGGGAGGCCCGGTGGCCGACGAGGTGGGCGGCACGTTCGTGGAGACCGACGTGACCGACGCGCGGTCGGTCGAGCGCGCCGTACAGGTGGCCGCCGGGGTCGCGGGGCCGCTGCGCGTGGCGGTGAGCTGCGCGGGAGTCGCGCCCGCCGCCCGTACGGTCGGCCTCGACGGCAGGCCGCACGACCTGGAGACCTTCGAACGGGCGCTGGCGGTCAACGTGGTCGGCACCTTCAACGTGATGCGCCTGGCCGCCGCCGCGATGGCCGCGACCGAGCCGCTGGAGGACGGCGAGCGGGGCGTGGTCGTCAACACCTCCTCGGCCGCCGCCGAGGACGGTCAGGCGGGCCAGGTCGCCTACGCCGCCTCCAAGGGCGCGGTCGCGGCGCTGACCCTGCCGGCCGCCCGCGACCTCGCCTCGGTCGGCGTGCGGGTGTGCGCGCTGTCACCGGGCCTGTTCGACACCCCGCTGTTCGCGGCGATCCCGCCGGAGTTCCAGCGCCCGCTGGTACGTCAGATCGTCTTCCCGCCCCGGCTGGGAACGCCCGAGGAGTTCGCGCGGGCGGTCCGCGCCGTGTGCGAGCTGGGCTATCTCAACGCGGCGGTCGTCCGCCTGGACGGCGGCCTGCGCCTGCCGAACACCTGAGGTCCGAGTACGGAATCTCCGAGCAGATCATCGAACCCGTGAACGCCGGGACGTCTCGCCGGCGGGATGCGGGGTAGCGTTCCCGTACGTTTCCATGGTCACCGATCGAGGGAGATGAAGAAATTGCTCACCCCACCCGACGGAATGCCGAGAATCACCCCCGTCATCTTCTACTCCGACGTCGAGAAAGCCATCGAATGGCTCATCGAGGCGTACGGATTCGAAAAGCGCAAGGTGCTGAACGACGACGACGGCTCCGTCGTCCACGCCGAGCTGTCGTTCGGCGAGGGTGTCGTGCAGCTCGCCGGGACGGGCGACGGCCGCAAGCACGAGCCGCAGGGCGAGGGTGAGCTGCGCCAGAGCCTGTACGTTTTCGTGGACGACGTGGACGAGCACTACAAGCGCGCGAAGGCGGCCGGAGCGGTGATCCGCGACAAGCCGGACACGCGCTTCTACGGCGACCGCAACTACACCAGCGAGGACCTGGAGGGTCACCACTGGGTCTTCGCGCGCCGGGTCAAGGAGATCCCGTACGAGGAGATCGACGCCCCATGAGCGCCGTCGAGCAGGTCAGGGAGCTGTACGAACGCTACCCGTGCCCGTCGCTGACCGTCGGCGACGACCTGATCCTGGACCTGGCGCTCGGCATCGGCATGGTCGCCAGGGACAAGACCCTGGCGGGCAAGCGGGTGCTGGACGCCGGGTGCGGCACCGGGCACCAGCTTCTCGGGCTCGCCTCGCAGTATCCCAAGGCGCACTTCACCGGCATGGACCTGTCGCAGTCGTCGCTCGACGTGGCCGAGGAGCTGCGCGAGCGCAACGGGCTGGCCAACGTGGAGCTGGTGCGCGGCGCCATCGGCGGGGACGGCTTCGAGGGGCCCTACGACCTGATCGTGATGACCGGGGTGCTGCACTGTCTCGACGACCCTCGCGCGGGCCTGGCCTGGCTGGCCGAGCGGCTGTCGCCCGGCGGGCTGATGTACCTGTGGCTGTTCCACAGCTTCGGCGAGCACCAGCGGCTGATCGACCGCGAGCTGGTGCGGCTGCTGTCGGGCGGCGACACCGGCGAGGAGGGCCTGTCGGTGGTGCACCGGCTGGGGTTCGGCCGCTCCGCGGGCCGCTACGGCACGGGCACGTCGCCCGGGGCCGACCCGCGCGACCAGGACGTGCTGGACGCCGACGCCTACCTGCACCCGGTCATGCGCACCCACCGCTTCGGCGACGCGGCCCGCCTGTTCGAGGACATCGACGGGATCGGCTGGGTCGCGCTGAACGGCGTCAACTGGGACGGCGGCGGCAAGATCCTGGATCTGGGCCGCCGCCACCCCGCCTCTCCGGTGTTCCTGTCGGACGCCGACCTGTTCGACGACGAGGAGCTGCTGGCGCGCTACGCCGGGCTGCCCGTCGCCGAGCGGGCGGCGGTGATGGAGCTGCGGCTGGCGCCGACCGGCTTCACCGTCGTGGCCGGGGCCCCGGAGGCGGAGAGGCTGTGCGAGTCCAGGATCTCGGGCAACGTGCTGCTGCGGAACCGGGCGGCCACGCCCGGCGGGATCGGAGGGTGACCGCCACACACCACACCGCTCCCGGAAGCGAGACCGGAGACGAAAGGGGAACGCCCGCTCACCGGACAGGCCGGAGCGGGCGTTCCCCGATCCGTCACCCGGCCAGGCCCCCGAGATCGGCCGGCCGAGTTCAGGAGTGGCGCGTCTCGGATCCGGCCGTGGCCCTTCCGCCGAGCCGGAGCAGGATCACGCCGAGCACCTGATCCGTCCGGACGGCACCGAAGTGCCGGGAGTCCCTGCTCGCCTCGGGGTTGTCGCCGAGGAGCACGACATGCCGGGGCGGGACGACACCGGCGGGCCACCGGGCCCAGGAGGGCAGGCAGGCGGGCTCCGGATCGCCCGGCACCGCGGCGACCCGCTTGACCACCCACCGGGAGCCCCGGGCCCCGGTCGGATCGCCCGGCCGGCAGGGGCCCGTCTCCTCGACGACCGCGATGTCACCGTTGCGCAGCCGCTCCCCCGGCGTCCGGCGGACCAGCACCCGGTCGCCGGGGCGTAGCGCCGGCGCCATGCTCAGCCCGCTGACCGACAGCACCACGAGGTGCCCGCGGAGCAGGACGGCCGCCATGGTCACGGCCACGACGGCGAGCGTGAGCCCCAGCGCCACGCCGGCGCCGGTCAGAACGGCGCTCACCCGACCCCCTCCGGCGCCGAGGAGCGGTAACCGGCCGCCTGCAGCTCGAAGAGCCTGGCGTACGCGCCGCCGCCCGCCAGCAGCTCGTCGTGCGTGCCCCGTTCGGCGATCCGCCCGCCGGACAGCACGACGATCAGATCGGCTTCGCGCACGACGCCCAGCCGGTGGGAGACCAGCACGCTCGCCAGCCCGCGCCGGTGCTCGCGGAGCCGGGCGTGCACCTCGTGCTCGGCCTCGGCGTCCAGGGCGGAGCTCGGCTCGTCGAGGACGAGCAGGTCGGGCCGGTCGAGGACGAGGCCCCGGGCTATCGACAGCCGCTGCCACTGCCCGCCGGAGAGGACGACCCCGGTGTCGGGGTCGGCGCGGTCGGCCTCGGAGAAGAAGATCCGGGTCAGCAGCGTCTCGTACCCGCGCGGGAGGGCGGCCAGGACGTCGTGCACACCGGCGCGATCCGCCGCGCCCTCGATCCGGCCGTCGTCTCGCAGGGCGGTCAGGTCGCCGATGGCGATGTTCTCTCGCGCCGTGAGGTCGTAGCAGGTCGCGTCCTGGAAGACGGCACGAATCCGGCGTCTCAGCTCCGCGGGGTCGAGGTCGCGCAGGTCGACGCCGTCCCAGAGCACCGCCCCGCGCGTCGGGTCGTAGAGCCGGCACAGCAGCTTCACCAGCGTGCTCTTCCCGGCCCCGTTGAGCCCGACCAGGGCGGTCGAGCGCCCCGCGGGGAGCGTCAGGTTCACCCCGCGCAACACCCACGGCTGGTCATCGGCGTAACGGAACCACACGTCGCGCAGCTCGATCCCCTCTCGCAGGGACGTCACCGGCAGGGGCCTGTCGCGGACGGGCAGCTCCGGCCCGGCGTCGACGACGGCCAGGTAGTGGCCGAAGAGCAGCAGCGCCTGGTGCACGGACACGACCTCGGTCACCAGGGCGGCGAGGGCGCCCTGCACCGAGCCGGTCGCGGCGACGACGAGCACCACGTCACCGACGGTGAGGGTGCCCTCGGCCGCGGCGCGTACCGTCCACAGCAGCAGACCGGCCGCCACCGCGGCGCCGAGCACCGCCAGCCCGCCCTGGATCCTCAGCTCCCGCCGGTCGATCCGGCGGTGCGCGCCCTGGATCGTGCGGATCTCCGTGGCCATGCGCTGCCACAGGTATGGTCCGGCGCCGAACAGGCGCAGTTCCTTGGCCGCCTGCGGGCTGGTCAGCAGGCCGGAGTAGAACAGCTCCCGCCGCTCGGCCTGCCCGGTCTCGACCATCATCGCCGCCCGGCGCCTGCTCAGCGCCAGCTCGGCCAGCAGGGCCGGTACGGCGGCGAGCAGGACCGCCACCGCCACCCAGGGCCCGAGCAGGAGGAGGGAGCCGGCGAAGGCGGTGATCGTGAGCGCCGCCTGGACGACCCCCAGCCCGCCGTCCACCACCATTCCCGGGCTGTTGACCCCGCTGGACCGGGCGACCTGGAGGCGGTCCAGGAAGACAGGGTCCTCGAAGCGGCGCAATCCCACGAAGCGGTCCACCGAGGCGTACAGGCGCGAGGTGGCGAGCAGGTACACCCGCCGCTCGCTCTCGGCCCGCAGGTAGCGGGTGGCGTGCGGTGTCAGCGCGGCGGCCACCCCGACGGCACCGAGCGCGACGGCCGGTCCCAGCAGGCCGGACCACCGTACCGGCCCGGCCGCCAGCCGGTCGATCACGATTTTGGTCAGCCAGGCGACCGAGGGCGGCGCGAGCCCGCCCAGCAGCGTCACCGCCAGATAGACGGCGATCTGCGCCGGGGCGGCGTGCCGGGCCAGCGTGAGGGCGCGCCCGGCGGCGCGGAGCGACATCGGCGCGGCGGGTCAGCCGGCGGCCGGGAGGGCCACGGCATCGCGGTCGACGACGGGAGCGAGGTCGAAGCCGGACGCGGACACCACGCCCTCCTCGACGAGGACGAACGCGGGGAAGCCGCTCACCCCGAACGCCCGCTGCACCGGGCCCTGGTCGGATTCCACCACGACGGTGGCCACCGGCCCCAGAAGCTCGGCCAGCGCCGCGGTCTCCTCACGGGTGCCAATGGTCACGGCCAGCACGGCGTCGCGTCCTTGGGGCCGGGTCGCGGCGTACTCGACGAAGGAGGGCAGCTTCTCCTTGCACGGCTGGCAGTTCGGGGAGAAGAAGCCGACCAGCGGGCGCTCACCGAGCGTCGCGAGGCTGACCGGCAGATCCGCCACGCTGGTGGCGTCGAATCCGCCCACCGGCGTTCCCGCGGGCATCGCGACGTCGACGTCGAGGCCGCCGGAGCCGCCGCCGCGCAGGGCCGCCAGTTCGGCGGTGTGCTCACGGAGCCGGCGTACGACGCCGACGGTCAGGATCAGGTTGGTCACGACCAGCAGTCCGAGCAGGACCGCGGCCGCGGCTACGTACGCCATCAGGTCTCCTCAGGGAGGTGGGGGTGGGTGCGAAGAGCGCGACGAGGTCGTCCAGCACGGTGACCAGCAGGCCTGCGAGGCCTCCCGCGAGCAGGACGGCGATGGACCACGGCGACGGGTGCCGGTCGTCCGGCCCGACGAGCCCGGCCAGCGCGACGGCGGTGAGCAGGAGGTTGCGGACCAGGTGCCGGCCCGACAGCGGGGTGGACGAGGCGCCGAAGCAGCGGCACGGTTGCGCGCCGCCCCGGGCGAGCACCACCGCCACCCCCGAGGTGAGGACGACGAGCAGCGCGGTGGCCGCGGCGAAGCCGGCGTCCCGGGTGGGCGGGACCACCAGCAGCAGCACCACGACCGCCTCCGCCGCGGCGACCGCGACCGCCACTGGCAGGGCACGTTCGCCGCGGATCGGGAGCATCGAGGCCAGGGAGGTCGCGAAGGCGCGCAGGGCCCGCCCGCCACGCAGTTTGCTCGCCGCGGAGGCGAGGAAAACCACCACGAGCAGGCCCTGACACGCCGGTACCAGATACGTCATTCAGCACGCACGGCTGTGGTACCTGCAGGGGCCGCAGGCCTCGAAGTCACAGCAGGTCTTCTTGTACAGCTCTATGCCCCTGCAGTAGCAGGAGACGCTGTAGCAGGCCGCGGCGGCGTGCGCGGTCGCCTTGGGAACGAGGCCGTCGACCATGCGGTCGGCGAGGGCGGTGAGTGTGCGGGTCATGGCGTCCTCCTCCGTGCCGGCCGCCGGATGCGGGCCGACGAACCCATCGAAACCTGGAGTTGACCAACCGACCAGGATCTTGCACCGGACGTTGGACCGGACGTCCGGTACCCTGCCGAGGGGATCAAGGGGGGCCGCTCTTGGGAAACGTGTTCGGAACGCTGCTCCGTCGTCATCGGCTACACCGTCAGCTCACCCAGGAGACGCTCGCCGAGCGGTCCGGCCTCAGCTCCCGCTCGATCCGCGAGATGGAACGCGGCCCCGGGCGCAGCCCCCGGCCGCAGACGGTCGAGCGGCTCGCGACGGCGCTGGAGCTGACCGGAGACGAGCGGGCGGAGTTCACCGGCGCCGGGCACGCGCTCTTCTGGGCCAACCGCGCCGGACGGTCCGGCGGGAACATCCCGCCGGGCGAAAGCGTCCGCGCCGTCGATCCGCCCTGGCAGCTGCCCGCCGATCTCCCCGACTTCGTCGGCCGCTGCGAGGAACTCGCCCTGGCCCACAAGGTGCTCGACCCGGCCGTCGGCGGCGCGAGGCTGGTGGTGGCCTCCGGTCCGCCGGGCGTCGGCAAGACGGCACTGGCGATACACGCCGGCCACCGGCTCGCGCCGCTGTTTCCCGACGGGCAGCTGTACGCGAGGCTGCGCGGCGCCACCGGCGACCCCGCCGATCCGGCCGAGACGCTGGCCCAGCTGCTGCGGATGCTCGGTGTGGACGGATCGGCCCTGCCCGCCGGAGTGGACGCCCGGGCGAGCCTGCTCCGGATCCGGCTGGCGGGACGGCGGGTGCTCATCGTCCTCGACGACGCCGGCGGATACCGTCAGGTGGAACCGCTGCTGCCCGTCGAGGGCGTCGCGATGATCGTGACAAGCCGTCTGCCGCTGACCGGGCTCCCCGGGGTGACGGCCATCGACCTGCGCCCGCTGCCCGACACGGCGGCCGTCGACCTGCTCGCCCGGGTGGCCGGCGCGGAACGGGTGCGCGCCGAGCCCGCGGCCGCCATCGAACTGGTCACGGTGTGCGGCGGACTGCCGCTGGCGGTCCGGATCGTCGCGGCCCGGCTGGCCGCGCGGCCGCACTGGGCGGTCGGCGCGCTCACGGAACGGCTGACCGACGAGCGCCATCGGCTCGACGAGCTGCGGCACGGTGACCTCGCGGTGCGTCCTGGACTGCAGCTCGCCTACCGGGGGCTCACCCCGGCCACCGCCCGGGTGTTCGCGCTGCTCGGCGGCCTGGACGTCCCCTCGTTTCCGGAGTGGCCGGTGGCCGCGTTGCTGGACGCCGGGCCGGCCGCGGGGGCCACCGCGCTGGAGGAGCTGCTCGACGCCCGGCTGCTGGACGACCTCGGCCCCGACCGGGCGGGCCAGTCGCGCTACCGGTTCCACGCGGTCACCCAGTTGTACGCGCGCGAGCGCCGGGAGGCCGAGATCGACCGGTCCGAATGGGTCGCCGCGCTGGCCAGGACCGCCGGCGGCTGGCTGGCCCTCGCCCGGCAGGCCCAGGACCGCCTGCACAGCGACCGGTTCTACCTCGACGGCAGGAGCGCTCCGGCGGCCGTCGCCGACCCGCGCGCGGCCGCCGTCGCCGCCCAGCGGCCCATCGAATGGTTCGAGGCCGAACGGGAGAGCATCGCGGTGCTGGTCCGGGCGTGCGCCGAGACGGGCCTGGCGGCCACGGCGCGCGGCCTGGCCGGCTGCGGCGCCGACTTCTACGACTTCCAGGGGTACTACGACGACCTGCGGCGAATCCTGGAGACGGCGCTGGCCGCCTGCCGGCAGGCCGGCGACCGCCTCGGCGAGGCGGCGATGCTCCGGGGGCTCGGCAACTGCCTGGTCGAGCTCGACGACATGGACGAGGGCCTGTCCATGCTGCACGCCGCGCGCGTGCTGGCCGAAAGGGTCGGCGATCCCTCCGGGGCCGCGCTGACCCGCCGGTACATCGGTTTCACCCTGGGGCTGATCGGCCGGCTCGACGAGGCCGAGGCGGAGATACGCGCCGCGATACGGGAGCTGCGGCTCACCGGGCAGCGGTCCGCCGAGGCCGTCGCCCTCTCCAACCTCGGGTTCGTGCTGCGGCAGCGCGGTGACGGCGCCGAGGCCGTCGACGCCCTTCGCGCGGCGTCGCTCATCGCTCGATCGTGCGGTGACCGGTTCGCCCAGGCCTGCAGCTCGCGAGGCATCGCCGGGGCGTTTCTGGCCCAGGGGCGGGTCCAGGAGGCGCAGCGGGCGGCCCGGCGGTCCGTCACGCTCTTCGACCAGATCGGTGATGTGATCGGCACCGCCCAGAGCCTGCGGGTGCTCGGCGAGACACTCTCGTGCGAGCCGCACAGGCGGGCCGAGGCCGAACGGGTGCTGGGCGGCGCGGCGGCGCTGTTTCGCGAGCGGGGGCACAGCTGGGGGCTGGCCCTCACCGAGCTGAGCCTCGGCGAGGTGGAACTCGGCCGTGACGCCGAAGGGGCCACCGACCGCCTGCGCCGTTCCCTGCGGTACTGGACCGACAACCAGGTGCCGGCCCTGCGGGCGCGTACGCTCGTCGCGCTCGCGTCCGCGGCCGAGCGGGCGGGCTCCCCCGACGCGCGGGGGCTGCTGGCGAGCGCCCATCGGATCTATCGGGAGCTGGGAATGCCGGCCGCGGACGAGCTCGCGGCGCGCCTCAGTGCCCTCGACGACACCGCGCCGCCCTGATCCTGAAAAACGACGACGTGGGAAACGACGACGTGGGACACCGGCGTCCGCTCGCCGGGCATGTCCCGCCCCGGCGCCGCGCCGGAGGCGGACGACGCCGGGATCCTCCGGACCGGGAACGGCCGGGCCGGCCTCGCGTGGCCGGCCCGGACGCCACGATCAGACCAGGTCGAACCGATCGAGGTTCATCACCTTGACCCACGCCGCGACGAAGTCGTTCACGAACTTCTCCCTCGCGTCGTCACTCGCGTAGACCTCCGCGAGCGCGCGCAGCTCGGAGTTCGACCCGAAGACGAGGTCGGCGCGGCTGCCGGTCCACCTGACCTCGCCCGTGGCGAGATCGCGGCCCTCGAACGTCTCCGCGTCCTCGGACGTCTCCTTCCACCTCGTGCCCAGGTCGAGCAGGTTGACGAAGAAGTCGTTGGTCAAAACCCCGGGGGTCGCGGTGAGGACGCCGAGCGGCGACTGCCGGTGGTTCGCGCCCAGGACGCGAAGGCCGCCGACGAGGACCGTCAGCTCGGGGGCGCTCAGGGTCAGCAGGTTCGCCCGGTCGATCAGCAGGTACTCGGCCGGCAGCCGGTTGCCCTTCCCGAGGTAGTTGCGGAACCCGTCGGCGACCGGCTCGAGCGCGGCGAACGACTCCACGTCGGTCTGCTCCTGCGACGCGTCCACGCGGCCGGGCGTGAAGGGGACCTCGACGTCGAAGCCGGCGTCCTTGGCGGCCTTCTCGACGGCCGCGCCACCGGCGAGCACGATCAGGTCGGCGAGCGAGACCTGCTTGCCGCCGCTCCTGGCGGCGTTGAAGGCCACCTGGATCTCCTCCAGGGTGCGCAGCACCGTGGCCAGCTGGTCGGGGTCGTTGACCTCCCAGCCGCTCTGCGGCTCAAGGCGGACGCGCGCGCCGTTGGCGCCGCCGCGCTTGTCGCTGCCGCGGAAGGAGGAGGCCGACGCCCACGCGGTGGACACGAGCTGGGACACCGACAGGCCCGAGGCGAGGACGCGCCCCTTGAGGAAGGTGACGTCCTCGGCGTCGACGGGCTCGTACGTCACCGCAGGGAGGGGGTCCTGCCACAGCAGCGTCTCGGCCGGGACCTCCGGGCCGAGGTAGCGTACGACCGGGCCCATGTCGCGGTGGGTCAGCTTGAACCACGCCCGGGCGAAGGCGTCCGCGAACTCGGCGGGGTTCTCGAGGAAGCGTCGCGAGATCTGGTTGTAGACCGCGTCCACTCGGAGCGCGAGGTCGGTCGTCAGCATCGTCGGGGCGTGGGTCCTCGACGGGTCGTGGGCGTCGGGGACGGTCCCGGCGCCGGCGCCGTCCTTCGGCTTCCACTGGTGGGCGCCCGCGGGGCTCTTGCTCAGCTCCCACTCGTAGCCGTACAGGATCTCGAAGAAGCTGTTGTCCCACGTCACCGGGGTGTTCGTCCACGCACCCTCGAGACCGCTGGTGATCGTGTCGCCGCCCTTGCCGGTGCCGTAGGTGTTGTTCCAGCCGAGGCCCTGCTCCTCGATCGAGGCGGCCTCGGGGTCGTCGCCGACGTGGTCGGCCGGGCCCGCGCCGTGGGTCTTGCCGAAGGTGTGACCGCCCGCGATCAGGGCGACCGTCTCCTCGTCGTTCATCGCCATCCGGCGGAACGTCTCGCGGATGTCGCGGGCCGAGGCGAGCGGGTCCGGGTTGCCGTTCGGGCCCTCAGGGTTGACGTAGATGAGACCCATCTGGACCGCGCCGAGCGGGCTCTCGAGCTCCCGGTCGCCGGTGTAGCGCTTGTCGTCGAGCCAGGTGGTCTCGGGGCCCCAGTACACGTCCTCCTCGGGCTCCCAGACGTCCTCACGGCCGCCGGCGTAGCCGAAGGTCTCGAAGCCCATCGACTCCAAAGCGACGTTGCCGGCGAGGATCAGGAGGTCGGCCCACGAGAGCTTCTGGCCGTACTTCTTCTTGACCGGCCACAGCAGGCGGCGGGCCTTGTCGAGGTTCGCGTTGTCCGGCCAGCTGTTGAGGGGGGCGAAGCGCTGCTGGCCGGCCCCCGCGCCGCCGCGGCCGTCGCTGATCCGGTACGTGCCCGCGCTGTGCCACGCCATCCGGATGATGAACGGGCCGTAGTGGCCGTAGTCGGCCGGCCACCAGTCCTGCGAGGTCGTCAGCACCTCGGCGATGTCCCGCTTCACGGCCGCGAGGTCGAGGGTCTTGAACGCCTCGGCGTAGTCGAACCCCTCGCCGAGGGGGTTGGCCACGGCGGGGTTCTTGGCGAGGATTTTCAGGTTGAGCCGCTCCGACCACCACTGGCGGTTTCCGCCGCCCTGAGTCGGGTGCGGGGCGCGCTCGTGCGCGACGGGACAGCCGCCCTCGCCCTCCGCCTTCGCGTCGGTGACGATTGCATCATGGTTCTCAGACATGGAAATCCTTCTGGATCTTCTGTGTTAGGGGATCGCTCAAGAACTGCGAGTGGTGGAACAGCCGGGGCACAGGCCCCAGAAGATGACCTCGGCCTCGTCGATCGAGAAGCCGTGGTCGTCGGACGCGGTCAGGCAGGGCGCCTCGCCGACCACGCAGTCGACGTCGGCGACGACACCGCACGACCGGCACACGACATGGTGGTGGTTGTCCCCGACGCGTCCCTCGAACCGGGCCGGGCTGCCGGCCGGTTCGATGCGGCGGACGAGCCCGGCCGTGGTGAGCGCCTGGAGGGCCTCGTACACGGCCTGAAGGGAGACGTGGCCCACGCGATCGCGCACCCCGGAGGCGATCGCCTCGACGTCGAGGTGGTTACCGTCCCGCACGGTGTCGAGCAACGCCACGCGGGCGGCCGTCACCCGCAGGCCTGCCCCGCGCAGCTCCTCGGCGGTGGCCGAAGTCTTGGGTGCGGTCATGGCGCCCAACCTAACGCCATAAACACGAACTATCCAAGACAATGAATGATGCAAATCTAGTGTCGCACCAGGCGATCCCCGTCCCGGCCGCCCCCGGCGGGGAATCGGCGACTCCCCGCACCTGACCCCTCACCGGTTCGCGCGAAGCACCCATCTGGACGCCCCGGCCCCTCGCCTTCAGGTGGGGAGGATCGAGAGGCCGGACTGGGCGACGATGGCCTGGAGGGCGGCGACGTGGCCGGTGTAGGCCGCGCGCCCCTCGCGGGTGAGGCTGAACCATGTCCTGGGGCGCTTGCCGACGTGTCCCTTGCGGATTTTCACGTAGCCGGCCGCCTCCAGCGCGCTCGCGTGCTTGGACAGCACCGAGTCGCTGATGCCCAGGTTGTCGCGGACGAAGGCGAACTCGGCCTCATCGGCGGCGGCCAGCAGCGAGACGATCTGCAGCCGCGTCGGCGCGTGGATCGCCGGGTCGAGTCGCGGCGTCATCGATTCGCCGCCTCCGCCCTGCGGGCGGTCCGCCCGGACATCCACCGGGCCAGCAGAGGCGATGTGATCGCCACGATCACAGTCATGATCACACCCATGAGGGTACGCGGGTAGGCGACGTCCAGCTCCTTGAGCCACAACTCCAGCGGGAGGGCCACCAGACCGGTGGCGACCAGCCAGCCGGTGAAGCCGACCCACGCCCACGGGTCCATCACGGAGGGATGAGGGCGCAGGCTCGCGTTCCTGACGTCTCTCACGAACTTGAGGACGGCGACGGCGAGGCCGGCCGACAGGGCCGTCACGGCGATCCAGAGCCACCAGGCGGGCGGGATCTCGGTGACGAACTGTATCCCGGTGACGAAGACCCAGACCGCCACCGGATACCAGGCGGGGAACATCGGCGGTGCGGCGCGCAGGACCCTGCGCTGCGTCTCGTGGACCTGCGCCAGCGTCCGCTCGGCCTCTTCGGGGGTGATGTCCATGGCCAGTTCCCTTTCTCTTTCCTAGTTGGAAAGTACTTTCTCCTTTCCATATCGTCAAGTACTTTCCAGGATGGACGCGGACGGGCGCCGTGGAGCCTTTCCCGGCCGGCCGCGAAGGCCGTCGCCGGTGAGACAGGCGCCAGGGGTGTGGCTAGATCGGGAAGCGGCCGCGGCGGACCTGCCAGTGGCGGCCGGCCTTCAGGTGGTCGACGATCGCGCGCTGGAGCGCGGTGCGGCGCGGCAGCCGGTCGAGCGGCGTGGTCAGGGTGCGGAACACGAACCGCAGCACCTCGACGTCGGCGTCCAGCCCTTCCGGCTCCTCGTAGGGCTCCAGCTCGAACCTCCGCTGGAACCGGACGATGTTGGAGTCGCCCGGCAGGTACTCCAGCAGCTGCGGGTCGAGCAGCCACGAGCCGCAGGAGAACGTCGCGTAGCGCTCGTCGGGAAAGTGGCGCGGGAAGAACGAGCGGGCCTCGTCGAGCGACGCCGCGACCGCCTCCGGGGTCATCGGCCCCGACTCGGGGATGTGCAGGTCGATGGTGGTGCCGCCGCGGTGGTACTGCAGCCGGCCCAGCTCGTAGATGGCGCCGCGCGCGTGCAGCGTCAGCCAGCTCTGCATGACCGGCCAGCCCTCGCGGCGCATCCGCCGGTCGATCGCGAGGTTGCGGCCCAGGTCCGCGAGGGTCGTCCACGACACCGCGTCGGCGACACCGTGGTCGCGGTGGTACCCCGTGACGACGTCGGCCAGGGCCAGGTACGCGTACACGTAGAGATGCCGCCAGGCGGGGCCCCGCTCGCGGGGCAGCTCCGGACCGGGCACCAGCCAGCCGTGGCCCCCGAGATCGGCGCGGACCAGGGCGATCGAGCGGTCGAGCAGCCAGCGCAGCTCCGGAGTCCACAGTGGAGAGCCGGGCTCTGGCCAGCCCGCCATGATCTCGGCGGCGTCGTCCGGCCGCACCGCGAGCCGGTCGAGGATCGCGGGCGCGTCGGCCTTGGCGGGCAGCGGAGCCGACGGGCGGTCACCGGCGAGCCGGTGCACGCGGTCGACGTCCTCGAGGGGTACCCCGAGCCGGGCGGCGGTGGCGTCCAGATCCACACGGATGATCCTACCGGCCGGCCGCGGCTCGCCGCCGAGGTGTCCGGCGGATCGGGAACACGCTTCGGTGAGGCGGCCTCTCCCCGCCAGGAGGCCGCCTCACGATGTGCGCCCAGTCAGGCGAGCAGCTCCGAGAGCCTGGTCTCCGGCTCCACCACCGCCCGGGTGAGCAGCGCCGCCACCCGCTCCAGGCGGTCCTCGACCTCCTTGCGGTCCCACAGCTCGACGGCGTACTCCAGATCCAGCACGACCCGCTCCCCCGCCATCCCCGCGTACATCTCCAGCTCGTAGCGGTTGGCCCGGGTGTGCACGTAGTCGAACCCGACCTCGCACCCGGCCAGCTCCGGGATCGCGGGCCCGTCGCCCGCCCAGTCGGACGTCACCTGGAACAGCGGCATCCTGCGCGGATCCGGGTGGATCCTCAGTGCCCGCACCACCTCGTTGAACGGGGTGCTCTGATGGGCGTACGCCTCCAGCACGGCCCTGCGGACCCGCCCCGTCAGCTCGGCGAAGGTGGGATCGCCGCCGCAGTCGACGCGCAGCGCCACCATGTTGACGAAGCAGCCCACCACACCCTCCAGGCCGGGCAGCGGCCGGTTGTCGGCGGTGGTGCCGATCACCACGTCGTCCTGGCCGCTCCACTGCGCCAACATCGCCGCGAACGCGGCCGTCACCAGCATGTAGGGCGTGGCCCTGCTCTGCCTGGCCAGCGCGAGCAGCCGCCGCGACTCCGCGTGCGGCAGGTGGTGGGCGATCATCTCGGTGTCGCGGCTCTCGCGCCGACCGTCGCGCGTCCTGGGCAGGGTCAGCTCGGGCGCCTCGCGCAGCCGCTCCCGCCAGAAGCGCTCCGACGCCGCCGCCTCGGGCCCGCCGAGCCAGGCCTGCTCCCAGGCCACGTAGTCGGCGAAGCGCAGGTGCGGCGCGCCGGGCGCCGCGTCCCGCTCGGAGTACAGGCGGCCCAGCTCGCCCACGAGCAATCCCATGGACACGCCGTCGGTGACCAGGTGGTGCTGGACGAGCGCGAGGACGTGGTCGTCCTCGCCGAGCCGGTAGAGGACGGCCCGTACGAGCGGCGCGGTGGACAGGTCGAAGCCGGCGTCGGCGTCGCGCGCGGTGCGGCGGGCCGCCTCCCGCGCCCGTTCCTCCTCCGGCAGGCCGGTGAGGTCCTCGACGGGCAGCTCGACGCGCACGCCGGGGTCGAAGCGCAGCACCGGCACGTCGCCGACGAGCGCCACGCGGGCGCGCAGGTTCTCGTGCCGCGCGACCAGCGCGTCGAACGCGCCGCGCAGGGCGTCCACGTCGAGCGGGCCGCGCACCCGGTAGGTGACGGCGGCGATGAAGTCGCGGGCGTCACCGCCCGCCAGCTGCTCGTTGATCCAGATCTGCAGCTGCGCGGTGGACAGCGCGCTGGTGTCGGGCTCCTCACCGTCCCGCTCGATCTTCCCGGGCTCCCCGATGGGGACCGTACGGCCCGCGCGACCGGCGCGGCCCGCGTCGCCGAGCGTGTGCTCCAGCGCGGGGTGCTTGGCCGCCATGTAGTCGGCCAGGTCGGCGGGCGTGCAGTTCTCGAACAGGGCCATGAGCGGTACGCGCACGGCCAGCACGGAGGCGATCTCGCGTACCAGCCGGGCCGCCAGCATCGAGTGGCCGCCCAGGGCGAAGAAGTCGTCGTCGGGCTCCACCTCGTCGAGGTTCATGACGCGCGCCCAGATGACGCAGAGCGCGGCCTCCAGGGCGGGCAGCTCGGTCCGCTCGCCGCGCTCGCCCGCGTCGGGCAGCCTGCCGGTCTCGACGCGGCCGTCCTCGGCGCGCGGGATGTGGTCCACCGGCACGATGACGGCGGGCACCATGTACTGCGGCAGCCGCTCGACGAGGGTGGCGCGCAGCGCGTCGGGCGGCGGCCCGGCGACGGTGTAGGCGACCAGCTCGCGGCCCGCGCCGCCCTCGACCGCCACGACGGCGGCGTCCCGTACGACGGGATGGGCGCGCAGGACCTCCTCGACGTCCTCCAGCTGCACCTGGAACGGGCCGATGCCGACCAGCCGGTCCTCGCGCCCGCGCTCGACCACCCGCCCGTCGGGCCTGCGGATGGCCAGGCGGCCGGTGGGACCGGACCTGTTCTCGCCGCCGGGGCGGCGGACCAGCTGGCCGACGGCCCCGGCGGGCAGCACGTTGCCGTCGTGGTCGAGCACGGTCACGTCGCCCTGGGTGAGGGTGGCCCGCTCCTCCGGGGTGATCATCGGGATGTCCGCCAGGGGCTGGGCGGGGTCGTCGGCGACCGCCCGCAGCACCCGGTCGTAGTGGCGCATCACGCGGGCGATCGTGGCCTCGTGGAAGAGGGCGTCGTCGTACTCGACGAAGAGGTCGACCCGGTCACCCCGGCGCACGGCCTCGACCGCGACGTCGAAGCGGGACCGGCCGCGCGTCACCTCGACCTCGGCGGCGGGCACGCCGCCGATGGAACGCTCGGCCGCCCCGGCGTCCCACATCGTGAAGACGACCTGCACGAGAGGGGTGTGCCCGGCGTCGCGCTCGGGCTGCAGGAACTCCACGAGCTTCTCGAAGGGCACGTACTGGTGGTCGAAGGCGTCGAAGGCGGCCTCGCTGACCGCGTCGGCCAGGTCGGTGAAGGGCATCTCGCCTGCGGGGCGCAGCCGCACGGGCACGATGTTGGCGAAGAAGCCGAGCGCGCCGTCGAATTCGTGCCCGGGACGGCCGGGGGCGCCGGTGCCGAGCACCATGTCGCCACGCCCCGTGTAGCGGTAGACGGTGGCGGCGAAGGCGGCCAGCAGCACGGTGAAGACGGTGCCGCCGACCCGTTCCGCGACCTCGCCGAGCGGGCCCGTCAGGGCGGGGTCGAGCGGGAAGCGCTCGCGCCTGCCCGCGCTGGCCCGGCGGCGCGGCCTGGGCCGGTCGGCGGGCAGTTCCAGCACGGTGGGCGCGCCGTCGAGCTCGCGCCGCCAGTGGTCGACGTCGGCGGCCAGGCGGCCCCCGGCGAACTGCTCGCGCTGCCAGCGGGCGAAGTCACCGTACTGGGCGGGCGGCTCGGCGGAAAGTTCGCCCCGGTAGGCGGCGTCCAGCTCGTCCAGCAGCAGGTTCATCGAGAACCCGTCGCTGATGATGTGATGGACCCCGAGCACGAGCGCCTGCCTGCCCGCGCCGAGCGTGACGAGCGAGGCGCGCAGCAGCGGCCCCGAGGCCAGGTCGTAGGGGGCCTCGGCGACCTCGCGGGCGTACTCCATGAGCGCCTGCTCGCCGCCGACGGCCGCCTCGCGCAGCACGGGGCCCCGGTCCCAGACCGCCTGCACCGGTTCCGCGCCCTGGTAGACGAAGGTGGTGCGCAGCACGTCGTGCCGCGCGACCACCTGGTCCAGCGCCCGCCCGAGCCTGGCGGCGTCGAGCGCGCCGTCCAGGACGAGCACCTTCAGCTCGTTGTACGAGCCGTTGCCCGGATCGTCCTGCTCGACGAACCAGAGCTGCTCCTGGAGGTAGGACAGCGGGGCGGTGCGGACGGGCAGGCCGGTCACGACGGCCCCTCCGTCTTTCTCGCGATCACCCAGAGGAAGCGCGACTCCCCGAGCGGTGTCCGCTGCGCCACGACCTCGTCGCGCTCGGAGACCAGGCCCGCCTCGCGCAGCAGGCGCAGGTTCTCCTCGGTGGGGAATCCCGAGAAGAACATGGTCGAGCCGAACCACTCCTCCACCGCGCCGGGGATGTCCTCGGTCATGAGCGTGGCCAGCAGCAGTCCGCCCGGTTTCAGCCAGCGGGTGATGCCCTCCAGCAGGGTGGGCAGCTCCTCCCTCGGCAGGTGGGTGAGGGTGTAGATGGACACGACCGCGTCGAAGGAGGCGTCGGGGAACTCCGCCTCGGCCATGTCGGCCTGGACGAGCGTCGCGCCGGGCAGGGTCTTCTCGGCGAGCTTGAGCTGCTCGGCGGAGATGTCCACGGCGGTGAGGTCGTGCGCCTCGGCCAGGCGGCGCGACGACTCGTGGCCGCCGCCGACCCCCAGCTCCAGCACGGCCGCGCCCTTCCCGGGCAGCATCCCGAGCAGGTGGTCGGTCCAGGTCATGCGGGGGCCGTCGGAGAACTCCGACTGGAAGGCGGCGTAGCGGTCGGCGATGTCGTCCCAGCCCTCGCGGACGATGTCCTTGATGTCGGAGCGGACCTCGGAGTCGACGGCGTCGGCGACCCCGGCGATGGTGGGCCGGTCGAAGAACTCGACGACCGGCACCTCGATGCCGAAGATCGTGCGTACCCTGCCGAGGAGCTGGATGACCTGGATGCTGGTGCCGCCCAGCTCGAAGAAGTGGTCGTGCGGGCCGAGGGAGTCGACGCCGAGCAGCGGTTTCACGATCTCCTCGGCCACCCTGCGCCGGGTCGGCGTCCACTCGGCGTCCTCGGTGCTGCCCGCGCTGCCCGCGCTGCCCGCGCTGCCCGCGCTGTCGGCGCCACCCGCGGTGCCGGTACGCCGCCCCCTGGCCTCGGCCAGGGCGTCGCGGTCGACCTTGCCGGTCGGGGTGAGCGGGATCTCGGGCACGTGGACGAACTCGTTGGGCACCAGGGGGGCCGTCAGCCACCGGGCCGCGGTCTCGCGCAGCTCGGTCACGCCGGGCGGTTCCTCGGCGGTGGAGACGACGTAGGCGATCAGGCGGGCGTCGCCGTCGTCGCGCGCCTCCGCCTCGACCACGGCGTGCGCGATGTCCGGGTGCCTGCAGAGGGTCGCCTCGATCTCCTCCAGCTCGACGCGGACGCCGCGGACCTTGACCTGGCGGTCGGCCCGCCCGGCGAAGACCAGCTCGCCCTCGGGGGTCCAGCGCACCAGGTCGCCGGTGCGGTAGAGCCGCTCGCCGGGCGTGGTGGCGAACGGGTCGGGGACGAAGGAGGCCGCGCTCGTGCCGGGGCGTCCCAGGTAGCCGCGCCCGAGGCCGGGGCCGCCGACGTACAGCTCGCCGACCGTGCCGATCGGTACGGGGCGCATCGACTCGTCCAGCGCGTAGGCCCGATGGTTGGGCATGGCGCGGCCGATGGGCGGCGACGCGTCCCAGCTTCCCTCGCACTCCTGGGTGATGACGCCGACGGTGGTCTCGGTGGGCCCGTAGCTGTTGACGAACCTGCGTCCGGCCGCCCAGCGGGTGGTGAACTCGCCCGAGTAGCTCTCGCCGCCGACGGCGATGACCCGCAGGTCGGGGAAGTCGCCGGGCTCCAGCAGCCTCAGCACGCCGGGGGTGCCCATGTAGACGGAGATGCGGCGCTCGCGCAGCAGGTCGCGGAAGCGCTCGGAGGAGGTGCGGGTCTCGGTGGAGGCGACGTGCAGGGCGGCTCCCGACAGCAGCGCCCCGAAGGCGTCGAAGGTGGAGACGTCGAAGGCGATCGAGGAGAACTGCACGAAGCGGTCCCGCGGCGAGAGCCCGTACAGGTGCTGGGCGCCCCGGACGAACGCGGTGACCGCGCGGTGCTCGATGAGGACGCCCTTGGGCACCCCCGTGCTGCCCGAGGTGTACATGACGTAGGCCAGGTTGGCCGGGTGCAGCGGCACGCCGGGGTCGCTCTCGTCGCCCCCCGGGTGGTCGTCGACGTTCACGACGCACCACGGGCCCGGCGGCACCTCGGCCTCGGTGGTGGAGTCGGCCAGCACCACGGCGGTGCCGGCGTCGCGCAGGATCGCCTCGACCCGCTCGGGCGGGTTGCCCTCGTCGACCGGCACGTACGCGCCCCCGGCGGCCAGCGTCCCGAACATGGACACGACCATGCCGGCCGAGCGGCGCTGGTAGATGGCGCAGCGGTCCTCGCGGCGCAGGCCGAGGCCGAGCAGGTGCCCGGCCAGGCGGTTGGCGGCGCGGCGTACCTCGTCGTAGGTGAGGGCCGTGCCCTCCTCGTCCGTCAGCGCCGTGGCAGCGGGCGACCTGGCGACCTGGGCGGCGAACCGTTCGATGACGGTCGCCGGCTCGTCGGCCAGCTCGGTGCGGTTCCACTCCTCGACGACCAGGCGCGCGTCGTGCTCCTGGATCGTGTCCATCGGCTCCTCCTTAAGGGGACCGTCCTCGGGGGACCGTTCGTCGGCGGGCCTGCGGGTCAGGACCCGTCGCCGTCCATCCAACGGCGCAGGCTCAGGGGGCGCATGTCCGTCCAGACTTCCTCGATGTGGGCCAGGCACTGCTCGCGGGTGCCGCTGTGCCCGACACTCCGCCAGCCCTCGGGAATGTCACGGTCGGCCCACCATATGGAGTACTGCTCCTCGTGATTGCGCACCACTGTGTACTCGGCGGTCTCCACTGACTCGGCCATTCGAGTCTCCTTTGCTTCATTCGCCATTCGACACGACGTTGCAATCAAACAATGCCATGGTCAAGCAGAAGCGATTTAACGCACTTTCCGGAAAATGTTAGGGTTTTGAAGGGGAGCTATGTGTGGAATAGCCGGCGTATCTGTTCTCGACGGGACCGCCGGGCAGCCGGCCTTCGACGGGCTCGTCACCCTGCAGCACCGCGGCCAGGAGTCGTGGGGCATCGCGGTGGCCGGGCCGGGCGGCGTGGAGGTCCGGCGGTCGCTGGGATTCGCCTCGCGCTCGGACTGCGGTGACTCGGCCCGCGACGACTGGCCCGCCGGGAGGCTGGCGGTCGCCCACACCCGTTACTCGACCACGGGCGCCACGCTGCTGGAGAACTCCCAGCCCTTCGTCCACGAGGCGCGGCGCATCGCGCTGGCGCACAACGGGGACCTCACCAACGCCGCCGACCTGCGCGCCCGGCTCGGCCGCGAGGGCTACGGGTTCCGCTCGACCAGCGACTCCGAGGTCATCCTCGCCCTCCTCGCCGGCACGGCCCCCGCTCTCGGCTCGTCGAGCCCCTCCCTGAGCCTCCCCGGCTCCCCGGACGCCCGGAACGGCGGCCTCTCCGACGCCGGCCCGATCGTGGCGGCGGTCGCGCGGGCCATGCGGGTGCTGCGGGGCGCGTACTCGGTGGTGTGCGCCGTCGGCGACCGGCTCGTGGCCTTCAGGGACCCGCACGGCATGCGCCCCCTGGTCGCGGGGTTCGCCGAGGGCAGGGCGGTCGTCGCCTCGGAGACCTGCACGCTCGACGCGCTCGGCTGTTCCGAACAGCGGGAGGTGGAGCCGGGCGAGCTGCTGATCCTGCGCGACGGCCGCCTGACCGGGACGCATCGGGTGGCCGACCCCGCCCCGCGCAGCTTCTGCGTGTTCGAGCACCTCTACCTGACCAGGCAGGACTCCAGGATCGACGGCGCCAGGACCGGTGCGACGCGGGTGGCGTTCGGCGAGCGGCTGGCACTGGAGTCCCCGGCGGACGCCGACCTGGTCGTGGCCGTCCCCGCCTCCGGCGTGCCCGCCGCCCGGGGGTACGCGCGGGCGGCCGGGCTTCCGCTGGCCGGGGCGCTGGTCCGCGACGAGCAGGTGGGCAGGACGTTCATCGAGCCCGACCAGCGGCGGCGTGAGCGCAAGCTGAGGCGCAAGTTCTCCATCGGCTCGCCGGTGGACGGGGCCAGGGTCGTGGTGGTCGACGACTCGATCGTGCGCGGGTCCACCATGCGGCGCATCGTCACGCTGCTGCGCGAGTCGGGGGCGAGCGAGGTGCACGTGCGCATCGCCGCACCGGCGTTGATCGCGCCCTGCCACTACGGGGTCGACATCGTCGACACCGGCGAGCTGGTGGCGACCGGCCGCGAGGTCGAGGAGGTCTGCCGGATCATCGGCGCGACGAGCCTGGCGCACCTGTCGGTGGCGGGCATGCGCCACACGGTCGGGAGCACCGCGGGCGAGGGACTGTGCGAGGGCTGCATCACCGGCGAGTACCCCACCCCGGTGGGTCCTGGGCGCGACAAGTTGAAGCTCGTACCCGCACAGGCCCCGCGGCACGCGGCGCCTCCGGCGGCCGTCCACCCCCGTTGACGGTGATCAAGGCCGCGCCTAGCCTCCGCCAAATGGGACCTAACACACAGCCGAACGGCTACGACGACGGTGGTTGCGACGCCCGCTACACCAGGACCGCCTGCCTGTGGGGACGCAGGCCGGACCAGATCTCCGACGCCCTGGGGGACGCGCTCTCCCTGCCCGCGGCACCCGAGGAGATCGGCCCGCCCGCCACTCCGCCCGGCGCGGGCGCGCCCGCCGTTCTCGACGTGGGGTGCGGCGAGGGGCGCAACGCGGTGCGGCTCGCCCAGCGGGGCGCGCGGGTGCTGGCGATGGACGTGTCGGCCGCCGCGCTGGAGAACGGCGCGCGGGCGTGGGGCGACGCCGGTGGGATCGAGTGGCGGCAGGGCGACGCGCGCACCGCCGGGCTGGAGCCCACCTCGCTCGACGGGGTGCTGGCGTGCAGCGTCCTGCACTGGCTGGAGGACGAGGAGCAGGTCGCCGACGTCGTCGCCAGGCTCCAGGCCGCGACCAGGCCGGGAGGGGTCAACGCCCTGCTGATGTTCAACCGCGGCCACGCCTACCTGCCTCCCGCCGGCGAGATGCGCATGCCGGTCCTGCTGCCCCACGACTGGTATCTCGCCAGGTACGCCGGGTGGACCGTGCTGAGCGCCACCGACACCGACTCCACGCACACGCACAAGGGCCACGAGGAGCCGCACACCCACGCGGTGACCAGGCTCGTGGCCCGCAAGGGGGGCGGCGCGTGAGCCCGCTGGGACCCGGCCGCGCGGACGCGCGGGGGACCGGGTTCACGGGCGCGCGAGGGACGCGGGGCGTCGAGCTCGGGAACCGCGCCGAGGACGGGCCGCTCTCCCCCGGCCCTTCGCACCCGCTCGAATGGCCGGTCTACGACGACGGCGTGGCGGCCAGGGTCGCCGAGCTGGTGACGCTGGGGCGCACGTTCGACTACGACTACGGTCCCGAGCTGGCCGAGCTGGAGCGGTCGTTCGCCGAGCGGCACGGCCGCGCCCACGCGCTGGCGCTCACCTCGGGCACCGCGGGGCTGCTGGCCGCCTACTTCGCGCTGGGCGTCGGGCCCGGCGACGAGGTGATCGTCCCGGATCTCACGTTCTTCAGCACCGCCTCGCCGCTGTTCCTGCTGGGCGCGGTGCCGGTGCTCTGCGACGCCGGCGACGCCAGCGGGAACGTGGCCGCGGCGGACGTGGAGGCGCTGGTCACCCCCCGTACGGTCGCGATCGTCGTCACCCACCTGTGGGGCCACAGCTGCGACATGGACGCCCTGCGCGCGGTGGCCGACCGGCGCGGGCTCGCCCTGGTCGAGGACTGCTCGCACGCCCACGGCTCCACCTTCCGCTCCCGGCCCGTGGGTTCCATGGGCGACATCTCGATCTTCAGTGTGGGCGGCAGGAAGCTGATCTCCGGGGGCATGGGCGGCATGCTCCTCACCGACTCCGAGGACGTCTTCGCCCGCGCCTGCCTGCTGACCAACTTCCGGCACCGCACCGACCTGACCATCGACGCCGTCCGCTACAAGCCGTTCCTGCTGACCGGTCTCGGCGGCAACTTCCGCATCTCCACGCCGGGCGCCGTGCTCGCCCAGAGCCACCTCGACCGCCTGGACGAGCTGGTGGAGCGCAGGGTGACCAACATGTCCGCCCTGGCCGCGGGGCTCGGCGAGCTCCCTGGCGTGCGCCCCTCCCCCGTCGCCGAGGGCGTCACGATGGGAGCGTGGTACGACGGTGTCGTCGAGGTGACGCCGGAGTGCCCGTTCAGCCGGGACGGGCTGGTGGCGGCCGGTCAGGAGCGCGGCCTGAAGGTGCGCGCCCCGGCCACCAGGCCGCTGCACGTCTTCCCGCTCTTCCAGGGCACCGCGCCGGACTGGTCACCCCAGGTCGCCACCGCGGTACGGGCGGCGGCGGCGGTGAACGACCGGCCGTTCCCGCGTTCCACGGAATTGTTCTCCCGGTGGATGAAATTGCCGGTGAATTTTCTCTGGGAAGCGAACTCGCCGCTGGTCGGCGCGTATCTCAAAGCGTTCGACGACGCATTCTCGATGGCGCGCACCGCGTAACGTCATTCCTGTTTCCAGCGTCGATTCCGGAGTAATCCACATGAGCCGACAAATGTCTCCCGTCATCCACGCCGTCGCCCCCACCAGCCTGGAGAGCTGGTTCGGCCATTTCGTCGACCTCGGCCCGCGGGACCGGACCGTCTTCACCGGCGAGGACCCCCACGTCGACCTGGCCCCGCTGCTCGACGCGATCGGCGGGGCGCCACGGGCGACGGTGGTCTTCCACTCCAGCCACACGACACTCGGCCGCGACCAGCTGCTGGCCTTCCGGCTCCGCGAGCTCGGCCACCAGGCCGAGTGCCAGTCGCGGCTGTGCGCCTCGCTGGGCAGCGACAAGATCCTGATGAAGGAGTTCTTCGACCGCTACCGCCTGGTCTCCCCGCCGTGGGCGCGGGCCGGCGAGCCGATGCCCGAGGCGGACCCCGACACCCCCGTGGTCATCAAGGACCGGCACGGCACGCAGAGCGTCGGCACCCGGCTGGCCCGCGCGGACGAGTGCCACCTGGCCCCCAACGAGCTGGGCGAGCTGTACGTCGACGGGGTCGAGTACTCGGTGCTGATCTACCGCGACGAGCACGGCACGGCGACGTTCCCGCCGGTGTGGAAGGGGGCGACCTCGCCGGACCTGGTCCCGCCGTGGCAGCGGCTGCGGCTGTGCCCCAGCCCGGCGCTCGGCGGCACGTGGGAGCGCAAGCTGCGGGCCGTCGGCAAGCGGCTGGCCGACCTGGCCGAGGCGCACGGCTACCTGGAGGTGGAGTTCCTGCTGACCGGGACCGGCGAGGTGCACCTGCTGGAGATCAACCCCCGGGTGTCGGGCACCATGCGGCTGGCCGCGATGGCGACCCAGCTGCCGATCTTCTCCCTGCACGCGCGGCCCGAGCTGCGCGACCACCTCTGCGCCGCCCGCTTCAGCGGCGAGGTCCCCTACAGCGGCGTCCCGATCACCGACGCCGACGGCGAGGTGTTCGCCACGTCCCGGCTCACCGTCGCCGGGGAGAGCCCCGACGAGGTCCGCGCCAAGCTGCGCGAGCTGGGCACGGAGCCCCGGGCGCTGCCCCGCGCCTCCTGACACCGTCCTCAGGCGGATCGGCGCACCGCCCCCGCTCCCTCGGGCTCTCCCGGCTCCCCCGGCCTCCCGTCCCGCGCCTCCCCGTCGCGCCGCGCGTCCCACCGGTCCAGCAGCCCCAGCAGGGGCGCGGTCGCGGCCGTGGAGACCAGGGCGACGATCACCAGCATCGTGAACAGCACCTGGGTGATGATGCCGAGGCTGAGGCCGATGCTCAGGATCACCAGCTCGGTCACCCCCCGGCAGTTCATCAGCACCCCGAGCCGCATGGCCTCCCCTCCCGGCACGCCCATCGGCCTGGCGATGACCAGCACGCCGCCGACCTTGCCCACCACGGCGACGACGAGGATCAGCAGGCACCAGCTCCACATGGTCAGGTCCTGGCTGAGCAGCCCGATCTGGGTGTTGAGCCCGACGAAGGCGAAGAAGGGCGGCAGCAGGAAGGAGGTGGTGAAGTCCTGGGTGCGCTCGCGCACCCGCCGCAGCCGCACGTCGCCGTCACGCGGGAACAGGGCGCCGAACAGGAACGCGCCGAAGATGAGGTGGATGCCGATCAGCTCGGTCAGCAGCCCGGAGACGAGCAGGCCCACGATGACGATGGGCAGGGTCGCCTCCTGGGAGAGCCCCCGGCGCAGCAGCCGGGTCAGCAGCGGCCGTACCACCCAGACCATGACGGCGGCGAAGGCGACGGTCAGGCCGAGCGTGCGCAGCGCCTCGGCGGGCGAGGAGCCCTTGGCCATGGTGACCGCCACGGCCAGCAGCAGCCACGCGGTCACGTCGGCGATGGCGGCGCAGGTGACGGTCAGCGCCCCGGTCGGGGTGTGGAAGAGGCCGCGTTCCAGCAAGATCCTGGCCAGTACGGGAAACGCGGTGACGCTCAGCGCGGCGCCGATGAACAGCGCGAAGACCGGGAACTCGACGGGCGCGGTCGCCAGCGGCGTGTAGATCAGCAGGGCCAGCGCGACCCCGAGCACGAACGGGATCGCCACGCTCGCCTGGCCGCAGAGCACCGCGACACGGCCCCGCCCGCGCAGCAGGTCGCCGCGGAGTTCCAGCCCGACCAGGAACATGAAGAAGGCCAGCCCGAACTGGGCCAGCAGGTTCAGGTACGGCATGACGGCGCTGGGGAACAGCGCGCGGTAGACCTCCGGCCACACGGCACCCAGCAGGGAGGGGCCGAGCACGATGCCCGCGGCCATCTCCCCGATCACCCGGGGCTGGCCCAGTCTCCGGAAGACGGCCCCGCCCAGATGGGCCAGCGCGACGACCACGGTGATGGACAGCAGCAGCAGGGGCGTGGCCGGCACCCTCTCCTCCCGTCCCGGCTCCACCGAGGGCACGGGGACGGGGCCGGTGGCCGTCCCCGGGTCGAGCGTCAGCATCAGCAGCGCGAGCACGGAGGGCAGCACGACGGCGAGACCGTACGCGATCAGGGAACGACGGAGCGTGCCCGTATTCGCGGACCGAAATCTTGTATACGTCATGGATCAATTCCATTTCCGAGAGGTTGAATTCCGAACCGGCGCGTATATCACAGAGCAAAAAAAATTGCCAAGCTGATTGAAGACTCAGCTGGTCAACGGCCCGATCCCCTCTTTCCGTTGTACATCAGGACGGCCAGACGAAAATTACTCATGATCGAAAGTGCGCTTCCGGAAACGACGGGTAAGGGATGAGCCTGACTCACTCCAAGTGCATAGAAATCCGGAGGAACAGTCGCATGCAGGTGCTCTCCCCCAACCGAGAGGCGAACCGCCAAGCCCCGCCCTCCAGTGATGAGAGGCCCCCCGTCCCGGCCCCCCGGCGCACCCCGTCCCCGGGCTCCAAACTGGCCCTGGACGCCTCCGCCAAGCCGCGGCGAACCGGGCTCCAGCTCCCGTCGAGCCTCCCCTTCGACACCTGGCGGCGGATCGGCCACCAGATCTCCCTGATCGCCGACTCCTCCGCCTGGTGGCTCGGCGACTGGCTGGTCTACGGCGAAACCGAATACACCGACCGTTACAAGAGAGCGGTCGAAGAGAGCTCTCTGGATATCCAAACCCTGCGCAATTACGCCTGGGTCGCGCGGCGATTCCCGGTATCCCGCCGGCGAGACAAGCTCAGCCTTCAGCACCACGCCGAAGTGGCCGCGCTTCCCGAGCACGAGCAGATGCTCTGGCTCGACCGCGCCGAACGCTTCAGCTGGTCCAGAAACCGTCTGCGCAGTCAGATAAAGGCACACCGCACCGCCGCCCTGTCCGCCTCGGGCCGGGAAGCGGAGGCCGCCAAGGAGAAGGCCGTCATCCACATCGACGTACCGGTCGACCAGGAGCAGTCGTGGCGTGACGCGGCGCGCCGGATGAACCGCAGCGTGGAGGAGTGGGCGAGGCTCATCCTCAACCAGGTCGCCACCGGCCAGATCCCCGCTCGCGGGATCCCCGACGCCAAGGCCGGGTGAGGAACGGAGGACAGGTGGACACCGTCCACACATTGTTCGAGAGAAAGGCGTCCGAGGCACCCGACAGGACGGCCCTGGTTTCCGGGGCCGTCCTGTTCACATATCAAGACCTCGACGCCCGTGCCAACGGCCTCGCCCGGTCGCTCCTGCGACGCGGCGTCGGCCCCGAGACCCTGGTCCCCCTGCGGCTGGACCGCTCCCCCGACCTGCTCGTCGCGCTGCTCGCCGTCTGCAAGGCGGGCGGCGCGGCGGTGCTGCTCGACCCCGGCTGGCCCGAGGACCGCGTCGCCGCGGTCCTCGACGGCGCTCCCGTGGTGATCGACGGCCCCCTCGACGCCGAGCCCTCCGCCGAGAGCCCCGGCATCCCCGTGCACGAGGACCAGCTCGCGTACGCGGTGCACACCTCCGGGTCGACGGGGCGGCCCAAGCTCGTCGGGGTGACCCACCGGGCGATCGCCCACCGGGTCGCCACTCACACCGAGGCGTACCGCATCACCCCCGCCGACCGCTCCAGCTGGCTGGCTCCCCCGGCCTCGTCGGTCTCGGTGGTGGAGCTGTGGCCGTACCTCTGCTCCGGCGCGAGCGTGCACGTCGCCGACGCGGCGACCGCGGGCGCGCCACCGGAACTGCGTGACTGGATGGTCGCCTCGGGGATCACCCGCGCGTACGTGAACATGCCGCTCGCCGAGCTGCTGTACGGCCTGCCGTGGCCCGGGGAGACGGCGCTGCGGCTCATGACGGTCGGCAGCGACGCGGTACGCGTGTGGCCCTCGCCCGGCCTGCCGTTCGAGGTCGCGGTGGAGTACGGCTCCGCCGAGGCCAACGGGGTGACGAGCTGCCTGGTCCCGCTGGAGGACCGCTGCACCTCGGCCACGGCCGACGAGGCCGCCAGGCGCGTCCGGCCCCCCATCGGGCGCGCCTGGCCCGGCGTCGGCGTCCCCGTCCTGACCTCCGGCCTGGAGCCGGTCGCGGCGGGCGAGGTCGGCGAGCTGTTCGTGTCCGGGCCCGAGCTGGCCCGGGGCTACCTGGGCGAACCGGCCCGCACCGCGGAACGCTTCCTGCCCGACCCCTCGGGCGGGGGCGGCCGCGTCTACCGGACCGGCGACCTCGTACGGGAGCGGCCGGACGGGCGGCTGGAGCACCACGGCCGCGTCGACCAGCAGGTCAAGATCCGTGGCCACCGGGTGGAGCCGGCGGAGGTGGAGGCCGTGCTGCTCGGACACCCCGCGGTGCGCGAGTGCGTCGTGACGGGTGTGCCCGGTCCCGGCGGCGACCTGAGACTGTGCGCCTACGTCGTCTACGCCGTCACCCCCGACGGCACCGCGAACGGTGCCGCGGACGGTGCCCTGGGCGGTGCCCTGGGCGGTGCCGCGGACAGCGCCGCGGACGGTGCCGCGAACGCCGCGGGCACCATCGCGGACGGCACCGAGGGCGGTGTCATGAGCGGCACCACCGGCGGCACCGCGAACGGCACCGAGGGCGGTGCCACGCGCGGGCCCCGGGCGGCCGGGGAGCTGCGCGCCTTCGCCGCGGCCCGGCTGCCCGGTCCGATGGTGCCGACCGCCTGGACCTCGATGGAGCGGCTGCCGCTGAACTCCAGCAACAAGGTGGACCGCCGCGCGCTGCCCGCGCCGTCCTGGGGCGATCACCCGGGAGCCGACGGCACGAGGCCCGCTCCCCCGGGAGCCGGCGGCACGAGGCCCGCTCCCCCGGGAGGCGACGGCGTGAGGCCCACTCCCCCCGGAGGCGGTGAGCGCGGGGAGAGCGCCGACCCGGTCACCGCCGGCGTGCTGGAGCTGTGGGAGCAGGAGCTCGGGGCGCGCGGCGCGCTGGGCGACCACTTCATCCGCTCCGGCGGCGACTCCCTGTCGGCCACCCGCCTCGTCGACCGGATCGGAAGCCGCTACGGCGTGCGGATCCGGTTGCGCGACTTTCTGCGGGCGCCGACCCCCGAGACCCTCATCCGGAACATCAAGGCGGAAGGAAAAGCGGGATGACCGAGAGGAAGCGGAGGAAGAGCCGCCCCACGTGGCTGCTGCGCACCCCCGACCCCGGGGCGAGGGCCAGGCTGTGGTGCCTGCCGTACCCGGGGTCGGGGGCGTCGATGTACCACGGGTGGCCTGCCGAGGTGGACGGGATCGAGCTGTGCCCCGTGCAGCTGCCCGGCAGGGAGAACCGGCTGCGCGAGCCGCTGTTCGAGAGCTACGCGGCCGTCGCCGCCGAGATGCTGGAAGGGCTGGAGCCCTACCTGGACCGGCCGTTCGGCTTCATCAGCCACTGCGGCACGGTCTTCATCGGCTACGAGGCGACGCTGCTGCTCATGGAGCGCGGCGGCCCGCTGCCCGGCCACCTGTTCGCCTCCTCGATGGTCCCGCCGCACCGGGCGTCGTGGCCGAGCATCCTCAAGCTCGACGAGGAGCAGGTGGGCGCGCTGGTGTCGGACCTCATGCGGGCGCGCGGGGCGGAGCCGCTGCCCGAGCTGGTGGAGATGGCCGCGGACGTCATGCGCGCCGACGTGGCCGCCTACGGCCGCTTCGACAAGACCGACCCGGTGGAGCTGCCGTGCCCGATCACCGCGATCGGCTGGGCGGGCGACACGCAGATCCCCCCGGAGCAGATGGCCGGATGGGAGTCCTACGGCGAGGCCCGCTACACCGTGCTGGACGGCGGGCACTGGAGCTACCTCCAGGCGCCCGCCGCCCTGCTGGACGAGATCTCGCGGAGCATGTCCGCCCGCATCCCCGGCTGAACAGATCGAACGGGTCGAACGGTTGACCTCAGGCGTCCTTGCCGTCCTTGCGCCCGCCGGGTCCATCGGCCTCGGCGGGCTCCTGGATGTCCTGCAGGAGCTCGGCGTCCTCGAGCCTGCGCAGGTTCGGCACCGGCGACAGGAACAGCAGGATGATCCACGGCAGCAGGAACGCGGCACCGACGTAGATGGCCGGCTTGACGCCGATCAGCTCGCCCAGCACCCCGGCCAGCATCGCGGCCAGCGGCAGGATGCCGAGGTAGACCGCGCGGCTCGCGCCGATGACCCTGCCCCGCAGGTGGTTGGGGATCACGTACTGGAAGAGCGTGAGCTGGCCGATGTTGCCGGCCACCACGCCGAACACCGTGACGAACCAGATCACCGAGAACAGGGTGATCTGCAGCCACTGCGGACCGGCCACGAACGGCGTGAAGCACAGCACCCGGAAGGCGATCAGCGCGGTCATGATGCCGCGCCCGTAACCGATCTTCTCGAACAGCTTGCTCGCGAAGACGGCGCCGACGACGCCGCCGATGCTGCCCACGGCGTAGATGAAGCCGATCCAGGTGCCCGACATGCCGAGTTCCTTGGCCGCGTACAGGATGAACAGGGTCAGGATCATCATCGACCCGAAGTTCGCCCCGGCGGAGTTGAGGATCAGCGGCCTGGCGTAGTCGTTGCGGTAGGTGACCTTCAGGCCGTGCTTGATGTCGTGGAGCATCGCCGCGACGGCGCCCCGGCCCTGGCTGCTCTGGCGCTCGACGGGCGGCTCGACGTGGCGGATGCGCGACAGGGCGAAGGCGGAGACGAGGAAGGAGATCGCGTCTCCCAGCATCACGTACGCCGGCCGGAACAGGTCGATGAGCACGCCTCCGGCGCTGGAGCCCGCGATGGCGCCCACCGACTCGGTCGCCGCCATCCGGCTGTTGCCGTCGACCAGCTGCTCCTCGCTCAGCAGGGTGGGCATGTAGGCGGCATAGGCGATCTCGAAGACCACCGAGAGGCCGCCGACCACGACAGCGACCACGTAGAGCACCCACATGTCCATGAAGCCGACGAAGGCCGCGATGGGGATGAGGGCCACGACCACGGCACGCCCGATGTCGGAGCCGACCATCAGGGGCCTGCGGCGGTAGCGGTCGATGAGCACGCCGGCGATCAGTGTCAGCAGGAGCGCGGCGATCGTGCGCATGGTGTTGAGCAGGCCGACCTCGAAGGAGCTGGCCTGCAGCATGAGGATCGCGGTCAGCGGGAGTGCCAGGGTGGTCAGCTCGGAGCCGAGGACCGAGATCGACTGACCGGCCCAGAGCCGGTTGAAGTCGGGGTTTCGCCAGAGAGAGGGCGGCTTTTCCCCCGGCGCCCTGACTTCCGTTCTCTGAGTGTCCATAAGATCGTTCCGTCCTTGTCGGGTTTCACCTCTGGTTGACTGTAATAAGGTTTTTGTTAAGGGTGATGATATGCGAAATCACCCGAGAGGCACACTGGAAAACAATCAGCGAGTACGCCAGATGACACTCCCCGACGGTCATGTGGTATTCCAGCTCAATCCCGCCGAGACCAGCCTGCAGTATCGCAGTATCGTGGGCGACAGAAGCTACTTCAGGCATGACGTGCGCCTTGAACCGGGAATGACGGTGTTCGACGTGGGCGCTAACATCGGAATCGCCGCCCTGGCGTTTCATTGGGAATGTCCGGGCACGCGGATTCTCGCGTTCGAGCCCGCCAGGCCGCTTTACGACGCGCTGTGCGCGAATCTGGCCGCCCACGGCCTGAACGCCAAGGCGTTCGACTGCGCGCTCTCCCATACCCCGGGTACGGCGGTTCTCACCGTCTACCCGGAGACCACCGCGATGTCGGGGATGTACACCGACGTCGACCACGACGCCGAGGTGACCAGAACGTTCCTGGCCAACAGCGGTTTCGCCCCCGAGGACGTGACCGACATGGCCGAGGGAAGACACGTCACGGAAAAGCAGGAGTGCCAGGTGCGGACGATCTCCGAGGTGATGGCCACCGAGGGCGTGGATCGCATAGGACTGTTGAAAATCAACGTCGAGAAAGCCGAATGTGATGTCCTGGACGGAATCGCTCCCGGCGACTGGGAGGCGGTCGACCAAATCGTCATGCAGGTCCACGACATCGACGGCAGGCTCGCGTCCGTGCGCGACGATCTCACCGGTCGTGGATTCCAGGTCGACATCGGCCAGGACCCCCTGCTGAAGGACACCGACATCTTCGACGTGTACGCGCGGAGGAATTCCCCATGACAGTGGACACGACCGTGAATCTGAACGATCTGGATCTGGCCGATCCGGACATCTACACGGCCCCCGACTCCGGTCTCGGCGTCCTGCATTACCTGCAGGAGCACCGGCCGATGTTCTGGAACAAGAGGTCCGAGGGGCCGAGCTTCTGGGCTTTCACCAAATACGCGGACGGCGTCGCCGTCTATCTCGACAAGACGAATTTCACCTCCGAGCGGGGCATGCAGGTCGGGCAGACCGAGTCCGCCGCCCGCGCCGCCGCGGGCAAGATGCTCATCGTCACCGACGGCCGCCACAGCCAGCTGCGCGACGTGATGAACCCCGCGCTCACGCCCCGGGTGGTCCGCCGCCTGGAGGGCGCGATGCGCGAGACGGTGGGCGGGATGCTGGAGGAGAACGCCCAGAAGGACTCCTTCGACTTCGTCGACACGGTGGCGGGCAGGCTCCCGCTGTCGGTCATCTGCGAGTTGCTGGGCGTGCCCCGCGCCGACTGGGACCTGATGATCCAGTGGACGCGCACCGCGTTCGGCTCCGCCACCTCCGACGACGTCATCTCCGACGCGGAGAAGGCCGAGGCGAACGCCAACATCTTCGCCTACTACGCCGATCTGCTGGCCGAGCGGCGCGACGACCTCGGTGACGACGTGATCAGCGTGCTGATCCGCGGCCGGATCGACGGGACGCCCCTCACCGACGAGGAGATCCTGCTCAACATCAACGGCCTCATCACCGGCGGCAACGAGACGACCCGGCACGCCTCGGCGGGGGCCGTCATCGCCCTGGTGGAGAACCCCGGCGAGTGGAGGCGGCTGCGCGAGGACCCCTCGCTCATCCCGACCGCCGTGGAGGAGGTGCTGCGCTGGACCGCCCCGAGCCTCAACGTCATGCGCACCGCGCTGCGCGACACGAAGATCGGAGACCAGACCATCCGGGCCGGTGAGCGGGTCAGCGTGTGGCACCCGGCCGTCAACCGCGACGAGGACGCCTTTCCCGACGCGCGCCGCTTCGACGTCGGGCGCACCCCCAACAGGCACCTCACGTTCGGCCTCGGCAAGCACCTGTGCATCGGCGCGGCGCTGGCCAGGTTCGAGCTGCGCGTGCTGCTGGAGGAGCTGACCGGCCGCGTGGCCCGCATGGAGCTCACCGGACCGGTCAAGCGGCTGCGCTCGAACCTCATGTGGGGCGTCGACCGCGTCCCCGTCCACCTCGAACTCGACCACGCCGGGCACTGATTGGAGCACCCCATGCCGGACAGTAAGACTGCGCTGTCGCCGATCCAGGAGAGCGGGTGGAGGTCCTACCGGGCAAAACCCGCCGGTGACCACACCGACCAGGTCACGCTCGCGGCGCGGCTGCGCGGGCCTTTGGACGAGAAGGCCCTGACCGCCGCGCTGGAACACGTGCTGGAAGCGCGCGAGGACCTACGGCCGGCGTCGCCCGGCGGCTCCGGGGCCGAGCCCCGGCCCGTCACCGTCCCCCCGCCGGTGGAACTGAGCAGGCACGACGCGAGCCGCCGCGAGGAGGCGCTGGCACGGCTCGTCTCCGAGCAGGTCAACCGGGGCCTCGACCTCGAAACCGGCCCGCCGGTCCGGATCGCCCTGGCGCGGATGGCCGACGACGACCACGCGCTCGTCGTGACGGCGCACCGGCTCGTGGCCGACGAGCGCGTCCTGGCGGGCCTCGCCGAGGAGATCTCCCGGGCGTACGAGGAGGCGTCGGGCATCCAGCGCGCCGTCTCTCCGAACGGCTCCCCCAACGGGCACAACCCCTCGAACGGCTCCTCGGGCGACCACCGCCCGGCACACGCTCCCGCCACTGACGTCGGCGGCGGCGACAACGGCGACGGCGGCGGGGAGGCCGCCGACCTCGCCTACTGGCGTGACCGGCTCGACGGCACGCCCCCCGCCCTGGACCTGCCCGCCGACCGGGGCCGTCCCGCCGTACCCGGCTTCACGGGTGCCCGGGTGACCTTCACCGTTCCGCCGGAGACGGCCGCGCGGGTCGAGGCCGTCGCACGCGAGGCCGGCGCGGAAAGCGTCACCCGGGCGGCGCGGGCGATGGCGCTGTCCCGCTGGTCGGGCCAGGACGAGACCGCGCGGGAGGCGGGCTCCGACACCGGGGCCGTCACGCTGGCCGCGTGGGCGGTCGCGCTGTGCCGCTGGTCGGGACAGGACGAGGTCGTGGTCGGCGTCCCCGTGCCGGACAGGGGGCGGGCTCCCGCGTTCCCGATCCGGATCGGCTGCGGGGGCGATCCCTCGTTCGCCGCCGTCGTCGCCCAGGTGCGCGACGCGCTGGACGAGGCGGCCGCGCACGGCTCCTACCCGGCGCACCGGCTGGCCGAGGAGCTGGAGCTGGACGTCTCCAGCGGCGTGCAGCCGCTCTACCAGGCGGAGTTCGACCAGGTGGCCCCGGCCTGGAGCGCGCTGCGGCTGCCGGGCGTACGGACCTCGGAGCTAACGGCCGGCCGTTTCCCGCTGGCCTCGGACCTGGCGCTGGTCCTGGTGCCGGGCTCGCTCGACGGGGAGATGCGCTACGGGCTCGACCTGTTCGACGAGCCGGGCGCCCGCACCAGGGCCGAGCAGTACGTCACCCTGCTGTCCGACGCCGTGCGCGACCCCGGGCGGCCCATCTCGTCGCTGTCCCTGCTGGACGCCGAGCAGTTGCGGCTGGTGGTCGAGGAGTGGAACCGCACCGAGACCCCGTTCGACGAGGGGGCCGGCGTCGGCGCCCTGTTCGAGGCGCGCGCCGCCGCCGCCCCGGACGCGCTCGCGGTCCTCGCCGGCGAGCGGCGGCTGACCTACCGGGAGCTGGACGAGCGCGCCAACCGGGTGGCCCACCGGCTGATCCGCGACGGGGTGCGGCCCGGCCACGTCGTCGGCTCGATGACCGGCCGCTCGGCCGAGGCGCTCGTCGCCTTCCTCGGCATCGTGAAGTCCGGCGGCGTCTACCTGCCGCTGGATCCGGCGCTGCCGCCCGACCGGCTGGGCTACATCCTCGACGACAGCGGCACCCGGCTCGTCCTCACCGGGGCCGAGCACTCCGGCCGGGTGCGTGACGACCGGGTGCGCACGATCGAGCTGGACGCCGAGTGGCGCACGATCGAGGCGGAGGAGCCGGGCACGAGCCCCGGCCTGACGCCCGCGCCCGACGCGCCCGCCTACCTCATCTACACCTCGGGCTCGACCGGGCAGCCCAAGGGGGTGGAGGTGCCGCACCGCGGCGTGAGCAACCTCGCCTCCACCCTGTCGCGGGAGTTCTCCCTGGCGCCCGACGACCGGGTGGCGCTGTTCGCCTCGCTCAGCTTCGACGCCTCGATCTGGGAGATCACGATGGCGCTGCTGAACGGGTCGGCGCTGTGCGTGCTGGACCCGTCGGCCATGACCCCGCAGGAGACGGCCAAGGCCATCCGCGACCAGGGGGTGACCGCGGCCACCTTCCCGCCGACGTTCCTCAGCACGCTCAGGGGCGACGAGCTGGACACGGTCAGGCTCATGGTCGTCGCGGGCGAGCAGTGCCCGACCGGGCTGGTGCGGACCTGGGGTCCTGGCCGTGTCTTCGTCAACGCCTACGGGCCGACGGAGACGACCGTGTGCGCCACGATGGGGGCCTGTGACCCCGCCGCCGCGTACGCGCCGCCGATCGGCCGGCCGCTGGCCAACTTCAGGACCTACGTGATGGACCGCTGGCTCAACCCGCTCCCCGCGGGCGTGCCCGGCGAGCTGTACGTCGGCGGCACCGGCCTGGCCCACGGCTACCGGGGCAAGCCCGGCCTGACCGCGCAGTCGTTCATGCCCGACCCGTACGGCCCTCCCGGCGCACGCCTCTACCGGACCGGCGACCTGGTCCGCTACCTGCCCGACGGCCGCCTGCAGTACGTGGGCCGGGTGGACCACCAGGTGAAGATCCGCGGTTTCCGGGTGGAGCTGGCCGAGATCGAGGCCGCGATCACCCGTTACCCGGGGGTGCGCGAGGCGGTGGTCAGCGTGCGCGACGACCGGCTCGTCGCCTACGTCGTGCTCGACGACGCCTCCAGGATCATCGCCGAGCGCAGCGGCCTGACCGGCGAGCTGCACCGGTTCCTGCAGGGCTCGCTGCCCGCGTACATGCTGCCCTCCTCGTACGTGACGCTGGACGCGATGCCGCTGACCTCCTCGGGCAAGGTGGACCGCCAGGCGCTGCCGGAGCCCGGCCTGGACGGTGGCGGGGACGGCGGTGACGACGACTTCGACGCGCCGCAGACCCCGACGGAGCAGACGATCGCCGGGATCTGGGCCGAGGTGCTGAAGCTCAAGCGGATCGCCCGCGAGGACGACTTCCTGGAGATCGGCGGTCACTCCCTGGTGGCCGCGCAGGTGATCACCCACGTGCGGGAGAGGTTCGCGGTGAACGTGCCGATCCGGGTGCTGTTCGAGAACCCGGTGCTCGCCGACTTCGCCGAGGCGGTGGACGGCGCCCTCGCCAAGGCGGAGGCCAAGGCCGCGGCGAAGGTCTGAGCAGGGGCTGAGCGGGGGCTCGGCCCGCCGGGCATCCCGCCGGGCGGGATGCCCGCGCATGACGAGGGCCCGTGAGGATGATCCTCACGGGCCCTCGTCATGCGCGGCCTCAGGGGGCCCCGGCGCGCCCCCGCGGGCGGCCCGGCGGGCGGCCCGGCGGGCGACTCGGCGCCGGCCGGGCGGTGCGGCGGGCGGCTCAGCGCCGGCCGGGCAGTGCGGCGGCCTCGGACTCCGGCCGCCAGGTGGGGAGATACTCCCGCAGCCGCAGCACCATGCCCTGGCAGTAGGAGGCGTTGTGCTCCAGGCTGCGCTCCGGCATGAACGGCAGCTTGCGCCCGCGCGGGTGGTCGAGCTCCAGGCGGGTGAGGTGCTCCTGGCCGGCCTCCAGGCCGGTCACGTCGAGGTCGATGAGGAGGGCGGCCAGGTCGGCGGGCATGTCCACGACCGAGGTCGTCTTCCCGCGCGCCCCGGCGCGCGACTCGACGCCCAGCTCGGTGAAGTCGTAGCGGGGCGGCTTCGGCTTGGCCAGGTAGATGTAGGGCCGGGCCAGCAGGTCGAGCTCGAACGCGGCCCGCGCCCCGGGGTCCTCCCACCAGGACTGGCCGCGGGCGAAGTCGACGAGCAGCCCGTCGAACTCCTCGCGGTGCGAATGCAGGACGAGGTGCGCGACCATCCCGAAATTATGGAAGTCGTAGTTCCAGAGTTTCTTCACCGAATCGCGGAAGAAAGTCGCGACCTCGGTGTCCGTACGGCTCTCGAAATACGTCGCCGCATCGGTGAAGAAGTCCTCGAACCTCCGGGTCCCCGTCCTCTCCAGGTAATTGGCGAGGTAATACAGGCCGCGCAGGTTGTAGAGCGAGTGGACCGCGTAGTAGAACCACGTGCCGCGCTCGCACTCCTCGCGGTTGACCCAGTTGGTGCCGACCACGACATCGGCCTCGGTGACATCACTGGGAACGCGTTCGACCTGCACCCCGAGAAGATCCCGCTTCGCGTAGATCGAGGTGTTGTGAAGGAGGAGCTGCGGATAGACGATCAGCGTGTCGGCGCGCAGCCGGCACAATTCCGCGACCCCTTCCTTGTACGAGTCCAGGGTTTCTCCGGGAAGCGGCCAGATCAGCTCGATGTAGGAACTGATGCGCTTTTCCCTGAGCGTCCTCTGGAGCTCGGTGTAGGTCGCGGGCTTGATGTTCGAGCGGTCGACCAGTTCCAGGGTCCTGGAGCTCATCGACTGCAGGGAGATGGGCTGGCTGGTCAGCAGGCCGCCCTGCACGAGGATCTCGGTGATCTCGGCCATGCGGTCGGGCTTGTTCTTGGCCGCGGCCATCGAGACCATCACCGGGTAGCCGTTCTCCTCGCTGCACTCCACCAGGTGGCGGGTCAGCTCCACGTCGCGCGGGGCCATGCCCCAGTTGGCGTCGGCGATGAAGATCGACACGAAGTTGTTCTTGCTGATCCAGGTGATGTCGTCGCGGACCCGCTGGTCCTCGAACTTGTGCACCTTGTCGTTGGTCGCCGCACCCCAGAAGCAGAAACCGCAGCTGAACGGGCATCCGCGGTTGGTCTCCAGGATGGCGGTGGTGTACTTGCCCTCCTCGAAGACGCCGGAGGTGAAGGGCGAGGGGACCTCCATGAGGTCGCGCACCCGCTCGGCGGCCTCGGTGGTGACGAGCTCCCCCGACCGCCAGAAGCTGATCCCGTGGACCTCCGCGAAGTCGGGGGCGTCGCTGAGGACCTGGCGCAGATACTGCACCATCGTCTTCTCGCCCTCGCCGTTGCAGACGACGACGTTCTCTCTCTCGGGGGCGACGTACTCGTGGGCGTGCAGCATGACCTGCGGGCCGCCGAGGATGAACTGGGCCCGCGGGAGCCGCTCGTGCAGCGCGTCCAGCACGGCGCGCGCGAACCCGATGTTCCAGATGTAACAGCTGATGGCGTACACGTCGCTGCGTTTGCCGAGGAGTTCGTCGATCACTTCCTCCCGGTCGGCGGATACGGGGGCGGAGAAGATCTCGAACTCACATCGCGGTCCCACCTCCGGGTCGTGCTGCGCGTAAGCCTGCATGTAACCGGAGGCAAGGGGCAGGATGGCCTCGAATGCAGACAGCTCGACGAATGTGACTTTGGTGTTCATGACGCTCGTCCCTGCGTAGTCTGAGTAATTGCTGAAGCCGATCGGATGGAATCCGCTCATGCTTTCACAGGGGGACGGGACGAACAACGCGCGCCATTTGCGGTCACCACTCGCGTGTTACGGTTCTGGAAACCCCGATAACCACGGACTCGATAACCACGGAGGAGAAACCGCATGCCTACTCCCAACTACGAGACCGGCCTCGGGACGCTCTCACTCGACGATCGGATCGCGGAGCATCTCGAAAAGACCTTTCAGGACCCCTGGGAAATCCGCAAACTGTCCCATGATTTCCGCAGGAACGGCTACGTCAAACTGCGGGACGTGGTCTCCGGCGAGGTCAAGAATCTCGTCTCGGACGAGGTGAACCGGTTGCTCGACCTGCATGCGCGCCGCATCGACATCAACCTCAAGGAGACCAGCAACTCCCCGAGGAAGATGAGCACGGTCAGCCAGCAGTCCATCGCCCAGGACAGCTCCCTGATCCCGGAACTCTACGACTCCTCCGCCCTGAAGGGCTTCCTCGGTCGGCTGGCCAACGAGCCGGTCGTCAACTGCCCCTGGGACGAGGAGAAGTACGTCATCATCCGCCAGGAGAAGCAGGGCGACACCCACGGCTGGCACTGGGGCGACTTCAGCTTCACCCTCATCTGGATCATGGAGGCGCCGAGCAGCGAGTACGGCGGCATGCTCCAGTGCGTCCCCCACACCAACTGGGTGAAGGACGACCCCCGCGTCCACGACCACCTCATCAAGCAGCAGATCAGCACCTACGCCCACGAGACCGGCGACATCTACTTCCTGCGCTCCGACACGACGCTGCACCGCACGGTCCCGCTCTCCGAGGACCGTACCCGCATCATCCTCAACACCTGCTGGGGCAGCGAGTCCGACGCCAAGAAGGAGCAGTCGCACGAGACCATGGAGGCGATGTTCAGCTGAGCCCCCGCCCCCGGCGGTTCCGGGACACCTGGGAGATCCGGAGCGGGCCGGGGAGCAGCCGGCGAACAGCCGGGAACACGGAAACGACGAGACGGCCCGGTCGGGTGACCGGGCCGTCTCGTCGTCCCGGCACCCCGCGTTCCAGGGGTGCCAAAAAGAGGTGGGGCCGTCCGCCGTACCCGGCGAACGGACCGGGCGTTCTACGGCGTGCGGACCAGGGTGAAGTCGTCCACGTCGAAGTCCGCGCCGGTGAACACCAGGTAGAGCCTGGCGCTGCCGGAGGGGACGCCGGTGAGCGCGGTGGAGACGTCGGCGTACGTCTCCCAGCCGGCGGTCGCCGGCACGGTGACGCTGCCGAGCAGCGGGCCGGTGGGCGAGCCGGTACGGATCTGGAAGCCGCCGCTCGGGGTGGGCGAGGCGACCCTGGCCCGCAAACCGGTGACGCCGGTCAGGTTCACCCCGTCGTAGGCGGCCCAGTCGCCGGGGTTGACGTAGCCGAGCACGGTGCCGCCGTGCGCGGGGGTGTGCGGGTAGGTCTGCACGCCGCTCGCCTCCGACCAGCTCTCCGCCTGGAGGGTGGTGTCGCCGCCGGTCGTGCCGAGCTCCTTGATCCTGATGTTGCGGAAGGACACGTCGTCACCGGCGCCGTGGTTCTGAATGCCCACGTACCCCTGCTGGAGCGAGCGGGCGGGGTCGGCGTTGGTGAAGTCGTTGATCTTCACGCCGTTGAGGAAGATCTGCAGTCTCTCTCCCTCGACCAGCAGCTCGTAGGTGTTCCACTGCCCCGGCGGGTTGAGCGCGGCGTCCCTGGCCGCCACGTCGGCGGACTTGAAACCGTAGACGGAGCCGGTGGTCCTGTCGGCGGTGTCGGTGGCGTCGATCTGGATCTCGTAGCCGTTGCCGACCGCCGAGTTGGGGTCGGTGGAGGCGGGGAAGCCGATGAAGACGCCGGAGTTGTCGTCCCCGGCCATCCTCCAGTCCAGCTTCAGCGAGTAGGAGCGGTACTCCTTGGCCTTGTACCAGAACAGGCCCATGCCGCCCTGCGAGGTCAGCGTGGCGTCGGCGTTGGCGAAGCTCCCCGGCCCCGCCTGCTCCCAGCCGGTGACGGAGCCGTCGTAGATCGGCGTGTAGCCGTTCTCCGCGCGGCAGTCGGCCTTGGCCTTGCCCGTGGCGTAGTTGATGCCGCCCAGCAGATGCTGGCGGAACGCGGGCTCGGCGAAGGCGGCGGCGGTGTGCCCGCCACCGGTGTAGAAGGACCGTCCCCCGTCATAGGCCTTGCACCAGGCGATGGGGTGGTCCGCGCCCATGCCGCCGCCCGAGTACGAGGACTCGTCCAGGGTGGCCAGCACGCGGGCTCCGGTGCGGGCGTTGGTGCGGAAGTCGTACCACTCGTCGGTACGGCTCCAGGTGGGGCCGAGGTGGGCGGTGGACGGGTGGGCCCGGTCCTGCACCCTGACGGTGGCCTGCTGGACCGCCGGGTGGGAGGCGAACCAGGCGCCGACCAGGTTGCCGTACCACGGCCAGTCGTACTCGGTGTCGGACGCCGCGTGGATGCCGACGTAGCCGCCGCCCGCCCTGATGTAGGACTCGAAGGCGGTCTGCTGGGCGGCGTCGAGCACGTCGCCGGTGGTGCTGAGGAAGACGACGGCCTTGTACTTGGCCAGGTTGGCCGTGGTGAAGGCCGCCGGGTCCTCGGTGGCGGCGACGGTGAAGCCCAGGTCCCTGATGGCCTGGACGCCCGCGGGGATCGAGTCGTGCCTGAAGCCCGCCGTGCGGGAGAAGACGAGGACGTCCCCGGCGCCCGTCCCGGGGTCGGGGTTCGTCCCGCCGGGCAGCGTCCAGTTCTGCGCGGCGCCGCCGTCGCAGGTCCTGATGACGAGCTGCGCGGCGTCGGCGCCGTCGAGGCACTTGCCGAGCGCCCTGAGGGTGGAGCCGTTCACCGTCCAGCTCTGCGCGCCGGTGCCGTTGCAGGTGTAGATCTGCACCCTGGTGCCGTCGGTGGCGACGCCGCCCGCGATGTCCATGCACTTGCCGAGCGCCCTGAGGGTGGAGCCCTCCCTGGCCCAGTGCTGCGCGGCGGTGCCGTTGCAGTCGTACAGCTGCACCTTGGTGCCGTCGGTGCTCAGGCCGCCCGCGACGTCGACGCACCTGCCGCCGACATTGGTGATCTTCCCGCCGTTCCCCCCACCGGTGAAGGTGAAGTCGTCCACGTCGAACAGCGCGCCCGCGCCGCCGGTGAAGACCAGGGTGAGGTCGGTCGTGCCGGCCGGTGCTCCGGCCAGCGGCGCCGAGACGTCCACGAAGGTCTCCCAGCCGCCGGTCGGCGCCACGGTCACCGTGCCGAGCAGGGTGCCGGTCGCCGAGCCCGCGCGGACCTGGATGGAGCCGCCCACCCCGGCCGAGGAGACCCGTGCGTCGATCTTCGTGATCGCGGCCAGCTCGTAGCCCTTGAAGGAGATCCAGTCGCCGTTGTGGACATCGCCCACCGTCTTGCCGCCGTGCGCGGCCGTCTTGGTGATGGGCGAGACGCCGGACATGGTCGCGTAGTGCTCGGCCTGGCGCTTCCTGGGCTGCAGGATGTGCTGGGTGTGGGTGGTCAGGCCGCCCTGGTCGGTGTACTCGGCGTCGAAGACCGCGAAGATGTTGGCCGCGTCGTCGTGCTCGCCGTCGACCGGGATGGCCAGGTCGCCCGAGCAGCCGTTCTTGGAGGTGATCTGGTGGCCGTGGGTGTCGTGGCCCAGCACGTAGGTCATCTTGACCTTCGCGCAGTCGACGGCGCCGTCCTCGGGGTCGGTCACCTTGATGGTGAACGGCACGGTGTCGCCCCACTGGAACAGCTGGCCCTGGCGCGGCCTCTCGATGGTCACCGTGGGCGCGGTGTTGCCGACCGTGATGGGCACGCTCGCGGTGCCGGTGGCACCGAGGGTGTCGCGCACGGTGAGCGTGGCGGTGTGGTCGCCGTTGGTCGTGTACGTCTTGACGGGGTTGGCGGCGGTGGAGGTGGTGCCGTCGCCGAAGGTCCAGGCGTAGGTGATGGCCTGCCCGTCGGGGTCGGCGGAACCGGCCGAGGAGAAGGTGACGGTGAGCGGGCTCTTGCCCGAGGTCTTGTCGGCCTTGGCCACCGCGACGGGCGCGCGGTTCACGCCCTTGATGTACTCGACGCGGTAGAGCGCGGAGTTGGCGTCGCCGCCGAAGTACCCGGAGCCGTAGTCGAGCACGTAGAGCGCGCCGTCGGGGCCGAAGGCGAGGTCCATGACCTGGGTGCCGGTCCACGGGAAGCCCGCGATGGCGCCGCGTGAGCCGTCGGCGCCCACCTCGATCGCCTTGATCCACCTGCGGCCGAACTCACCGGCGAAAAAGTGGCCGTTGAGCTCCTGGGGGAACTTGACGGTGGAGTTCAGCGCGGCGTCGTAGCGGTAGACGGGACCGCCCATGGGCGACTCGGAGCCGCCGCCGAACTCCGGCGGGGAGCCGGCGTCGCCGCCGTACCTGATCCAGGCGGCCTTGGCGGGCGGCAGCTTCGCCAGGCCGGTGTTGCGGAAGGAGTTGTTGGTCGCGCCGCCCGCGGCGCAGTCGTACTTCGCCCCGGCGGGGCCGGAGGGGAAGGTGTACTCGCCGTAGGTCTCGGCCAGGGTGTTGGTGCCGGTGCAGTAGGGCCAGCCGTAGTTGCCCGGCCCGGTCACCCGGTTGAACTCGACCTGGCCGCTGGGCCCGCGTGCGGCGTCGGTGCTGCCCGAGTCGGGGCCGTAGTCGCCGACGTAGACGACGCCGGTGGCCTTGTCGACGCTGAGCCGGAACGGGTTACGGAAGCCCATCGCGTAGATCTCGGGCCTGGTGCCCGCCGTGCCGGGCGCGAAGAGGTTGCCCGAGGGGACGGTGTAGGCGCCGGTGGCCGGGTTCACCTTGACGCGCAGGATCTTGCCGCGCAGGTCGTTGGTGTTGCCGGAGGTGCGCTGGGCGTCGTAGACGGGGTTGCGGTTGGCGCGCTCGTCGATGGGCGAGTAACCGGCCGAGTCGAAGGGGTTGGTGTCGTCGCCGGTGGACAGGTACAGGTTGCCCTGGGCATCGAAGTCCATGTCGCCGCCGACGTGGCAGCACATGCCACGGTCGGCCGCCACCTCCAGCACCGTCCTCTCGCTCGCGGTGTCGAGCGTCCAGTCGGCCTTGACGGTGAAGCGCGACAGCCGGTTGACGCCCTGCCACGCCGTCCAGTCGGTGCCGGTGGCGGGGGCGTCACCGGCGGGGGTGTTCAGCTTCGGCGCGTAGTACAGGTAGATCGTCCTGTTCGTGGCGAACCCCGGGTCGGCGGCGACGCCCTGCAGGCCCTCCTCGTCGTGGGTGTAGACGGGCAGCGTGCCGACGACGGTCGTCGCACCGGTCGCGCTGGTACGGCGCAGGTTGCCGTCGCGCGCGGTGTGCAGCACCGACCGGTCGGGCAGCACGGCCATGGTCATGGGCTCGCCCATCTCGGCGGCGCCCTTGGCCAGTTCCACGCGCTGGTAGTCGGCCGGGTCGATCGCGGCGACCGCCTGCGCGGGCACGGGCGCGGTGAGCACGGACGCTCCGGTGAAGGCCAGGAGCATGGCGCACAGCTGCGCGATCCTCCGGCGAGGGTGGGTCGATCTCCGCCTGGGGGGCATGGCGGGGGTCCCTTCGGTTGGTGATGCACGTCCCGGCTCGGAACGGGACGTATGTCCTACATGTTTCGGGACGCTAGATCGGACTTATGCCGACTGTCAATGAAAGTCCGGCGATCAAATACATAACTAGCGGGACAAAAACCCCTTATATATCTCATTCAGCATAAAAACTGACTTGCGAGGTCGAATGGGGTGGCCGATCAGGCCTCGCGAGGAGCGGAGATCGTCGCCGACCCGCGCGGGCATCGCAGGAGGACGGCGGAGTTGTGTGCGCGAGTCGCGGTGGAGATCGCGGGCCTCGGAAGTGACGTGCCCCGCGACGCGTCGGCGGCGGCGGCGACCCCGACCGGCGAGCCCGTCTGGCGGTACTGCGAGCATGTGCGGAATATCTCTGGTCACAGAGACTTTTCACAGAGGCTTTTCATAATGGCCCGGTACGACCGTGCGACACCGGGGAGTCACATGATCTCGGACGAGACACCGCTGCTGCCGGACGTGGTCCGGGCCTACCCGTTCTCCTGGGGCTCGGGCTTCGTCTGGCCACCGGAAACAGAGGAGCGCGAGGAGAGTCTGGCCTACGCGCGGGCCGTGCTCGAAGCGTGCCTGCCCCGGGCCGTGCTCGCCTCGCCCGAGCCCCCGCAGGAGCCGACCGTCTGGGATCACGAGGGCGACGAGTATCCCGAGTGGACCGGGATCCGGGCCGTTCTGCGCGGGCACATGCCCTACGCCCGGCACGCCACCGCCGGGCGCATGGCCGGCGCCAAGGCCGAGTGCGCTCGCCAGGGCATCGACACCACGGGCTTCGAGGAGATCTGGACCCGGCGCATCGTCGCCTGGATCGCCGAGCAGACCCTGAGCTGGTGCGGCCTCATGGTCGATGACGAAAAGGGGCTCACGCCCTGGCTCATGGACCTCGCGGAGTCGTACGTGCGGCGGAGGATGGCCGCCGAGAAGGCCGTGTGGGCGCTCCGCCACACCGAGGCCGTGCCCGAGAGCCGTGCGGCTCTGATGCGACTGGCCACGTACGAGGGACTGCCGGACGAGATCCGCGCGCAGATCACGGACGGACTCCGCTCACGCCCCGGCCGCCGGTCCTCGCCGCCCCCTCGCCCGTGAAAGCAGGGGTTTCAGCGCCGGCCGGAGCGGGGCGGGCGTCCACTCCCCCGCGTCACGTATCCCCGCCCGCCTCGCCCGGCCTGCTCCTGCTCACGCTGCCTGCGCCGCCGTCCCAGGAACCAGCCCACCCCCAGGATCGCCAGCCCGAACGGCGTGCGGGCCAGCCAGCGCGCCACCACGACCTTGAAGAACTTTTTCATGAGAGACCCCTGCCCGGCAGCGGTTCGATTAGGCATTCCGGCGCCGCGGGGGAACCTGTCGCCGGCTACGGGACGCCTTGAGGTCTCGGACCGAGCCGGGCGGATGTATACGAGGCGCTGACTCCGACGAGCATCGCGACCTCCTCGCGCCGCGGCCCCGAGGTACGGGATCCGCATTCCCGGGGCCGGTTGACTGGTAGTTGCACAACCAGTCAAATCAGACAAATCGGGCGTATGCTTCCTCAATGGCTAGTCAAAGGCTGCTTGGCGAGCCCCTTCGCGCCCGGCGCGCGGTCGCCACCCCCGCCCAGGCCGGGCTCCGCCGGACACCGGGTCTGCGGCGGGAGGAGGTCGCGATGCCGGCCGCGGTCAGCACCGATTACTACATACGTCTGAAACAGGGACACGAACGCCACCCGTCCAATCAGGACGCCGGAAACGAGCGCCCGGCCCCCGGGGGAGCGTCGTGCTGAGCCGGCCCCTGCCGTCGTTCCGGGCTCGCCGGACAGCGGCGACCGCCGCCGTCGCGGCATGTGTGTGCGTCGGCGTCGGCCTGCTCTTCCTGCTGTTCATCGGCGGCAGGGAGGCGGAGGTCGCCCAGAACCGCGTCACGGACGCCTGGAACCGGGTGGTGCCCCTCATCCGGCAGGGTCCGCTCCCGCCCGTCCTGCACGAAGGCGACGTCGAGGCGATCCAGGTGCTGGACGCCCAGGGCCGGGTGGCCGCGTCGACCATGGAACTCGTCGGCAAGCCGCCGATCGCCACCTTCCAGGCCACCGACCAGAACGTGCGCACCACCCGGGTGCTGTGCCCGCCGCGCGGGATGGAAGGCTGCCTGGCCGTCACCTCCTACAAGGTCTACCAGCCACAGGGGGTCTGGTTACTCTACGTGGCGACCCCGGAGGTGCCCTGGTACGGCGCGACCGCGGACCTCCTGCTGGTCGTCGGCGCGTCCCTGGCCGTGACCACCATGATGACCGCGTGGTCCTTCCGCGACCTCACCAAGGCCATGGCCCCGGTGAACGCCATCCGGGCCGAACTCGGCGAGATCACCCCCGCCGCCCTCGACCGGCGGGTCCAGGTCCCCATGACCTACCAGGAGATCAGGCTCCTGGCGGAAACCGTGAACGACACCCTGGACCGTCTCGAAAACGCCTGTACCCGGCTGCGGCGCTTCACCGCGGACGCCTCCCACGAGCTGCGCACCCCCATCACCGCCATGCGCACCCACCTGGAGGAGGCGCTGCTGTACCCGCAGGACACCGACTGGCCCAAGATGACCCACGCCGTGCTCGCCGGGGTGGACCTGCTCCAGGTGACCGCGGTCGACCTGGTGACCCTGGCCCATCTGGACGCACGCACATCCCTGCGCCGCGCTCCGACCGACCTGCGCCGGCTGGTCAACGCCGAACTGAACCGCCGGACGCACCACAACAAGATCATCGGTGACCTGGCGGGGAGCGCCTACGTCGAGTGCGACCGGCTGCGGATCACCCGGCTGCTGTGCAATCTGCTCGACAACGCCGAACGCCACGCCGCCTCGCGGATCACCGTGAGCGTCCGGGCCGAAGGGAGGTCAGTGATCATGGAAGTCGCCGACGACGGCGCCGGGATCCCCGCCGAACACCGGGAGATGGTCTTCGACCGCTTCACCCGCCTGGACTCCGCGCGCAACCGGGACGCGGGAGGGACCGGGCTGGGACTGGCGATCGCGAGGGAGATCGCCGAAGCCCACGAAGGCACACTGACCGTCGAGGACAGCGAGCAGGGCGCGCGCTTCGTCCTGCGCCTTCCCGCCCACGACGCCTGTCCGTCCGTCCGAACGGGATGAACCGCCCCCGGACCCCGGACGCTCTCCCGGCCCGGTTTCCGGACCGGGAGCCTTCAGGTGCCGGCCCTGCCCACGGTCGTCTCGATCCCGTCCAGGAGGATGGCGAGCCCGGCGGCGAAGGTGTCCCTTCCCTCCTGTTCCATGTAGGAGACGGTCTCGTCCTGGGACTCGTAGGCGCCCTCACCCGCGAGCCAGGCCGTCGTCGGGAACCGCTCGGCGAAGTCGGGCGCGACCTCCTCCAGCAGGACCGAGCGGGCGTACCACCACTCCTCGTCGGACACCCCGGTCTCCGCCGGGGCCTGCCGTGACTCCGCGACCGTCTGCGCCGCCCCGCGCACGAAGTAGAACAGCGTCCCGACGACGTACCGCAGCGCCCCGGCCTTCAGCCCGGTCTCGCGGAGGATCCGCAGCGCCTCCTCGATCATGACGTACTCGTTGGGGCCCAGCACGGGTCGCGCCTGCGACACCTGCAGCACCCACGGGTGCCGTACGTAGAACTCCCACGTCTCCTGCGCCCAGGAGCTCACCGCCGCCCGCCAGCCGTCGGCCAGGTCGTGGCGGGTGGACAGCTCGGCGAGGGCCCGGTCGTACATGAGGTCGACCAGCTCGCTCTTGCTGGGAACGTAGGTGTAGAGGGCCATGGCCGTGCGCCCGAGCCGCTCGCCCACCGCGCGCATGGAGAGCGCGGCCATCCCCTCCGTGTCGGCGACGGCGATGGCCGCGTCCACGATCAGGTCCACGCTCAGGGCGGGCTTGGGCCCGGGTCGCGCGCCTTCCGACCTCGTGGTACGCCACAGCAGCGCCATCGAGCGGCGCGCGTCGCCCTGTCCGGCGAAGACGACCACTTGCAACTCCTTACGGCATAAACTAACTTGGCCGGGCCAACTCTTTACACCCTAAGGATATCAAGTGAGAAGGTTCGTGTTCCCGTCCGCCCCACTGGCGACCGATCGCGGCACACGGCACGGCCGGGCCGCCGCGGACAGCCACGACGTGATCGAGGTCCGCGGCGCCAGGGAGAACAACCTGGCCGACATCTCGCTCGACATTCCCAAGCGGCGGCTCACCGTCTTCACCGGCGTCTCCGGGTCGGGGAAGTCCTCCCTCGTCTTCGGCACCATCGCCGCGGAGTCACAGCGCCTGATCAACGAGACCTACACGGCCTTCATCCAGTCGTTCATGCCGAGCCAAGGACGTCCCGACGTGGACGCCCTGCGCAACCTGAGCGCGGCGATCGTCGTCGACCAGGAGCGGATGGGCGCCAACTCCCGCTCCACGGTCGGCACGGCGACCGACGCGCAGACGATGCTGCGGATCGTCTTCAGCCGGATCGGCACCCCCCACGTCGGCACCTCGAGCGCCTTCAGCTTCAACAGCGCCGAGGGCATGTGCCCGGAGTGCGAGGGGCTCGGCCGGGTGTCGGACGTCGACGTCTCCCAGCTCGTCGACGTCGACCGCTCGCTCAACGAGGGGGCGATCACCGTCCCCAACTTCACCGTGGACTCGTGGTACTGGCAGGGCCTGGCCCACGCCGGGTTCTTCGACCCCGACGTCAAGCTGAGGGACTACACCCCGGCCCAGTGGGAGGACTTCCTGCACAAACCCGCCACCAAAATCAAAATCGGCACGATGAACACCACCTACGAGGGGCTCCTGGTCAAGGTACGGCGTCTCTTTCTCGCCAAGGACCGCGAGTCGATGCAGCCCCACATCCGGGCGTTCGTGGACCGGGCCGTGACGTTCACGAGCTGCCGCGCGTGCGGCGGCAGCAGGCTCAACCCCGCCGCGCTGGCCTCGAAGATCGACGGCCGCAACATCGCCGACTGCGCGGCCATGCAGATCAGTGACCTGGCCGGGTTCGTCCGGGGCATCGAGGACGCGTCGGTGGGGCCGCTGGTCGCCACCCTGCGCGACACGCTGGAGTCGCTGGTCGAGATCGGCCTGGGCTACCTGAGTCTGGACCGCGAGTCGTCCACGTTGTCCGGGGGCGAGGCGCAGCGGGTGAAGATGGTCCGCCACCTCGGCTCCAGCCTGACCGACGTCACCTACGTCTTCGACGAGCCCACGGTGGGGCTGCACCCGCACGACATCGAGCGGATGAACAACCTGCTGCTGCTCCTGCGCGACAAGGGCAACACGGTCCTGGTCGTCGAGCACAAGCCGGAGACGATCGAGATCGCCGACCACGTGGTCGACCTGGGCCCGGGGGCGGGCTCGTCCGGCGGGCGGGTGTGCTTCACCGGTGACGTGGCCGGGCTCCGGCGCTCGGACTCCCTGACGGGCCGCCACCTGGGCCACCGGGCCCGGCTGCGCGAGCGGGTACGGCAGCCTCGCGGGCAGCTGTCGATCACGGGCGCCACCCTGCACAACCTCAAGGACGTGAGCGTCGACATCCCGCTGGGCGTGCTGACCGTGGTCACCGGCGTCGCCGGGTCCGGCAAGAGCTCGCTGATCCACGGCTCGCTCCCCCGCAGGGAGGGCGTCGCCGTGGTCGACCAGACCGCGATCCGCGGGTCCCGCCGCAGCAACCCGGCCACCTACACCGGGCTGCTCGACCCGATCCGCACCGCCTTCGCCAAGGCCAACGGGGTCAGGGCGGCCCTGTTCAGCGCCAACTCCGAGGGTGCCTGCCCCAACTGCAAGGGCATCGGCCTGGTCTACACCGACCTCGCCATGATGGCCGGGGTGGCGTCGGTGTGCGAGCAGTGCGAGGGCAGGCGGTTCACGCCCGAGGTGCTCACCCACAAGCTGCGCGGCAAGGACATCAGCGAGGTGCTGGGCATGTCGGTGACCGAGGCCCGCGACTTCTTCGGTTCCGGCGCGGGTTCGGGAGCGAGCTTCGGCGCGGCGCGGGCCGTCCTCGACCGGCTCTCCGACGTGGGCCTGGGCTACCTCGGCCTGGGCCAGCCGCTCACCACCCTGTCCGGGGGCGAGCGGCAGCGGCTCAAGCTGGCCATCCGGATGGCGGAGAAGGCCACGACGTACGTGCTGGACGAGCCGACCACCGGCCTGCACCTGGCCGACGTGGACCAGTTGCTCGCCCTGCTCGACCGCCTGGTCGACGACGGCAACACGGTCGTCGTCATCGAGCACCACCAGGCCGTGATGGCCCATGCCGACTGGATCGTCGACCTCGGCCCGGGAGCCGGGCACGACGGCGGCCGGATCGTCTTCACCGGCACCCCCGCCGACCTCGTCTCCCGGGGGGACTCCCTCACCGCCCGGCACCTGCGCGCCTACCTCGGAAAGGACACCGCTCGGCAGGAGCTCACCCCGAGCGGCGTCTCGGCACCGATCCTGGTGTCGCCTTAGTGCTCGGTGTGAACGCTAGGGGGTGCGCGCGGACAGGTGGCCCGTGAACGTCCAGGCGTCCGAGACCATCTCCAGGAGCGAGGCGCGTCGCGGGTGCCATCCCAGCTCCTCGGCGGCTCTGGCGTTGGACGCGACGAGCACGGCCGGGTCACCGCCGCGCCGCTCGCCGTGGACGACGGGTACCGATCTGCCGGTGACCTGTTCGACCGCCTCGATCACGTCCAGAACGGAGTATCCCCGGCCGCCGCCCAGGTTGACGACCTGGTGCACCCCCGGCGTGGCCTTCCCCATCGCCAGGAGGTGGGCTTCGGCGAGGTCCGCGACATGGACGTAATCACGGACACAGGTGCCGTCAGGAGTGGCGTAGTCACTTCCGTGTACGGACAATACTTTTCGCCGGCCCTGTGCGGCCTGCAGCGCCAGGGGGATGAGGTGAGACTCCGGATCGTGGCGCTCCCCGAACCGCTTGTACGCGCCCGCGACGTTGAAATACCGCAGGGAGACGGCCGCCAGGCCGTGCGCCTCGCACTCGCTCCTGATCATGTGATCCACCGCCAGCTTGGAGGCGCCGTAGGCGTTGATGGGCTCGACGTGACAATCCTCCACTATGGGAATTCGCGTGGCCTCCCCATAGACGGCGCACGTCGAGGAGAAGATCAAACGTCGGACACCCGTGGCGCGCATCGCCTCGAGAAGGGCGAAAGTGCCGATCACATTGTTCCGCCAGTATTTCTCGGGAACCCTGGACGATTCCCCGACCTCGGCACTGGCGGCGAAATGCAGAACGGTTTCGTAGGAGGGGTCGAGCACCTTGCCGCTGTCGGCCAGGGACGCCCTGACGAATGTCGCCCCTTCGGGAACGGCGGCACTGAAACCGGTGGAAAGGTCGTCGAGCACGGTGACCTGATACCCCCGCTCCAGGAGAATCGCGCTCGTGACCGACCCTACATACCCGGCGCCGCCCGTGACGAGCACCCTCTTCCCGCTGCCGCTCGACATGCCGGAGCCTCCCGTTCACACGCATTCGGTCATCTTTTTCTGGACGTGCCGTTCGCGGCCGACGTCATCAGCCGGAAAGGGTTTAGTCTGACTTCAGGACGAGCCCCGTCTCCGTTATCAGCGACGACTCCTGATACTCGTAGTCGCTGTTGATACTCCACAGATCGTTCTTGTCAAATCCTTCGATGATGTTCTCGGCGGCCAGCAGACCCATGAGAATACTGTGATCCTGATTGTTGTACTTGAACGCCCCGTACCTTCCGATCACCTGCAGGCCGCTGTATCGGCACAAAAATTCCACGACCTTCTGCAGATCCTCCCGATATCCCCTCCGGTAGACCGGATAGCATTTCGGGATCCGGACGACCTTCGCGTCGACGATCTGCTCCGGGCCCACCAGCCCCGTCATGACGATCTCTTTTCTGGCCAGCTCCGTCTGCGCCGCCTCCTCCCAGTTCCAGAAATCGTCGTCGTCGAAGCACCAGTACTCCAGTGCGAGAATGGTCTCCTTTCTTCCGCGCGTCAGCGTGGGGGTCCAGTTCCGGAAGTTCGTGACGCGGCCCATGCGCAATTCGTCACTGTGCACGTAGATCCAGTTGTCGGGAAACACGTCATCCGCGTTCACGAGCAGGTAGACGATCACGGTGTTGCGGAATCTCAGTGACCTCACAGCCGCCGCCACGTCCTCCGGCACGCCGCTCAGCCTGTTCATGAGTGTCGTGATCGGCATCGAGGTCACCACGTGGTCGTATGCCAGATCCCGCTCCGCCAGCCGAAGGCCCGTCACGACATCGCCCGACACGGTCACCGAGTGCACCGGCGAGTTGAGGTGCACCCTGCCACCCTCGGCTTCGATGCGAGACCTCATCAGCCGGTACACCTGACCGGTTCCCTCGTTCGGATAGGCGAACTGGTCGACAAGCGTTCTGTGCTGCCGCCGGGAACCGCCCAGCGCCCCTTTCGCGACTTCCCAGAGGGACAGCCCTCTTATGCGCTGAGCCGCGAACTCGGAATCAAGGTCGGCTGCGGCGATGCCCCACAACTTCTCCGTGTACGTCTTGAAGAAATGGCGATACAGCCGTCTCCCGAAACGGGATATGACCCATGACTCGAATGTCTCGCCACCGCCACCGCCACCGCCACCGCCACCGCCACCGCCGTCGCCGTCGCGGCCCGGCAGCCGGTGCCACAGGTAACTGCCCAGGCAGAGCGCCCCCTCTGTGACGCCGAGATTCCTCAGGGCGTCATCGGCCTTGATGGGGTAGCGAAAGAACTTGTTCCGGAAGAGGATGCGGGTCAATCTGTCGACCATGACGTAGTCGCCGTCGACGACCTCGAGCCACAGGGCGTTCACGCGTGGATCCGTGCTGAAGAAACGGTGCGGGCCGATGTCCACGACCTGACCCCACAGCTCTATGGATCGGGCCATCCCCCCCATGTGCGCCGAGGCTTCATAGAGATCGACATCCACCCCGTTCTTCGCCAGCACGTACGCGGCGGTCGCACCCGCCGGTCCCGCGCCGATGACGGCGACCTTCTTCGTGTCACTCATCGAAGTGCTCCCGAGTGGTCTGCGTCTTCCGTCCCGCCCGATGATCCGCCCGGCGAGCCGGCCGTGACCGAAAGAGCGGTCGCGGACGTCGCGCCAATACGCCGTGCGGGCACGGCGAAAGCCGGCTCCGGTTCTCTCGCGGATGTCGCGACGGTTCGCGGCACGGCCGGGCCGGCCCCGCAAGGTGATCGTCCGTCGGACGGCAGGGAAAAGAGGACAACAGCGGCCCCCGGGCAGGCGGGCAAGCCGTCGCGAGTATTCCCTGAACGATCAAATGGAGATCATTACGCCCCTTTGTCTCCGGCCACCCGAAGATTAAACCAGGACAATCGATATCGTCTTGAAGACGACCGAAACCATCTTATTCGGTCCCGTAAATTCAATCCAGGGCACCGCATTCTCGCGAACCGGATATCCCCACGTCCTGCCGCACAAAACCCATTCCCGCAGAAGATCGGCGATGCGGATCGCGGCTTGACATCCGACTCCACACCGAGTTATGACTGATCTTGGTGAGTCCTCCAGTCACACGGAACACCTCATTCGGCCCCCCGACCGCTCACGCGAATGCACGCCTGCCGTGGACTCGTTAATTCGCCACACGTATGCGCATGTCCACAATGCGGAAGTCGCGCGGAGAGCGTTTGACATCGGCCGGCGTCGACGATGCCTGAATTCTCATTTTGTCCTCTGTTCGGGTGCCGGCGAAAGCCGGAAACTCGCCGAAGGGAGTAGCGTGAAAGTACTGGGCCTGAACGGGTGGCCGGGGCGTGGCCACGACGGCGCGGCGTGCGTCGTGTCCGACGGCCGGATCGCCGCGTTCGCCGAGGAAGAGCGTTTCGTGCGCAGGAAACACGCCTATGGCCTCGCCCCGCTTCACGCGGCGGCGTTCGTTCTGGCCAGGGAGAAGATCACGCTCGACGACATCGACGTCGTGACGTTCGGCTGGGACGTTCCGGCGCTGTACCGGGACCGCGATGTCCGCTGGACCTCCAGCCCGGCCGAGGCACTGGAGAGCCTGCTCCCCTCGACCCTCTTTCCCCGGCGGCGCGATCCGGAACTCGTTTTCGTCCCTCACCATCTGTCGCACGCGGCCAGCGCATACCACGCCAGTGGTGACACGGATGCCGCATTACTGGTCATCGACGGCCAGGGAGAGAACGAGAGCACAAGCCTCGGATTCGCCCGGTCCGGAAAGATAACGCTCCTGGAGACGCTCCCGATCTCGTGGTCTCTTGGATATTTCTATGACGCGGTCGGACAATATATCGGACTTGGGCGCGATCAGGCCGGCAAGCTGATGGGATTGGCCGCGTACGGCACTGTCCGCGAAGACGTTCTCGACACTTTTCGGCTCGACGATTTCGGTTACCGTGTTGAACACATCGATCCCGGCCTGCGCTCCGCCGAGAACATAGACGAAAGCAAAGAATCAACCGAGGCATGGCTGTCCTATCTGGAGTCCGCCTGGCCTCAGCCCCCCAACAGGCTGCGGCGCGTCTACGACCCCGACACCGCCCGATTCCTTTCTCTCACCGAACGCGACCCGTTCGACTACCGGGACCTGGCGGCCACGGCACAGTTCCTGCTGGAGCAGGCGGTGTCGAAACTGGTGGATCGCCTGTTCGACATCACGGATTCGCGGACACTGCACATCGCGGGGGGCGTGGGCTTCAACGCCACGCTCAACGGGGTCCTGCTCAGGCGGCACGACCTCGACCGCCTGTTCGTCCAGCCGCTGGCCGGAGACGCGGGGGTGGCCCTGGGGGCCGCGCTCCACATCGCGGCCGAGCATGGTGACGTGATCCGTCCCATGACCACTTCGCTGGGGTGGGGTCCGGAGTTCTCCGCGCAGACGATCCGCCGGCTTCTCGACGACTCGGGCATCCGGTACACCGAACCGCCGGACGTGACCGGCGCGGCCGCCGAGTTCATCGCGAACGACGAGGTGATCGGCTGGTTCCAGGGACCCGGCGAGGTGGGTCCGCGTGCTCTCGGGCACCGCAGCATTCTCGCCGGCCCGGCCGGCGTCGCGACGCGCGACCGGATCAACCTGAGGATCAAACAGCGGGAATGGTGGCGTCCGCTGGCTCCGAGCATCAGCCTCGAACACCACACCGAGATCATCGATACGCCCGCGGCCCTGCCGTACATGATCGTGACCACTCCGCTCCGCCCCGAGAAGACGGAACTGCTCCTGGCCGTGAACCACGTGGACGGCACCACCCGGGCGCAGACGGTCGACAGCGCGGACGAACCGCTCTATCACCGGCTGCTGCTGGACGTGGAGAAGAAGACCGGCCTCGCGGCGGTGCTCAACACGTCGTTCAACGGGCCACGGGAGCCCATCGTGTGGACACCGGCCGACGCGATGAGAACGTTCACCAGGCTCGGCCTCGACGCCCTGGTCCTGGGCCCTTTCGTCATACGGAAACGACCATGACAAAGGAGAATTCGCTCGCCTTCCGTCGGCGAGGGCGAAAGGCCCTGCCGGTCCGGACGAGCACACGTCCACGCGTGCCCGGCCTCTTCGCAGGCAGGAGACCCACGGGTGCCGGGCGCCATCCCGTACGCCGTCGCTGGATTCCGCAAACCGGCCGCGGGGGCGCAATTTGTCATGACTTTCGATGACGAGAGAAACATGAACATGTCGCCGCTGTCGGATCACCCTCTGTCCGAGGGCCGGTTGCCCGGCTCCTTGCCGGCGGCGGACGTGCTCGATGCCTATGCGGCAGTGTGCCTGTGGGAGACGGGCGCCACGGAGATCGGCGTGCGGTTGTCCCAGGGCGGCACCGCACGCGTCGCGACCGCCCGTACCGGGACCGGCCGCGCCGTGCGGTGGGACGGAAAGGCCCCCGCGATCGATGGCCGCTGGAGTGTCGAGCTGGACTCCCCCGGCCAGAGCGGCTCGCGATCGGTACCGCGCATGGTGCTCTCCCGTTGCCGGCTCGAGACCGGCGGCGCGTGCGCGCGAAGTGCGCTGACCGCGCGATCCGACGGCGGGATCGTGCCTGATGTCGCGCTCGCCACGGCGAGGCTTCTCGACATGGTCGAAGGCGGTGAGAACCGGCCGCCGCCCGGGGCCCGGGAAACGCGTCTCCTGCTGTCATCCGCCTGGACGGGGTCCGGCTCGCCGCGAGACCGGCCGGATGTCTGCGACCTCTTTCTCGGCCAGGTCGACGCCGTACCTGACTCGATCGCGGTGCGGGCCGACGACGGCGAACTGGACTACGCGACCCTCGAGACGTGGACGCGCCGCCTGGCGCTCCGGCTGATCGCGGCAGGAGCGAGTCCTGGCGACGTGGTCGCCCTCAGCCTGCCCGACCGGGGACTCGCCTCGATCGTGGCACTGCTCGCCGTGCTGCGGGCGGGTGCCGCCTATCTGCCTGTCGGCCCGGACATGCCGGTCGAGCGGCGCCGCCGGTACCTCGCCGTCTCGGGCGCCAGGATGGCGATCACCGGTGAGGCGAACCGTGACGTCTTCTCGGCGGACGGCGTTCCCGTGGTGACGGTCGGGCGCGGCGTCGACGAGGACGAGACCGCCGCCGGGCCCCTGCCGGACGTCGTCCCCCCTGAGACCCTCGCCTACGTGCTGTTCACCTCGGGCTCCACCGGGCCCGCGAAAGCCGTCGCGATGCCCCGTCGTTCGCTGAACCACCATGTGTGGTGGTATCTCAACGACTCGGAGGCGTTTCTGCGGGGACGCTGCCTGCACTTCTCCGACCTGGCATGGGACACCTCGACGGCCGAGATATTCCCCGTGCTGTGCTCGGGCGGGACGGTGGTCGTCGCCTCCACGGCGGCGCGCCACGATCCGGACGTTCTCCTGAAGGCGCTGTGCGACCAGGTCGTCCAGCGGGTGATCCTCCCACCCCACACCCTCACCCGGCTCGCCGAACGAAGCTTACGCAGGGGGCTCGTCCCATCCGGGTTGCTCGACGTGACCAGCGGAGGCGAGCAGCTCGTTCTCACGCCCGCGCTCCGTGACTGGTTCGCGAGAATTCCCGGTGCGATCCTGCAGAACCACTACGGTCCCACCGAGACACAGCTGGTGACGGCGTACGCCGCCAGGCCTTCTCAGGCGGACGACCTTCCGCCCATCGGAAGGCCCTGTGGCTCGACGAGGCTGCTGGTGCTGGACGACGCGCGCCGGCCGGTGGCCGTCGGGAACCCGGGCGAGCTCTACATCGGGGGGGCCGGCCTGGCGCACGGCTATCTGGGCGATCCGGACACCACGCAGCGGAAATTCATCCGGGGCCCGTTGCCGGAGCCTGAGAATCGTCTCTACCGGACCGGTGACCTGGTGCGGTGGAACGCCGACGCGAACCTTCAGTTTCTCGGGCGGCTGGACAGCCAGGTCAAGATCCGGGGCCAGCGCGTCGAGCCGGCGGAGGTGGAGCACGAACTCACCTTGCTGCCGCACGTTCGAGAAGCCGCCGTCGCCGCGGTGGACACCGAGAACGGCAAGGCGCTGGCGGCGTTCGTCGTCGCACCGGAGACGACCGCGGCGAGCCTTCGACGGAAGCTGGCCCATCGCCTTCCACGCTTCATGATCCCGGCTCGGATCTCCGTGGTGGAGAGGCTTCCCCTGACCTCCAACGGCAAGGTCGACCTCACTCGATTGTCGGCGGGCGCCGGACGGGAGACACCGCGTCCCGCGAAGCACCCCGCTCCGCCCGACGACGCGGGCGGCTCTCCGCTGGAGGTCATACGACGGGCCTGGGCCGAGGTGCTCGGCACCTTCCCATCGGCACAGGACGACTTCCACGACGCGGGCGGCGACTCCCTGCGTGCGATGTCGCTGGCGCTCCTGTGCAGGCGACATGGCGTTCTCCTGCGAGCGGGCGACGTGCTCGCCCTCCGTACCCCCGCGCGGATGGCCGGACTCGCGCAAGACGGCTCCGGCCGAACCGTGATCGCTTCGGCCGGCCCCGATGACGGGCCGCTCTCCCCCGCTCAGGCGCACGCGTGGCGGCTGGCCACCGACGACCGGAACCACTGGTACCAGGCCGGATGCTTCCGGACCGCCGGCGATGTGGACGTGGGGGCCCTGCGCGTCGCCTTGAGCGCCGTCGTCCGCGCGCATCCCTCGCTCCGGACCGCCATCGTCCCGGCGCCGTCGGGGCCGCGCCAGAAAGTCCTGGCGGACCCACCCGGCCCGCTGTGGCCGGCCGCGCCCGAACGGACGGCGGACGGCGCGCCTTCGGCATGGTTGCCGTGGGCGCTGCGGACGGCGCGTGCCGCGCTCGACCTCGAGGCAGGTCGTCTGGTGAGTGCCGTCCACGTACCCGGCGCCGATGGGTCGGCCGGCCATTTGCTGCTGGTGGTTCATCAGATGGCCGTCGACATGATGTCCTGGCCCATCCTGACGGACGACCTTCAATACTGCTACCGGAGCTTGCGGGAGACCGGCCGGGCCCCGCGGTTGGGGGAGACGACCTCATACCTTTCCTGGACAGAGGCACTGCGCCGGCACGCGGCCGATCCGGCCACCATCGGTGACCTGTCCCGCTGGCGCGAACACGCGAACGCGACCACCCGGATCCCCCTCGACCACCCCGTGGCCGACCCCGCCGCCGCCAACACCGCGGCGACCGCGGCGGTCGTGCACGCGGAGTTCGGGCGGGAGGCGACCGATGTCCTGCTGCGCCTCGCGCCTCGCGAGCTCACGTACCGACCTGACGAGATGGTCCTCCACGCCCTGGTGGAAGTGCTGGCGGGTGTCTCCGAGGCCGTCCCGGTACGGCTGGACGTGCTGGGACACGGACGTGCGGAGTCCATCTCCTCCCAGGTGGATCTGTCGCGTACGACAGGGTGGTTCACCACGGTCACACCGCTCGCGGTCCCCCTCCCCTCGGACGGGACCGCGCGAGAGCGGCTGGCCGCCACGGTCCGCGCCAGCCGATGGACGCAGGCCAGGGCGATCTCCTACGGAGCGCTGCGTCATCTGGGAGCGCCCGCCCACTCGTCGCCGCTGGACCTGCCGCCTGCCGACGTGTCCTTCGACTACAGCGGCGACGCCGGCCTGTTCTACCCGGGAGAACTGATGGTCGGCGAGTCGGACGCCTCTCTCGGCCCGTATGTCCACGACACCTGGCGACGTCCCCATCTCATCGAAGTACAGGCAAGGCTGGTGAATCGCCGTCTTGTCATGGAGTGGACGTATTCACGAGCACTTCATCACCGTCGAACAATTCAGAAATGGGCGGACGAGCATCTCGGACGTCTTTCGGTGACGCTGCGACCGATGTGGTCGGAGTAGTGCCCATGCCATGCATGTCGATACGTAACCCCGCGTCCGGCACTTCGTCATCGCCGGATCGTCGCGACAGGATGGAAACATCGTCTCGCGGAGCACTTCCGTTCGACCCGGCAAAGACGCGATGCCGGCAGGTATTCCCGAAGGCCCGCCCCGAGGAGCCGACCTGATGCGAGAGATGTCTCACCCCCTGCTCGCGGCCATCGACCGTGAGATTCCCGCCTTGAAACGCTTGATGGCGCAGGACGGGGATCGGCGCTGTCTTTCCGACGCGGCCGTGGAATGTCTGCGGCGCAGTGGTGTTTTTCGCATGGCCGTACCCACGGACCTGGGCGGCTGGGAAGCCGACCCGCTGCTGCAGTTACGTGCCGTGGAAAGGCTCGCCGAAGTGGACGCGTCCGTGGGCTGGTACGCCATGGTCGGCTCCGACGGCGGTTTCTACTGTTCTTTTCTGGATCCCTCGGTGGCGAAACGACTGTACGGAGCGGATCCGAATGTCGTGACCGCCGGCTTCGTCGAGCCCGCGGGTGTCGCCCGGCCCGTCGAGGGCGGTTACCTCGTCTCCGGCCGCTGGCCTTTCGGCAGCGCCTCCTATCACAGCACCTGGATCGCCAGCGGTTGCCGTGTGCGAAGCGACAACGGCGACGATCCGGCCGAGGGCCGGTGGATCGTGGCGATGCTCCCCCGAGTCGCCTGCGAACTTCACGACACGTGGCACACGATCGGCCTCCGCGCCAGCGGAAGTTTCGACTACACGACCCAGGACCACTACGTGACCAGCGAGACCACCTTCAGTTTTCTCGCCGGGGCGCGGCGCGACGAGCCGCTGTACCGGTTCCCGTTGATGTACCGGGCGAACGTGCCGGGCGCCGCGCTGGGCGCGGCACGCGGGGCCCTGAGGGAATTCATGGAGTGGATCGCCGACCGCCGGGACCCGCTCTCCGGTGCGGCGCGCAAGGAGTCGACGCACGTGCAGCTGGCACTGGGGAAGGCCGAAGCCGCGGTGGCCGCCGCCCGGTCCTACGCGGAGGCCGTGATCGGCGAGCTGTGGGACGGGCTGCTCCGGGGTGAGCAACCAGACCTCGACCTCCGGGCGCGATTCCGATTGATGATCGTACACACGGGGGTGACCTGCCGCTCGGCCGTCCAGGCCCTCTTCGACGCGTGCGGCGGAAGCGTGATCTTCGATCGCCACCCCCTGCAACGGAGGCTTCGCGACCTGACGACCATCGCTCAGCACGCATTGCTGCAGGAGCCGAACTACGCGTTGTCGGGCCGGGTCCTCATGGGACTCCCGCCCCGCGACGAGGTCTTCTGATGCCCCGCGACTACGGGACGGGACAGCCTCCCGTGCGCGTGCTGGTGACCGGCTGCTCGAGCGGGCTCGGGCGGGCGGTGGCGGAGCACCTCGCCGCCCGGGGGATGAGGGTCTTCGCGGCGATGCGGGACGTGTCCGCGTCCGAAGACCTCTTCGGCGACGACGAACGCGTCCATGCGCTGCCGCTCGACATGGGCAGCGACGCTTCCGTGGCGGCCGCCTACGCGGCCGTCGACGACCTCGCCGGCGGTGTGGACGTCGTCGTGGCCAACGCCGGGGTGGAGCTTCGCGGTCCGCTGGAGGCCGTGAGCGCGGATGAGCTGGCCTGGCAGCTGGAGACCAACGTGGTGGGAACCCACCGCGTCGTCAGGGCGGCGCTGCCCGCGATGCGGACGCGCCGACGAGGACACGTCGTCATCGTCTCCTCCATCGTGGGCAGGGCCGCTCGGCCTCTGCTCGGCGCCTACTGCGCGAGCAAGTTCGCGCTGGAGGGACTTGCCGAAGCGCTTTATCTGGAGATGTCACCCTTCAGCGTGGCCGTCAGCCTGGTCGAGCCAGGCCGCTTCCCCAGCCGGTTGTCTCTCAACGGGCGGGACGCCACCGGCTGGAACCGCCGCGACGATCCCTACGACTCACACGCCCTGACCGTGCGCGACGCTCTCGCGGCCCTCGAAACCCCGGACTACGCCCCTTCTCCGCGGATGACCGCCGACGCCGTGCATCGGCTGATCACGGCACCACGACCCCCGTTCCGGCTGCCGGTGGGCGTCGACGCGGACACCACGGTCGCCCTTCTCGGCGAGCACCGCTTCGACCGCTACGCGCGGCTCTTCACTCCCGCGACGGACCGCGAGGGCGACGGACGAACCTCTCACGACCTCGGCGACGAGGAGATCACAGCCCTGCTGTCGGATGAGAACCTCGCCGTCCTCACCACCCTGCTGCCCGACGATCAGCCACAGACGCATGTGGTCTGGATCGATTACGACGGCCGGCACCTGCTCGTGAACAGCGAGATACATCGCCAGAAGTATCTCAACATGAGGATCAATCCCAAAGTGACCATCACCCTGATCGACCGGGACGACCCCCACCACTTCGCGGAGATTCGCGGACGGGTCGTCGGCTTCGACCATGAGCCCGCCGCACGAAACCACATCGACCAATTGAGCCGGAAGTACAGAGGGCGCGACTATGATTCGGCGATGATCCGCAGCGCGCGAGTCATCGCCCGGATCGCCCCTATTCGGATTGTGCGGGTGAAAGGAAGCCGCATACGTTCGTCCGCTCCCGGAGGTCCCGTGACCGAGCGAATGGAGTAAGCACCGCATTTCATTGAACCCGGGCAGGCCACTACGGCGCTGGACGAAAGAGACATCAGGCGGGCGGCATCAGATCCCGGTGCCATCGAACCGCACGCAATGGAGATCGCGCATCCCGGAGAAAACGGCGAGGCCACGATCGCCACGTGGAAGGAAGTCATGAGAGCCGGCGACAAGAACGCTCGTCGAATTCACCTCGGAGAGGGGGCGATTCGATGGTACGTGTCCCTCATACGCCGTGCGGCGCGGCACGGGGCGGCACGCCGTACGTCCCTCGTGGTGCTCGCCAGAGCGTTCCCCGGGCGATTCGGCGCCCTGGTCGGCCTGGTCGTGATCGCCGGCGCGCTGCCCGGCGTCTTCGCGATCCTGGTGGGGCGGCTCGTGAGCACGCTGTCGGACGGCGCCGCGGCGGATCCCGGCCGTGTGACGGTCGTCGTCGTCTGGATGGGCGTCTGCCTGCTGCTCCAGGAACTGTGCGCCGCCGCGCAGGAGCTCATGGTCGCCGATCTCTATCGCCGCTTCGACGAGCACCTCCTCGCCCGTGTGCTCCGTGCCTCGACCTCGCTGTCCCGGCTGGACCTGTTCGACGACCCGCTCATGGCCGCCCAACGGGACCGCGCCGCACGTGCGGCACGCTTCGGGCCGGGAGAACTGGTCAGCGGCATCAGCGCGAAGTGGACGAAACAAGCGGGTGGGCTGGCCTCCGCGCTGCTGGTCGCCTGGTACTGGCCGCTGGCCGGCGCGCTTCTCGCCGTACTGTGGATCATCGCCGGATGGGGCATCAGGGCCAGCTACTACCGGGCCAATCCCTTCTGGACCGATCCGCTGCGGCGTTCCGCCTACTTCAAGAACATCTCCCTCATGCCGGAGTGGGCGAAAGAACTGCGGATCTACGGCCTGTCCGGCTGGCTGGCGGATCGATTCGGCAGGGAGTGGGCCTCCGTCATGGCCGAACTCCTGAAGGCACGCCGCATCGGGCAACCTCGGCTGGCCCTCCTCGCGCTCGTGCTGCTGGTGAGCCACGTGGCCGTCCTGTTCTCCCTGATCCCCGCGGCGGAAGGCGCTCCCGGCATCGGCGCGGACTCCATGGTCGTGGTGTTGCAGGGACTGATCGGGATGGCCGCGCTCGCCAGCCAGCACGGCGACATCTGGATCGAGAACGGCGCCGTCCCCATCCCCGATGTGCTCACCCTGGAGCGGGAGGTCGCCGGTCGCCAGAAAAGCACGCTGGAAAGCCGTCGCATGGTCCTTCCCCCCACGATGGGAGAGATCCGCTTCCAGAACGTGCACTTCGCCTACCCGGGACAACAGCACTCAGTTCTCGAAGGCTTCGACCTCACCGTTCCGGCCGGCCAGTCCCTGGCCATCGTGGGACTCAACGGTGCGGGGAAGACCACCCTGATAAAACTGCTCACCGGGCTCGCCCGGCCGCAGAAGGGCGCCATCAGGGTAGGCGACACCGACCTGGACGACGTCGATCCGACCGAGTGGCGCAAACGTATCGCGGTGGTCTTCCAGGACTTCGTGCACTATCCGATGCCCGTTCGCGAGAACATCGGTTTCGGCGCGATCGAGCGGCTGCGGAACCTTGGAGCGGACGATTTCGATTCCCGCGTCCGCGCCGCCGCCCGCCTGGCCGGCGCAGACAAGATCATCGATGACATGCCCTTCGGCCTCGACACCCTGCTTTCCCGTCGCTACACCGATGGCGTCGACATCTCCGGCGGGCAGTGGCAGCGGCTGGCTCTCGCCCGCGCCATGCTGGCGGTGGACAACGGCGCCCAGTTGATCGTCCTGGACGAGCCCACGGCGCACCTCGACGTCCGCGCCGAGGCGGATCTGTACAACCGGTTCCTCGACCTCACCCGCGGGCTGACCACGGTCCTCATCAGTCACCGCTTCTCGGCGGTACGCCGTGCCGATCGCATCGTCGTGCTGCAGTCGGGAAGGCTCGTCGAGGACGGAACCCACGACGAGCTCATGAGACTCGACGGCACGTACGCGCGCCTCTTCGCCCGGCAGGCCGCTCGCTACACGTTCAAGGGCACCCCCACGGGAGGTTCCTTCGGTGACTGACAAGGTGCGCTTCCGCCCGTTCCGCCCCGACCGGGTGCGTGCGACGAAGGTCATCCTCAGGGTCGCCTGGGAAACCGATCGTCTGCGGACCATGGCCGCCCTGGCCGTGAGCGTGACGCAGGCACTCCTGGTGTCATCGTTCGCCCTGTGGCTGAAGCTGATCATCGACGGTGCCGGCAGCGGGGAGAGGTGGGCCACCGCATGGCCGGCCCTGGGCCTGGCGTTGGCGATCGTGGGCAGCGCGGCCCTCGACTACTCCGGCGCACGGACGCGGCAGACCCTGAACGAGAAGGCGCACCACGTCATGGAGCGTCGTCTTCTCGACGTCGTGGGAAGATCACCCACGCTCGAAATCCACGAGAACCCGCAGCATCTCACCCAGCTGGAGCTCCTGGACTCGGAATCCTGGGAGTTCGGGGAGACCATCCCGGCGATACTCAACATCGTCAACATCGGTATGCGCATCGCGATGACGGCCGCGTTGCTGGCGTCGGTCGACCCGCTCCTGCTCCTCGTGCCGCTGTTCGGCGTGCCGAGCCTGGCGCTCGGTGGCCGCGTCAACCGCCTCTACGAACGAGGCGTGGAGGCCGCCGCCGACCTGAACCGGCAGTCGAGAGACCTGTACGAGATGGTGATGAAACCAGGCCCCGCCAAGGAGATCCGGGTATCCCGCCTGCAGGACGAGTTCGTCGGACGGTTCCGCTCCGCATACCGCGAGAGGCGGGTCATCGAACTCAGGCACCTCATGTACGGGCAGGCGATCAGCCTCGCCGCGCGTCTGGTCTTCGTGCTCGGCTACGCGGGCGCCATCGCGCTGATGGCGACGCGGGCGGTCAGCGGCACGGCGAGCGTCGGCGACGTGCTGGTGACCGCCGTTCTGGCGGGCCAGATCCTCGGTCTGGTCGTCGGCACCACCGAGGTGGTGCAATGGGCCCTTCGCACGCTCACCTCCGCGAGTCGTTACGTCTATCTTCTGGATGTGGCGCGAGACGACCGGCGAACCCCAGCCGCCCCGCTTTCCGTGCCGGACCGGCTGCGCGAGGGAATCCGGCTCGACGGTGTCTCCTACCGCTATACGGGGCAGGGCGATCGTGACGTCCTGCACGATCTCGATATCTTCCTTCCCGCGGGAAAGACCGTGGCGATCGTCGGTGACAACGGCGCCGGGAAGAGCACGTTCGTCAAACTCCTCACCGGCATGTGCCGGCCGACGGATGGTCGCATCCTCATCGACGGCGCCGAACTGTCACGGCTCGAACTTGAGCACTGGCGGCTCCGGATCGCGGCCGCCTTCCAGGATCACGCGCGGTTCGAACTTCTGCTCCACGAGGCCGTGGGCATCGGCGACCTGACTCTGGCGGGAGAACGAGAGGCGGTGCGGGCCGCGCTTGAGCGGGCGGGTGCCTCGGACCTCCCGGCGAGGCTGCCCTCGAAGCTGGACACGCAGCTCGGCACCAACTGGCCCAACGGAGTGGATCTGTCGGGCGGTGAATGGCAGAAGCTGGCCATCGGCCGGGCGATGATGCGTCGCCGACCACTGCTGTTGGTGTTGGACGAACCCACCGCCGCCCTGGACGCCGAAACCGAGCACACGCTCTTCGAACAATGGACCCGCGCGGCCCGGCGCTCGGCGACGGACGCCGGGACGATCACCGTGCTGGTCTCCCATCGCTTCTCCACGGTTCGCATGGCCGACCTGATCATCGTCCTGGAGCGAGGACGTGTCACCGAGGCGGGAAGTCATGAGGAGCTGATCGCCGCGAAAGGCCTCTACGCGGAGCTGTACCAACTGCAGGAGATCAGCTACCGCTGATCGACCGAAAGCCCGACTTAGCAAGAGAAAGCGAATAATGGAGTTACGCATGGACGGCGCTATCGCAAATTCAACCGGACACGTCACGGTAGTGACGTCTTCAATTGAGTTTGCTACCTTATACATGTAACCGGTTTCGCCGGGCAGACGAAGAGCGGCGACCGATCGCGTCCGAAAAGGAACACGATGAACGCTGTATCTCAGGAAACCGCGACAGGGAGAACGACCACCAAGCGGCTGATCGCGATGGCGACCGTGTGGATTCTCATCCCCGCGACACTGTCAGCCATAATATGGGCGACGCAGCAGTACTACCACGACCCCGGGTCGTGGATGCTTGACATGAAAGTGTACCGTTCCGCTGTCAACGCGGTTCTCGACGGCGTCAGCCCATATGTCGTGGGCTCCAAGGACATCGTCGAAGGCGCCGATCTGCTGCTTTTCAACTACCCGCCGTTCGCGCTCTTCTTCCTCTTCCCGTTCGGAATTCTGAGCCTTGATGCCGCCGGGCTGATATGGACTGCCATCGGCATTGCCGCGCTGCAGCTCAGCGTATATCTCTGCCTCAGGCGTGTGGGGGTCGCCAATGTCTGGCGGCTGGCGATCTCCATCACGGTCGCCTGCCTTCTGTTGAATCCCGTCGACCAGACCCTGCAGTGGGGACAGGTGAGCCTGGTCCTCATGGCACTGGTGCTGGTGGATCTCTGTCTTCCGGACTCGTCCAGATTCAAAGGGGTCCTGATCGGCCTGGCGGCCGGCTTCAAGATCTTCCCCGGCGTGTTCGCCCTCTTCTACCTGCTGACGGGCAGGATCCGGGCCACAGGAACGACGATAGGCACCGCGGTGGGAACGGTCGCGTTCACCTGGGTCGTCTTCCCCGGCTACTCCGCGGATTACTGGTTGCACCAGATGTTCAACACCGCCAGGTACATGCCCGCCGGCTGGGTTCCCAACGAATCGCTTCGCGGGATGCTGGCCAGGACCTTACATTCCGATGCGGCGTCCAGGCCGATATGGCTCATCTGCTGCCTGCTCACCCTGATCGTCGCCTCGGTCGCGATCCGCGCGGCCTTCAAAATCGGTGAGGAGAACCTCGCGATAGTGGTCGTGTCGATGACGGCCCTGCTGCTGTCCATCGTCGCCTGGCACCATTATTGGGTCTGGAGCATTCCGGCGACGATCCTGCTGGTCGACGCCGCCCGGCGCAGGAGGAGCATGCTGCTCTGGGCCTGCGCCATCATCCCGATGGCGGTCATCGCCCTGCGGGTCAACGAGTGGGTTCTTCCCGATCAACCGGGATACGACCCGCTCACCCTCGAAACCCTGCCGTTGATCACGACGAGCGTGGTCACGCATGTGACGGTACTCCTTCTTCTGGCGATCACGGCTTACAGCGTGATGGAGGAGATCAAGCACAGACAGCCGGCTGGAAAGAGTGAAAAGAATTCCGGGGAACTCGCGCGATAAAGCCTCGTGAACCTCCGGGCGGGCACGGAAGATTTCACGAATCACAGAGCCGGTCTTATATCACACCTATCCTTCGATGAGGTCCGTATCCCCTGCCTCGAGAGGTGAATTGAGCAATGCCTGGGCGTAGTCGTGTCGTGATCACCGGCGGCAGCGGGTTTCTTGGATCGCATCTGTGTGAAAGCTTTCTCCGCAGGGGCCACGAGGTGATCTGCGTGGACAACATGCTGACCGGCGTCCCGGACAACATCGAGCCCTCCCGCTCCTTCGAGGGGTTCACGCTGGTAGAAGCGGACATCACGGTTCCGCTGCGGGTCGAGGGGCCGGTGGACGCCGTTCTTCACCTGGCCTGTCCCGCGTCCCCGCTGGACTACATGAAATGGCCTCTGGAAACCCTGTACGCGGGTTCCGCCGGCACACGGGTGGCTCTCGACCTCGCGTACGAGAAAGGAGCCAAATTTTTGCTGGCCTCCTCGAGCGAGGTATACGGAGACCCGCTGGTCCACCCACAGCCGGAGACGTACTGGGGCAACGTGAACCCGATAGGGCCGCGATCGTCCTACGACGAGTCGAAACGCTTCGGTGAGGCGTTGACGGTCGCATACCGGGATTCTCGTGGAGTGGACTGCCGAATCGCGCGAATATTCAACACCTTCGGCCCGAGAATGCGTCGGGACGACGGCCGGATGATTCCCACGTTCATCGATCAGGCCATCACGCGGCAGCCCATAACCGTGACCGGCGACGGCAAGCAGACCCGGACGCTCTGTTACGTGAGCGACACCGTCGAGGGCATCACGAGACTCCTGGACCATCCGGAGCGGATTCTCTCCCCCGTCAACATCGGCGGACGGCGCGAAATGAACGTCCTGGAGACCGCGGAGATCATCAAGAGGTTCACGAACTCCTCTTCCCCCATCAAGTTCGTCCCGCGCATGCGGGACGACCCGCAAGTGCGATCCCCGGACCTCACCCTGGCCGGCTCGATATTGGGCTGGGCGCCCAAAGTGCACCTTGAGGACGGCATAAGGAAGACCATCGACTGGTTCTCCGGCGGTCAGGCACGTGTCTGAGGAAGCCGCCTCTCGGTGAATCGGCGATGATTTTCCCCGGAAGCGCCGGATCCACTGCCACCGGCCGGTTCCTCGGAAATTAAAGACGCACGTACTTTCCTTTTCTGACCACGTTTCAGTGCGAGCGGGAATCCATATGAACGGACACTCTGGCTCTCCGGTTTCGAAGTCGTCACCGGCCTCTTGGAATGGGCGTGGGAAAGTCGCGGTATGGCCGGTGGTCAATATCGAACACTATCTTCCCGGCCGCCCCGGGCCGGCCGTTCAGCCACACCTCGCACATGGACGTGACATCGCGAACTCCGGCTGGCGGGAATACGGCAACCGAGTGGGAATATGGCGGATCCTCGGGCTCCTCGACGACCTGGGCATCCCCTTCAGCGCCGCCCTCAACGCTGAAATGTCCCGGCACCGTCCCGATGTCGTGGAAGCCGTGGTCGTGCGTGGCGCGGAGGTGCTCGGCCATGGCATGGAGAACAGCACCCGATATCACGACCTGACGCCCGAGGCCGAGAGAGAGCACATCGCCGACGCGCTGGGCACACTGAGGCGGGAAACGGGACAGCCGGTGCTCGGATGGCTCACTCCCGGCTTCGCGGTCAGTGCCGACACCCATCGCATCCTCGCCGAGCTGGGCCTCGGATACACCGCGGATTTCTGTGACGATGACGTGCCCTACTGGCTGGACACGCCAGGAGGCCGGCTGCTGGCCATTCCTTACAGCCTGGAGACGAACGACATCTCGCTGTTCCTCAACATGCACCACACGCCGGCGCAATACGCCGACGCGGTGGTGGAGCACGTTCGGCAACTGTGCCGCGAACCCGGCCGCGGTCGCGTGGTGGCGCTCGGCCTGCACACCTTTCTGGTCGGGCAGCCGAGTCGCATCGGGGCCCTGCGTGCCTGCCTGGAACGCCTGGCCGCCCTTGACGGGGTCTGGTTCGTCACCGGCAAGGAGATATGCGAGCTCATGGAGAAGGAGGACGTCGTATGACCGGCTCATCACCCGAGACCCTGATCGATCTGCCTGTCACCGAAGCCACGGCGCGGACCGTGGCGCCCTTCGGCGAGCTGGTGGCGGACACGGTCACGCAGGCCATCGACATACCGTATTACCGAGGCCGCGTCATCGAAGGCGGTGACATCGGGTTCAGATACCGCGGGCGGGCGGCGCTGCGCACCGCTCAGGTTCTCCCTGGTCAGAAGCCCGAGGTGCACTGGCTGGAGCGCCACCTGCACCTGACGCAGCTGTTCGTCGGCCTGAACGGCCCCTACGTGATGGTCCTCGCCCCACCCGGCGACGCGGCCCCCGACGCGATGCCCGATCTGAACGAGGTCGTCGCACTGCGCTTCCCCGCCGCCAGCGCGCTGCTCCTGCATCTGGGGACCTGGCACGACTTCCCGATCGCGGTGACAGGACCGGTCACCCTGCTGATCGGCAACTCCGAGGAGGTGGTCGATGCCCTGCAAGCGGCGGGTGGTCCACGTGAACTGAACGAAGGCGACATCCGCAAGATCTCGCTCACCCGACGCTTCGGCGTCACGATACGCCCTCGGCTATGAGGGCTGAGCATGACGCCGTTCTCGCCGCCCTGGACCGCCTGGACGTGGTGGACGGCGAGTTGCAGGCGTTCGTTCCGGAGCCGGGACGCCGCGGCCGCGTGCTCGCGGAGAGCCGGAGTTCGGCGGCCGCCCGCCGGACCGCGAGTGCTCCGTCCCCGCTTCAGGGCGTGCCCGTGGCGGTCAAGGACGTGTTCCACGTGGCGGGCCTGCCGACCCGCGCGGGCAGCGCCGTCGATCCCGCGTTGCTCACGGGCGCGGAGTCGGCTCTGGTGCGCCGGATCCGCGAGGCCGGGGGTGTGGTGCTCGGCAAGACGCACATGGACGAGTTCGCCTGCTGCGAGCCCGGTCCGACGCGAAACCCCCACGACCGGGCCCGTACACCGGGTGGATCCAGTGCCGGGTCCGCCGCCGCCGTGGCCGCCGGCGTCTGCCCGATCGCGCTGGGCTCGCAGACGCAGCGGTCCGTGATCGTTCCGGCCGCCTACTGCGGTGTGGCCGGGTACAAGCCGACACCTGGTCTGGTCCCCTTCGACGGAGTCCCGATGGCACCCAGCATCGACACGGCCGGGCTGTTCACGGCGAACATGCCCGACATGGTGTGGGCCGCGGCGGCCTTGTTCGACGTCACCGCCTCTCGTCCCGCCGGCCCGCCACGGCTGGCCATCCCGACCGGTACCTTCCTCGGGCCGCTCCTCGAACCCGCTCGCCGGGCCTTCGCCGTCCAGGTGGCGACCCTGCGATCGGCCGGAGCCGTCGTCCATGAGCGGGACGTCCCGTGGGGTGACCCTCGACCGTGGTTACAGGCCTTCGACGCGGTGCTGCTCTCCGAACTCGCCGCGGTGCACGAGCGGTGGTTTCGCATGCACGCCGACCTGTACCGCCCTCGTACGGCCTCGGCGATCCGGGCCGGGCGGTCCATACCGGCGGCTCGCGTGGCGGCGGCCCGCCGCCGCGTCGAGGGTCTTCGTTCTCTGATCGCCTCGGCGGCGGCCGACGTGGACGCCTGGATATGTCCGGCCGCGCTGGGACCGGCGCCACGCGGGCTATCGCACACGGGCGATGTGGAGATGACCATCTTCTGGTCCTGGGCCGGACTGCCCTGCGTGACCGTGCCCGCCGGCGTGATCGGCGGCGGCGGGCCACCGATGCCGGTGGGACTCCAGGTGATCGGCGGACATGGCGGCGACGCGGCCGCTCTCGGGGTCGCCGCCTGGATCTCCGACGTGCTCTCGAAGGAGACGACATGAGCGCGCAGGCCGAGCCCCGTTCCGTGCGGGACGCTCTCGCGGCCACCACCGTGATCATCCCCGTTCGCGACGACCCGCGCATCACCGCGTGCGTGGAGAGCGTCGACGAGGACGTGGAGATCGTCATCTGTCTCAACGACGCCAGCCCGGACGTGCGCCACAGAGTGGGTGCGCTGACGGGAAAGGCGGTCGTGACCGAGATCCCGGATGCCAATCTCGGCGCGGCCTACAATGCGGCGATCGTCGCGGCCACCGGCCGATACCTCCTTTTCATGGACTCCGACTGTGTGTTCGCGCCGGGCACCATCCGGGCCCTCGCCACCCGCGCGCTCGAAGACCCCGTGGTCAAGGGGCGTGTGCAGTTCACCTCCACCGGAAGCCGGCTCAGCCGCTGGATCGAGCAATCCCGATCCTTCCAAATCGCCGATCACGTGAACGCCTATTCGCCGCCGCTGATATACGACCGTGAGATCGTGCACCGGATCGGCGGGTATCACTACTCCGATCTCATCCATTGGGAAGAAGACCGCGAGTTCGACTTCCGGCTTCAGCTCGCGGACATCCGAGTGGCCTACCTGCCCGACGCCGTCGTCCGGCACGCACCGCAGCAGGGCTTCAGCGACCTGCGCAGTGGCTTTCGCTACGGCCTCGGCGAGGGCATAGGGCAGGAAATGGGCCTGTTCATAACCCCGGCCCTGTGGTGGAGATTGGCCAGCGACGCCGGGTCCGTGCTGGAAGCGCGAAGGCGGGGCGCCGGGCCCGCCGTTTATCGAGTGGCGTGGCTGACGGTGTATCACCTCGGCACCCTTTATCACACCCTGGCCGACCCGTACCGGGTCCGGACTCGCTATCCCGCGACCGCGGCCCGCGTCAAAGTACGCCGCGGCGTCCCCGGGCACACGACGAAGCTCGACTCCGCGCATCGTCAGGCGCTTCGCGCCGCCCATCTCCGGCAGGGGCGGCGCATCGAGCCGCAACGGGACGAGAACAGACCGGAATATGAGCTCCAGGAGGGGCAGTGACTTCACCACCGGAACCCATGAGGATAGGCATCGTAGGCTGTGGCGCGGCGGCGCGGCTCTGCCATCTGCAGGGGCTGGCCCACGACGGCCCGTTCCTGCTGACCGCGCTGGTCGACAGCGTCTTCTCGCACGCCGTCACGGCGGCCGAACACTATCGCGGGCTGAGAGACACCGACCGTCCCGTCGCGGTCCTCACCTCCGTCGAGGCGGCCCTGCCGTACATCGACGCCGCCGTGGTCGCCACTCCCCACGCCACCCACGCCGACGTGGCCGGGCAACTGCTGCGTGCCGGAAAACACGTACTGGTGGAGAAGCCACTCGCGCTGACCCCGGACGAGTGCGCGCGAATCCGTGATGCCGCGCAGCAGGGTTCGGCGACCGTGGTGCCGGCATATGTCCGGCGCCTGTTCCCCGCCGCCCAGTGGGTGCCGGACCTGCTCAAGACCGGCAGGCTGGGTGACGTCATCCGTGTGACCTGGCGGGAGGGGCAGCCGTACGACTGGCCGTTACTGACCGGATTCATGTTCGACGCGCCGGCGGCGGGTGGAGGAGTACTGGCGGACACCGGGCCCCATGTCCTCGACATGCTGTACCACTGGTTCGGGGGCCCCGTACAACTCATCCGTTTCGAGGACAACAGCGCCGGGGGGGCGGACAGCGAGGCACACGCCACCGTGAGGTTCGGCTCCGTGACGGCCGAAATCGAGATCAGCCGGCTGCGGGAGCTGCCCAACGAATGTGTCATTCACGGCACGGCAGGCTCGTTGACCGTGGGAACCGGCCTTTCCGCGTCCTTCGTTCACCTCGACGCGGCCGGTCATGTGGTCGGCCGGGGAACGGTTCCGACGTCGCCACGCACAAGGGACTCATGGGCGGGACTGTTCCACGGTCAGTTCGAGGAGTTTCACCGCGCCGTGAAGGGCGACGCGACGGGATACGCCACCTTCGAAGACGCCGCCACCACCGTGAACCTCATTCACGAGTGCCGGACCACCTCCCCGGGAAAGCTGCCCCGGCCATGGGAGGCCCGCCCCTACCAGGGATCCGACCCCGCCGGTCGCGTGGCGGTGACGGGCGCGACCGGCTTCATCGGCGCGCATGTGGTGGATCGGCTTGTCGCCGACGGCGTGTCCTGCGTCGCCGTCGTCCGTGACCTGGCTCGCCTGGCCCGGCTCTCCCATCTCGATCCGCAAAAGCTGACCCACGTACGCACGGACATCCGGGATGTCTCCGCCTTGACCGAGGCCTTCACGGGATGCGACGTCGTGGTCCACACGGTGTACGGCAGCAGCGGCGACACCACGGAACAGTGGTCGGTGACGGTGGAGGGAACCCAGGCCGTGCTCGACGCCGCGGCCGCCGCGAAAGTCCGCCGGCTGGTATACGTCGGCACGGTCGCGACCTACGACACGACCGATGTGCGTGACCTGGACGAAGACACCCCGATGCTGCCCACCCGTGCCGACGATCTCGAGTACGCCCAGCAGAAACTCGCGGCCGAGCGGCTGGTGATGGCAGCGGCCGGCAACGAGCTGGAGGTCGTCTCGATCCAGCCGACGGTGGTGTACGGGCCATGGTCGCCGGGCTGGACGCTCGGTCCGGTGCGCCGGCTCGTGGAAGGGCGAGCGAACCTTCCGACCGGCGACACTGCGGGTGTCTGTAACGCCGTACACGTTCACGACGTGGCGGCGGCCGCCACGGCGCTCGCCTGGGCGCCGCACGTCGACGGGCAGCGGCTCCTCGTCTCAGGGCCCGAACCGGTCAAGTGGGGCGAGTTCTACGACGCCTACCGGACGATGCTGAACGTGGCGCCGCCGTCGGCGGGCTATCACGGCGGGGAGTTGCCGGACTGGGAGAGGAGCCTGTATTCCGACGAGGCGGTGGTCCACTGTGACCGGCTCGCCTCCCACGACTTCCGCCCGCGCGTCGGTTTCGCCGAGGGCATGGCCCAGGTGGCCGAGTGGGCGCGCTGGGCGGGTCTGCTCCGGTGACCGCGGTTCTGGCCATCGCGCCACACCCCGACGACGAGTTGATAGGCGCGGGCGGCTCGCTCATCAAACATTCGGGAGCGGGATGTCACGTCTCGCTCCTCCAGGTGGTCGGACGGGAGCCGACCTTGGGCGCGGGCATCGGGCCCGAGGAATACGCGGCCGAGATCGAGGTGGCCCGGGAGCGGCTGGGCGCCTTCGAGTGCGTCAACCTGGGGGCGCCTTCGCGCGACCTGTCGCTCTCCCGGCGATGGCGGATGGCGTTGACATCCGCCATCCGCCGGGTCAAGCCCGACATCGTCTATCTTCCGCACGCCGGCGAGGCCGACCGCGAACACCAGCTCGTGCACGAGCTGGCCGTGGACGCCCTCTGGATGGCCGGCTCCGAGTTCTTTCCCGAGGCGGGGAGGCCATGCGCTCCGCCCGGCCTCGTGCTCGGGTATGAGGTGTGGACCCCCATGGCACGTCACTCCTATGTGGAGGACATCACCGACGTACTCCAGGCGAAGGTGCACGCGATGCGCGCGTACCGGTCGCAGCTGCGACACGTACCGTGGGACGCCGCGATCGAGGGCCTTGCCCGGTATCGCGGCGCGTCCGCTCAGGGGGGAGGGGCCGCGGAGGTTTTCGAGGTGATACGGCTGGGCGGAAACCTCGCCGGTTTCCATGGAAACCCGGATGTCTGACTCGAGGTTCGCTCACTTCGCGGGCATCCTGGCCAAGGTGCGGGACAGCGGCGAGCCGGCCGGAACAGGACCCGAGCGGAAAAGGATCATCCGATTAGGCACCCGGATCCATGGATGGGCGTAATCTCCCTGCAAAGACGCCGGAAGGTAGGAGATCCCCACATGGCCGACGAGCCGACCATCTCACACCCCTCATCCGATCCCTCAGAGGGCGCGGAGAGTTCCGAGATGGCACGGATCAACGTCGAGGTGCCGCACTCGGCTCGCATCTGGAACTACCTGCTCGGTGGGAAGGACAACTTCGCCGTCGACCGTGAGGCGGGCGAGAGGGTGTCCGCCGTCTTTCCCGGCATGGTCGACGTCGCCCGCCACTCCCGGTACATGCTCGCCCGCGTGGTGCGTCACCTGGCGGGCGAGGCGGGCATCCGCCAGTTCCTGGACATCGGCACCGGGCTGCCCACCGTCGACAACACCCACGAGGTCGCCCAGCGGGTGGCGCCTGACTCGCGCATCGTCTACGTGGACAACGACCCCCTGGTGCTGGTGCACGCCCGGGCGCTGCTCACCAGCACGCCCGAGGGTGCCACCGACTACATCGAGTCGGACGTGCGCGACCCCGAACACATCCTGCGGGCGGCCGCGAAGACGCTGGACCTCGGCCGGCCCACCGCGCTCATGCTGATGGGGATCATGGGCCTGATCGGCGACCACGACGAGGCGCTCTCGATCGTGCGCCGGTTGATGCGGGACCTGCCCTCGGGCAGCTACCTGGCGCTCTACGACGGCGCCGACACCGACCCCGCGTACGTCGAGGCGATGCGACGCCACAACTCGGGAAGCGGCGTGGTCCCCTACACCCCCCGCAGCCCGGAGCTGATCACCCGTTACTTCGACGGCCTGACGTTGCTGGAGCCGGGTGTCGTGCCGGTGCAGCGGTGGCGGCCGGAGCCCGGCCCCTGGGGCGAGGCTCCCGAGGTGGCCTGCGCCGGCGGCGTCGCGCGCAAACCCTGACCGCGTCACCACGCGCCGCGCCCGTCCGGGAACCGGCCCCACCGGGCGGCACGAAGGCCCGGAACCCCCGATGGGGCCGGTGATCCCGCGCTGATGGTCATGGATCCCGCGCGATGACATAATCCCGGCGTGGCGGTCATCTTCCGTGTTCTCGGACAGCTCGAAGCGTACGTCAACGGAGAGCCGGTCGATCTGGGCGGGCCGCGCCCTCGCCTGCTGCTCGCCCGGTTGATCTTCGCGCGAGGCGCCACGGTGCCGGTGGACGTGCTCCTCGACACCCTGTACGGCGAGGACCAGCCCGCCCGCGCGCTGGGAACGCTGCACAGCTACGTCTCCAACCTCCGCCGGATCCTCGAACCCGGCCGGGCGCCGCGCACGCCGTCCACCGTGCTGCTGAACCGCCCGCCAGGGTACGCGCTCGGAGCGCACGAGGTGGACGCCGAGACGTTCACCCGCCTGGCCGAGACCGGTGCCTACGACGAGGCGCTGCGGCTGTGGCGCGGGACGCCGTACGAGGAGTTCGAGGACGCCGACTGGCTGCGCCCGGAGATCGAGCGGCTGCGGGAGGCGCACCTCTCGGCGAGGGAACGGCACCTGGCGCGCCTGCTCGACGAGGGGCGTCCCCACGTCGTGGGCGAGCTCGAAGCGCTCGTGCGGGCCAGCCCGCTGCGGGAGGGACTGTGGGAGTTGCTCGCCCTCGCGCTGTACCGGCTCGGGCGGCAGGCCGAGGCGCTGAAGGCGCTCCGCTCGGCGCGGGCGCACCTGGCCGAGGAGCTCGGCCTCGACCCCGGGCCCGGACTCCAGCGCCTGGAGGCGGCGATCCTCGCGCAGGATCCCGCCCTGACCCCCGCACCGGTCCCCGTCTCCCCCGGCCCGCCGGCCGTACCGGCACCTCCCGCCGCCGTCGCCCCCACCCCCGCGCGGCGGCTGGTCGTGGGCAGGGCGGGCCAGCTCGAACGTCTCCACGACCTGGCCGGGGAGGTCGAGCGCGGCCGTCCCGGCATCGCCGTCATCTCCGGCGAGCCGGGCATCGGCAAGACGTGGCTGGCCGAGGCGTTCGCGAACGACCGGTCGGCGGCGGGGTGGCGGGTGGCCTGGGGGCGCTGCCACGAGACCTCCGGCGCCCCCGCGCTGTGGCCGTGGCGGCAGGTGGTCCAGTCGCTGGCCGCCGAGGTCCCGCCCGGGGACGCGGCGGGCTCGCTGCGCGTCCTGCTCGGGGAGGGCGGGCCCGGCGAGGCCGCCGAACGGCCGGCCGAGGCCGGGGAGGCCAGGTTCCGGCTGCACCGGGCCACGGCGGCCTACCTCGGCCTGGCGACACGCGACCGGCCCGTGCTCGTGGTGATCGACGACCTGCAGTGGGCGGACTCCGCGTCGCTCGGCCTGCTGTCCGACCTGGCGATCCTGCTCAGGGACGGGGTCGCCGTCGTCATCACGATGCGCTCGGGCGAGGGTTCGGCGGAGATGTACGACGCGCTGGGCATGCTGAGCCGCCACAACGCGCTCCGGCTGCCGCTCGCGGGGCTGGAGCCCGACGCCGTGGCGGAACTCGCGGGGGCCACCGGGCCGGCCGGGCTCGGCGATCCCGGCGACCCCGGTGGGCCGGAGAAGCTCGCGGCGCTGACCGAGCGCACGCGCGGGAACCCGCTGTTCATCCGGGAGACGCTGCGCCTGGCCGAGGACATCGGCATCGGGCGGGCACTGAAGGCCGTCCCCGAAGGGCTGGCCGACGTGCTGCGCCAGCGCCTCGTCCGCCTGCCCGCCGCCCACCGAGCCGTCATCGAGGCCGTGGCCGTGGTCGGCGACGGCACCGACCCGCTCGTCATCGCCGAGATCGCCGGCGACGACACGGCCGAGGCCCTGGACACGGCCACCGACCTGCGGCTGCTGTCCGGAGACGGGCGCTTCACGCACGACCTCGTCCGCGAGACCGTGTACGGGGACATCCCGGCCCGGCGCCGGGCCGGGCTCCATCTGGCCGCGCTGCGCGCCCTCGAACGCCGTCCAGGGCCCAACCTCGCCGCGCTCGCCCGGCACGCCCTGGCCGCCGGGCCGGGCGCAGGCGCCGACGCGGTGCGCTGGGCGTCCGCCACGGCCGCGCAGGCGTCCGGGCGGCTGGCCTACTCGGACGCCGCCCGGTGGTGGCGGCGGGCCACCGACGCCCACGGCCGCCTGCCGGGCGCCGACCCGGCCGAACACGTCGAGATCCTGCTCAGTCTCATCCGAGCTCATCTGGACGCCGGTGACGGGTACGGGGCCCGGGAGGCGCGGGCGGAGGCCGTACGCGCCTCGGACGGTCCCGGCGATCCGCTGCTCACGGCCAGGGCGCTCACCAGCCTGGAGGCGCCCCAGCTGTGGAAGTTCCACAGCTACGGCGACATGGATCTCCAGATCGTGCAGCGCATCGAGGAGACGCTGGCGGCGCTGCCGGAAGAGGACTCGGTGCTGCGGTGCCGCCTGCTCGGCTGCCTCGGCATGGAACGCTACGACTCCACCGGTGATCCCCGGTGCGACGCGGCGACCGGTGAGGCCCTCGCCATGGCCCGCCGCCTGATCGCCCGGGGAGAGGCCGGCACGCGGCTGCTGGCGATCACGCTCAACGCGCGCTACCAGGGCGTCCACCTGCCCGAACACCTGGGCGAGCTCGACGCCATCGGCGAGGAGCTCATCGGCCTCGGCATGCCGGGATTCGAGCTGCTCGGGTGGCTGATCCTGGAACGTACCAGGCTGGAGTTCTTCGACGTGGCGGGCGCCGACCAGGCCGGCGAGCGGGCCCGCACGCTCATCGACCGGCTCGACCTGCCGTGGCCGAGGTTCCAGCACCTGATCTGGGCGGCCTCCCGCCGCCTCGTCGACGGCGACCTCGCCGGCGCCGACGCCCGGTACGCGCTCGCCGCCGAGGCCGGGGAGCAGCTCAACAACTGGCACACCCACGTCGCGCTCTCCACGGTCATCATGGCCCGGCACCTGCACCCCGGCGACGTCGCCGCGGCGCGCAAGGAGATCGAGGAGCTGATCGAGGCGTTCGTCTTCCCGTCCCATCGGCAGATGTTCCAGGTGCTCGTCGCCGATTCGCGGGGCGACGCCGCGGCCGTCCGCGAGCTGACCCGCGACGGCTGGCAGACCCTGCCCCGGGACTTCCTCGAGCTCCCGACCCTATGCGTGAGCGGCCTCAGCCAGCTCGCCGCCGGTGACCGCGCCGCCTGCGACCGCACCTACGCACGACTGCTTCCGTACGAGGACAGGCTGGCGATCGGCGCGGCGACGTTCCCCGCCGGCCCGGTGGGATACTTCCTCGGGCTCATCGCCGCGGACCCCGGCGCCGCGCGGGCCCATCTGGACGCGACGGCCGAGCGCTGCGAGCGCGCGGGCCTCACCTGGTGGGCGTCACGCGCCCGAGCGGCGCGCGCGGCCCGCTGACCCGCGAACCCGGTGTTCGCTCCCGTCGGCCGGGACGAACGCCGGTCAGCGGGCGGCATGACGAACCCCGACACGGACCGAGGCGAACACCGGTCACCGAGAGGCGCGACGAACCTCGCCGCGGGCAGGGACGAACGCCGGTCACCGGGACCCTGACGCCAGCGGGAGCGGTGAACGCCGGGGCGCGGAGCAGCCGGCGGCAAGTGCGCCTTGAGTGGCCGTGAAGACGGCGCGCGCATGGTGGGGACATGACAACCCCGACGAACCTCATCCGGCGCCGTCCCGGCGATCCCGCCCCCGACCTCGTGGTCTTCCTCGCCTTCCACGCCAGCCTGCGCCGCGACTTCGCCCGTCTGGCCGCCGCGCTGGACGGGTGCCCTCCGCACGACGCGAGACGGCGAGCCCTGATCGACGAGCACACCGCGTTCATGCTTCGCGCCCTTCACCACCACCACACCGGCGAGGACGAGGACATCTGGCCGCTGCTCCGCGCGCTGGTCCCCGAGGCCGGCCCCGTCCTGGACCGGCTGGAGGCCGACCACCAGGAGATGGACACCGTCATCGACAGGCTGTCGGCGCCGGGACGCCCCGCGGCGGACCAGGCCGGCGACCTGCGGCGGCTGCACGAACTGCTGGACGCCCACCTCGCGCTGGAGGAGTCGGAGGTCGTACCGCTGATCGCCGAGCACGTGGGCCCGGCGTGGTGGGATGAGGCGGGCAGGAAGGTCACCAAGGGCCACGGGCGCGACCTCCCGATGGTCGCGGCGTGGACGCTGGACGCCGCCGATCCCGGGGCCCGCGAGCACATCCTCGCGACCGCCCCTTTGATCATGCGGGTCCTCTACCGGCTGTCCTGGCGCCGCGCCTACGAGCGCCGCGTCGACCAGATCTTCGGTTGACCCCCGTCCGGTTCCTCGGTGCGGTCTCTCTCCCGGTGTGGTCGCTCCGTGTCGCGAAGGCGTGGAGCTTTGACATCTCCGGTCGCGGCGGTCCGGCGGGCACGGCGTCGAAGACCGGCTCGCCGGACGCCACGGCCGGAGAAGATCTGGCCGGGCCGACCGGGCATCGCGGGTCAGGTGCCCGCGGTCACCGCCTTGAGCCCCGCGAACGACTCTCCGATGAACTGAGACAAGTCCTTCTGCCCGGCCTGATCAGCCTGCCCGGTCTGCTCAGCCTGCTCTGTCCAGCGCCGGAACGCGATCTTGAAGACGGCGATGCCCGCCTCCGCGGCAAGGCTCGCGGAGTCGTCGTCGACACCGCGCCGCCGCAACGCTTCGGCGAGCGCGGCCGACAGCGAGGCGAGTTTGATCAGCTCGCGTTCCTGCAGCTCGACGTTGGCGGCGATGACGGCCTGGCGCCGGTGGGCATGCTCCTGGCGTTCCTGCAGCACGGCCGCGGCAGCCCGGAGGGCGGCCGCCACGGCTTCCATCGGGGGGGCGGGCTCGGGAGCACGGGCGACCGTGCCCACGAGAAGCTCCTGCAGCGCGCTCGAACCCGCGAACAGCACTTCGCGCTTGTCCGCGTAGTGCCGGAAGAACGTCCGCTCCGTCAGCCCCGCCCGCTCGGCGATCTCCGCCACCGAGGTCCGTTCGAAGCCGCGCTCAAGGTAGAGATCCAGCGCCGCCTGTTCGAGCCGGCCGCGCGCGTTCGGCTCCCATCTCCCCATGTCCGGCATCGTACCTGATGACAGCGACTGACATCAGCTGCTACCGTGTGATGACAGTGACTGACATCGCTCGGTCGTCCGGCGCGCGTCCTCCGCGCGAGGACGACCGGCCTACGCTGGAGGCCTGCTCATGCGCGTTTTCGTCACCGGGGCATCCGGTTGGATCGGCTCCGCACTCGTGCCCGAACTCATGGGCGCGGGTCACCAGGTCGTCGGGCTCGCCCGCTCGGACGCCTCGTCCGCCGCCCTCACCAGGGCCGGGGCCGAGGTGGTCCACGGCACGCTCGACGACCTCGACGTCCTGCGCGACGCGGCCGCCGCGTCGGACGGGGTGGTCCATCTCGCGTTCAAGCACGAGATCGCCTTCACGGGAGGCTTCCAGAGCGCCGCCGACGCGGACCGCCGCGCCGTCGAGACGTTCGGGGAGGCGCTCGCCGGTTCCGCCCGGCCGTTCGTGCTCGCCTCCGGGCTGCTCGGACTCGCCCCGGGCCGGGTGAGCGTCGAAGAGGACGGACGCACCCCCGACGCGTTGCCCGCACCCCCGACCAGCGGCCCGCAGACCCGGATGGGCACCGCGAACCTGGCCCTCACCCTCGCCGACCGGGACATCCGCTCGTCCGTCGTACGGCTCCCGCCGACCGTGCACGGCGAGGGCGACCACGGGTTCATGGCGGCCCTGGTCGGCATCGCCCGCGACAAGGGCGTCTCCGGCTACGTCGGCGACGGCTCCCAGCGCTGGCCGGCCGCGCACCGCATCGACGTTGCGCACCTGTTCCGGCTCGCCCTGGAGAGCGCACCGGCCGGATCGGTCCTGCACGCGACCGCCGACCAGGGCGTGCCGATCCGCTCGATCGCCGAGGTCATCGGCCGCCACCTCAACCTGCGGACCCGCTCCGTCTCCGCCGACGACGCGGCCGAGCACTTCGCCTGGCTGGCGGGCTTGCTCGCCCTCGACAGCCCCGCCTCCAGCGAGCTGACCCGCGAACTGCTGGAGTGGCGACCGACCCAGCCGGGCCTGGTCGAGGACCTGGAGAAGGGCCACTACTTCCGGGAGCGGTAGAGCTGGTTCGCCGTCTGCGGGTAGAGCCCGCGCAGGATCTGCTGTGGCGGGTGAGACGGCTCGTGATCAGCTCCGGCTCTGGTGCGGGAAGCCGGGGCTGATCACGCGGTGACGCCTCGGCCGTGGACGTCGATGGGTGGCGGAAGCGTCCGTAGCCGCTCGCGGAAATCCCTCACCGTGGCGATATCCGTGTCGCCCAGCGTGGCCGCCACCCGCAGCAGGCGCTCGCGGGACGTGGACCTCAACCGATCGACCGGGACCCGCTCCAGCACATCAAGGGCCCGCGCAGCAGCATCCCCCGGACGCTTCTCCGCTTCCGCCTGTGCCAGCACCAGCGTGGCCGCCGCCCATCCTGGCGTGTACGGCACGCACCCCGCTGTCGACGCCTCAGCGCGTCCTATGGCCCGGTCGGTGCGTCCCAGGGCGAGCCACGACTCCGCCTCATGGAGGTCGAGCTCGGCCGCGTCGAAGCCGAACCGTCCCGGCGCGCCACCGGCAGGGTCTGCGGCAAGGGTGGTGGTCGCCTCGCTGAGTGCGCGTTCGGCATCGGCTACCTCGCCGAGCTGGGCCAGTGTGGGCAGCACCGCCCAACCCAACAGTTGAGCCCGCACCAGCGGGCTGGTGGCGCGCTCCAGCCCAGCCTGCGCGTGGGCCAGGGCGGCAGGAAGGTCGTGGCAGGCGCGGGCCAGCATGCTTTGCGCCCCGAGCGTCCACGCCATCAGCCGGGTATCACCGGCGCGTTCCCCAAGTGATGCGGCAATGGCGAGGTGGGCGCGAGCGCCGCTGTGGTCAGCAAGGTGAAACGCCAGGTTGCCGAGCAGGGCAGACAGCCAGCCGGCCGCGCGGCGCAGATCAACACCCGTCGCACCGTCAGCGGGGGAGGCCAGCGCCTCGGCGAGGAGGCCACGGGCGGCGTGTACCTCGTCAAACAGCAGGCTCGGCGCGTGGCGAGAGTAGTTGAGGGCGTAGTGCTCGACGGCCGCCTCGGCGAGCTCCACCACCACCGAGCCACCGTGCGGCGCATCCAGCAGGGCCAGGCGTAGCGACTCTCGGACGGCGGGCAGTCCACTGGCTGTGGTCATCACATCTCCTGGCAGCAGGACCGGCGCCCACCCGGGATGGGCCTTTGATGGACCGTATCTCTGCCCCCCGTATCCGCACACGCACCGTGGCCGCAACCCGAGCTGATCCAGGTGCGCCCCGTAGGCGCGGGCCAGCATCGTCGCGTACTCCGGGCCAGGCCGGTCCGGTCCGTGCTCGAAGCGGCACAGCATCGCCTCCGACAAAGCCGGCGGTTTCAGGCCGTCAGCGAGGTAGAGGTCGGCGATCTGCGTGACGGTCTGGGCGCGGGACCAGCCCAATGCCAGCCGCCACGCCTCCAGCGGCGATACCTCCGGGAAGGTGCCGCGCATGGCGGTGACGATCCGCTCAGGCGGGAACCCGTCGCGCTGCCCGCGCATGCGGAGGGCTGCCGCCTCCCGTTGGATCTGTGCACGCCTTGACCTGGTGATCTGCCCCATCGGGTGACCTCCGCATGTCGAGCACGCCGACAGACGCACCGTAACCGAGCAGACACTTACCGTGCAGGACATGGTGGCGTGATTGACCCTTCATCCTCAATGACCAGCACCCAGCCCAGCAATGACGTGGGCCTCGGCAGCGGCGACCGTGAGAGAGCAAGCCAACCGGCACCACCGACTGGGAAGGCCCAAGATGACCATCACCGCCGAACGCCCCACTCTCACCACCCCCCGCGCCCTGGTCGCGCCGGAGCTGTTCGATCGGCTCACCGCGCGGATCGCCGTCGACCACCCCGAGCACGCCCACCAGGCCGACGTCATCATGGAGCAGGCGCTCGCGTTCCTCGCCACCTGTGCCGCCAACCCCGGCGTCGGCCTCGGCCCGTCCGACACCGCCGACATCGGCTGGCACACGTTCCTGATGTACACGCGGGAGTACGCCGAGTTCTGCCAGCGGGTCGCGGGCCGGTTCATCCACCATGCCCCCGACGACATCCCCGGCGAACCCGGGACCAGCGGCAGGCTCGCAACTACGATTGAAACGATGGAGGCGGCCGGCTACCGGGTCGACCCGGTCGTGTGGCCGACCTCGGCCGACTGCGGCAACGACAAGTGCAACCAATGTTACGCGGGGTGCGCCGATTCACCGAAGAAGGCACTGGGCTGACCTGCCCGAACCTGCCCGAGCGGCCGTCGAAGAGCAGACTGGCCCGGTCGTCGACATCCGGTCGGCCGAGGTCGGTCTGACCTCTGGACTCGCCGCACACATCACCACCGAGGGGGCCGTCTTCTTCGTGAAGGCGGCTCCCGCCGCGGCGCCGGTCGCCGGGCACCTGCTGCGCGAGCGCACCGCCAACCAGGCACTCCCCGCGGGAATCCCCGCGCCGCGCCTGCTGTGGGCCGCCGACGTGGCCGACTGGCACCTGCTGCTCTTCGAGCACGCGCCCGGCCGGGAGGCGGACCTGGCACCCGGCTCCCCGCACGTCCCCGCCGTGGTGGACGCGGTTGCCGCCATCTCCGCCCCATGCCCGTGGCCGGACGCGCCCTCGATCACTGGCAAGGTCACCGCACTGCTCCGACAGGCCGAGGCGCTCATGGCGGAGTCTCCGGCTGAGCACGCCCGCTACGGGCCGCTCGTCAAGGCGCTCGACCTGAACGAGTTGGACGGGACGGCGTTGCTGCACGCGGACCTGCACGCGGGCAACCTGCTCGTCGACGGCGACCGGTGCCAGGTCGTCGACTGGTCGATGGCCTGCCAGGGCGCCCCCTGGGTCGATATGGTGTTCCTCGTCCCGCGGCTGATCGACGCCGGGCACACGCCCGCTGAGGCTGAGGACGTCGCCGCCTGGGTGCCCGCCTGGACTTCAGCGCCCAGGGACGCGGTGACCACGCTGGCTGCCACCCGTGCCTTGTTCGCCGCCCGCATGGCCGAGGTCGGGCCGGCGCCCCTGCAAGCGAAACGGCTGCGGACCGCCGCGGCGTGCCGGGCGTGGGTGGAGTACCGCACCAGCTGATCGGTGTGCATTTCGCCATCTCGGGTCAGACGAACGTGATCTCCAATGGCAAGCGTGTCCCCGTCTCTCGTACGAAACGGCTCATGCGGCTCCTCACCCCTGCGCCGAACGCGACCGGTGTACCGGTCTTGGGGATCAGCGGGCTTTCCGGCGCGGGGAAGGCGACCCTTGCGGCGCACGCCGCGCACCTGTTGCGGTCCCTGTTTCCCGATGGCCGGTTTTTCGTACGGTCGGCAGGCAGATCCGGCAACGCCCCGGATATCGGGGAGATGCCGGCCGAACTCCTCGGATCGCCCGGTGTTGCCGCCCAGGACCTTCCGGCGTCCACTGCCGGCCGGGCCGGGCCGCTGCGGTCGGTACTGGCCGGCCGCCGCGTACCGGTGACGGCTCCCACCCGGACGACGCGGAGACCGGGAGAACTCAGGAGAACAGGGCGCGGCCCCAGTAGTCGCCCGCGTCGCGCACGCCCGGCGGGCAGGCGAACAGGCCGCTGGAGACGTGTTTGATGTACTCGTTGAGGGAGTCCTTTCCCGCCAGGGACCTCTGCACGGTGACGAACTGCCGGTGGGGGTCGCGCTGGTAGGCGATGAAGAACAGCCCGGCGTCCAGGCGACCCAGCCCGTCGGAGCCGTCCACGTAGTTGTAGCCGCGCCGCAGCAGGCGCGCGCCGCCGTTGTGGGAGGGGTGCGCCAGCCGCACGTGCGCGTCGTCCTTGATCAGGGCTTCCCCGTCGGGGCCCTTGGCGTCGAAGTCGATCACGTCGAACTCGGCCTTCCTCCCCAGCGGGGCCCCCTCCCCCTTGTCGCGGCCGAAGATCTGCTCCTGCTCGGCCAGCGGCGCCCGGTCCCACGTCTCGACCATCATCCGGATCTTGCGGGTGACCAGGTAGCTGCCCCCGGTCATCCAGTCGGAGCCGTCGCCCGGCCCCACCCAGAGCTGCTCCCTCAGCAGCGCCACGTCCTCCAGCTTGAGGTTGGAGGTGCCGTCCTTGAAACCCATCAGGTTGCGCGGTGTCGCCTGCGAGCGCGAGGTGGACGACGTACGGCCGAAGCCGAGCTGGGACCAGCGCACCGAGACCCGGCCGAAGCCGATGCGCGCCAGGTTGCGGATGGCGTGCACCGCCACCTGCGGGTCGTGCGCGCACGCCTGCACGCACAGGTCGCCGCCGGAGATCTCCGGCAGCAGCGCGTCACCGGGCAGGTGCGGCAGGTCGGCCAGCGCGGCCGGCCTGCGCGAGGCCAGGCCGAACCGGTCGTCGAACAGCGACCCGCCGAAGCCGACGGTCAGCGTCAGCCCGGAGGCGGGCAGGCCGAGGGCCTCGCCGGTGTCGTCGGGTGGCGCCTCGGGCTGGCCGCCGATCGCGCCGAACGTGCCCGCCTCCCGGCCCTGCGTCATGCGGGCCGCGGCGGCGGTCCACTCCTGCAGCAGCTCGGCCAGCTCCGCCTTCTTGCCGGTCGTCACGTCGAAGGAGACGAAGTGCAGCCGGTCCTGCGCCGGGGTGACGATGCCCGCCTGGTGCTCGCCGTAGAAGGGGACGGCGTCGGAGGCGGAGGCGACCCGGGCGGGGGCGGGCTCGCCGCCCGTCCCGCGCACCGCGATGGCGCCCGCGCCGGCGACCGCCACGCCCGCGGCGCCCATCCCGAACAGCTTCCTGCGGCTGATCCGCTCGCTCATCGAACCTCTCCCCTACGGTTACGGCGTGCCATCGACTACTTGGCCACCACTGCGGCGATCTTGCTGATCGGCTCGGCGAGCGCGTTGATCGCGTCCGACAGCTTCTTGAGGTCGTCCTTGGACAGCTCGGTGTGCAGCTTCCAGCCGTCGCCCTTCTGGTGGACGCCGAGCGCGGCCTCGGCTCCGGCGAACTTCTCGTCCAGCGTCTTCACCAGGTCGGGGGCGCGCTCCTCGAGGACGGGGCGGAGCGCCTGGACCGCGGCCTTCGAGCCCTGCAGGTTGGCGTCGAAGTCCCACAGGTCGGTGTGCGAGTAGCGGTCCTCCTCGCCGGTGATCTTTCCGGAGGCGACCTCGTCGAGCAGGCCCTTGGCACCGTTGGCGAGCAGCACGGGCGACAGCTCGGCCGCGTTGGACTGTTCCACGATGGTCTTGATGTCGGCCATCAGCTTGTCGGCGACCGGCCCGTCCTTACTGACGTCCTTGGTGACCCAGAGATCCTTCTCGATCTTGTGGAAGCCGGTCCACTCCTCGCCCTCGGCCACGTCGTTCTCGCGGGCGTCGATGGCCGGGTCGAGGTCGCCGAAGATCTCCGCGACCGGCTCGATCCGCTCCCAGTAGGTGCGGGAGACGGGGAAGAGCTCCTTGGCCTTGTCGATGTCCTCGGCCTTGACCGCGTCGACGAACTCCTGCGTCTTGGTCAGCAGCGTGTCGCTCTGCGACTTGATGTAGCGCTTGTAGCCGGCGGTCGCCGCGGAGAGCTGGGCGTCGTCGCTGAGCGGCTTGTGCTCGCCGGTGACCTTGAGCGGGCCGCGGACGCCCTTGCCGACCATGCCGGGCTTGCAGGCGGTCTCGTAGCTGCCGGCCGGCAACTCCACGATCACCTCGCGGGTCAGGCCGGGCACGATGTTCTCCACCTCGCCCATGACCCGGTCACCGGCGGCGTAGACGTAGAACTCGGTCACCTTGGTGCCGCCGTTGGTGATCGAGAACGTCGAGGTGCCCGCGGGCACCTCGGTGACGGCGACCTTGCACTCGGTGTCGGTGGCGGCCACCGCGACGGGACCGCCCTTGGCCGGGGCGGCGGACGCTCCCGCGCCCGAGCCCGCGGTGGACGCGGTGGGCTCGGAGGAGCAGGCGGTGAGGGCGGCGAGCGCGAGAGCGCCCGCGGCGATGGCAAGGGAAGTGCGCATGGTCGTCCTGTTCAAGCGGTTTCAGCCCGCGGGCTGCGGGTCGGTCGAGGAGGTCTGGGGATCCGCGGACCTCGAGGAGGTCCGGGGGTCCGGGGACGTCGAGGAGGCGGTGGCCGAGGGGGCCGAAGGGGCCGAGCGGCCTCGTCGCGGCCGCAGGAAGAGGACGAGCGTCGGCACCACGTAGGCGACCCACGCCACCGTCTCCAGCACGCTCGGCTGCGGGGTGATGTTGAACATCCCGGACAGCAGGGCGCCGTACCAGGAGTCGGCGGGCAGCACGCCGCTGATGTCGAAGGCGTAGGCGGACAGGCCCGGCAGGACACCGGCCTCCTGCAGGTCGTGCACGCCGTACTTGAAGATGCCCGCGGCGACCAGGATCAGCAGCAGGCCCGTCCAGGTGAAGAACGTGGTCAGGTTGATCCGCATCGCGCTGCGGTAGATGGCCCAGCCCAGCGCGACCGCGGTGAGCAGGCCCAGGCTGATCCCGATCAGCGGGACGGCTGTGGTGGTGGCTCCCTGCACGGAGGCGAAGAACAGCAGCGCGGTCTCCAGGCCCTCACGTGCCACGGCGAGGAAGGCCATCACGACCACCGCGGTCGCACCGACCTCCAGGGCCTGGCTCAGCCTGGCGCGCAACTCGCCGGAGAGGGTACGGGAGGCGCGCCGCATCCAGAAGATCATCCAGGTGACGAACGCGGTGGCGAGCAGCGAGGTGATCGCCTCGAACAGCTCCTGCTGCCGGTATTCCAGGTGGGCGACGGTGAAGGTGAGCAGCGCGCCGAACGCGACCGACAGGACGAGGGCGGCGCCGACCCCGGCCCACACGAGGGGCAGCCGGTCGCGCCGGTCACTCTTGACGAGGAGCGCGACGAGCACGGAGACGACGAGGGTGGCCTCCAGGCCTTCGCGTAGTCCGATGAGGTAGCTGGCGAACACCGTCACTCCATAGCTGGAAAGCCTTACCTAAATTAGGGCAGGGCAACCTTACTCTCCGCAAGGGGGCGAACTCCTACAGGGGGTAGGGGTCTGAGCAGGGACGATGATCATGGCGGGCGGGCGGCTCGCGTGTTCCACCGGCGGGCCGCGCCACGAAGTCCCCTGGCGAGAGGATTCCCCCTCGGAGGGCGGGTGACACCGCGGTCCGGCGCGGCGCCCGGCCGTCAGGCTCCCGCGTCGACAGAAATAGATCCGATGATTTGGAATCGTCGCGCGACCAGCAAAGGGCACCACATTGACATGGACCGATCCATTGTCGCCCCCGAGCTGGCGTTTTCCGAAAAGCGGTTACCGTCTTTTTTCGGCCCATCTCTTAAGTGTTGCGTTTAGGTGTCAGATCCTGCCAGGATGACCGCAAGCGGTCCGATGTTAAACGGCGATGACATATACCGCTTCGCGTCCTGTGGTGGCGTTCCGTCGGACGAGAACCGGCCCGGAGAGGGCCATGGAGCTCTCCCTCGTGACGCGGCGTTCGCTCATCGTCGGCCGGCCACGCCCGGCTCCGATCCCGATGGCGACGACCGCCGATCGAACGTCCGGCTCCGGCGGCCCCACCTCCCCGCGGACGTGCGCACGCACGAACAGTCCGCCCTACCCGAAGGAGTTCACGTGGCCGTCTCGCGTCGGAGGTTCATGACCTCCGTGGTGTCCGGGTCCGCTCTCGCCGCGGTGTCG
>NZ_JBPJUQ010000039.1:0-96281 GCF_051192615.1 Streptosporangium sp. G11
TCGACATGCCGACCTCTCCAAGGGGGCGGAGGCATGTAAGTCAACCAAAGCGACTCCACGAAAGCCGGAGTACATCAAAGTCTCCACGAAACTCGGCGCGGTTCATTTCGGCGCTGCGGGAGCACCTGGCCACCTATGTCCAGGAGGATCCCGGCGCGCTCGTCTTCCCCGGTGCCAAGGGCGGCCCGCTTCGGCGCAGTGGGTTCAACACCCGCACGCGCTGGGTGGATGTGGTCAGAGAGATGGGTCTTCCCGGTCTCCACTTCCATGATCTCCGTCACACGGGCAACATGCTCGCCGCAGAGTCCGGCGCGGGGCTCAAGGATCTGATGGCCCGGATGGGTCATGACAACGTGCGCGCCGCGATGATCTATCAGCACGCCGTGCGGGGTGCCGACAGAACGATCACGGACGCGATAGACCGGCAGATCATTGGGCGCTACGACGAGGAGAAGGACGGCCCGGCGGGGATGCTGATCCCGGTGCGCTGATCGAGAGCTAATGGCACGCTAATGGCACGCGAAGATCAAATAGCTTTAGAAACAAACAAGGCCCGGGTCGGGAATCCATCCCTGACCTGGGCCTTCGCTCTTGGAGCGGGTGACGGGAATCGAACCCGCGCTGTCAGCTTGGGAAGTCTCTAACGCACCTGGCCGCTGAGCTGGGGAGACGCTGACCTGCGGGGGAGTGCTTCGGTTACCCGTGAGTCCCCCTTGCTCCCTCTGCTGACGGGCACGCAACGGGCACGGCCTGAGAACCCCGTGCGGACGCACCCACCCCGCCCGCCGGATCTTCCCGTCTGCCTCGTCCCACCCCGGAGGGGCAACAGCTCGGGGACGGAGGATCAAGGCCGTCTTCGCGTGTACGCCGGCCGGTAGACGTTCCTCGGCCATGGGATGCCAACGGTCACAGACGGCCTTGATCCGGAGGAGTCGAGATGTTGGGCTTGCCTGGGACGTGGCAGGCGGGAAGATCCGGCTTCCACCTCAACCATCTACGGCCTTCATGGTGCGACGTCGATCATCCCGGAGCCGAAGTGCCCCCGCCGGAGGCTTAGCGGTTTTCAAGACCGCCAGGAGCTATCAGAACAGCAGCCCATGACCTGGACTTATTGCCCTGCGATCAGCCTCGAAGCGGAGATCATCGCGTAGATATCGCGCAACCCGCGCATGACCCCTCGACTGCCGCGCCTTCCCACATCGATGCGCGCGCAAAGACACCGGGTTTAGGAAGCGCACCCTCACACGTCCGGAGAAAAGTCTCTGACCAGCGGATACGTCATTCGTAATCGGCCCTTGGCTGTCGGTTGGGCGAGCATTGGGCAGAGACACACTTGGGGCGAGATCTTCCTCCAAGGTGACAAGCCTGTGACCTGTCGGCTGTGATGGTTACAGGCGCCTTCTGATGGCTGCAGTCGGCCCCGTGCGCTCCTACTGTCGGTGCCTCGATGAGCAGGTCACGGGGGCGGAAATGCGAGCGTGTGCAGCACAGGTCGCTATGGATAAGTTGATCGCGCTCCCGGAGCGGCACGTTTCTGTCGGCGGCGACTGCCACCATGACGACATGATCATGCAGCCCATCGATGTCTCCTGGCTCTGCGGCGAATACGGCGAGGAGTGCTACGGCTTCATCTACCTCCGCACCACACCCGAACAGGCCATTGCCCGCCTCGGCGGCCACTACGCAGACTTCGAACCCGCCCGCCTGCCCGACGAACCCGACGACTGGCCACGCCCGGGGGAACCCCTCGGAGTCGCCTCCGTAGGTGACTGGAGCATCATCTTCTACCCCGATTGGATCGGCATCGAGGAAAAACTGATCACCCGGCTCTCCGAAGGCACCCGCCTCGTCTTCCACACCGCCCTCGGCGTCGAGGACACCGACGACTTCTACTGGTGCGAAGACGGCGAGATCAAATACCTCTACGGAGGCGACGACGCCTTCGTCATGGATCCCCCGGACGAACTCGCCGACGCCATGGAGGAGATCGACAAGCTCTATCCGTCGATTCCCCGTTTCTACAGAGGGCCGGCATTCCTCCTCATCGAATACCTGACCGGAATCAGGCCGACCGAGGAACTCCTGAAAAGCCTCACCTTCAGGTGGGGCACCGTGAAGCGGTCCGGGTCTGATGGAGGCTTGATCCCCTGAGAGGATCGAGTCATACGAAAATCAGCTCATGATCGACCTCCTACAATTTCTCCACGCCCGTAACCAGGCGGACAACCACGCCTATGCCGAGGTGGCCTACCGCTTCGGCGGTGACGCTCTCCTCGACAGCCACCTGCCGATGCTCGACCTGATCGACATGCTGGCACGGGAGTACGCGGCAATGGATCCCGCAGACGCGCGCTTCGCCGGTCTCACATACACCCTTCGAGTGCTCGCCCAGTCGTACTTTGAGCACCCTGAATACCGTGAGGAGTGGCGACCCTAGAACCTGTTCATTGCCACGGCTGTCTTGGTGATGCGATCCCTGTGCCGATAGGTAAGCCGTGCTTATCGGTGAGCCGGGGTGAGGAACGAATCCCGGATCTTCGATCGCCCCCGACCACGGCAGACTCGGCCACCCCGTGGCGATCGTCGTGCTGCATGAGGGCGGCGGCGCGACCAGTGGCCGGCGGATGACGTGGGTGCGGCGCAGCGGGCGTGCGGCGACGGCCCGGAGTCCTGCGCGCGTGCCGGGACCGGCCCCCAGGCCGCATGCCCGGCATGCGCTGGTAGGCGCAGGGCCGGGCGACGGCGCGCAGCGCCGCCGCCTCTTGATACCTACAAGAACAATTCGGCAACCTCTTTTCAGAGGCCGGTTTGTCTGAATGGCGAAGGAGCTGATCTGGATGGATCTCAGAGTGACGCAGGTAATTCTGTTGGGGGTCTCATGCCTGATTGCTGCGCTTGGCGTCTATACGTTGGTGGCCAATCGGGTGCCTCGTCTGCCCTTCCTTCCCCGTGACCCCCGTAAGCCTCGACGCTATGGGTGGGGAGTGATTCTGATAGCGGCCTTTGGCGTCACGGGAGCGCTGGGTCAAGACGTGATGGAGTCGGGATCTGGGCCGGACCTGGCATTGCTCGTACTGTCGTGTGTATTTTTTGTGTTGGGAATAGTGCTGGTGATGCTTTCGGTGAAGCGGTCTAGGTAGCCTTCGTGACTTTCGGAAGTAAACATCGGTCGGCTTCACCAGGTAAGCGTTAATCGAGTAGCTCGGGGCGGTGTGCGATAAGCGCTCTGCGGGCTGTGATGTACCGTTCGTGGAATTCCTCGGCCAGAGCCTCGCGTCGGTAGCGCCAGCGTAGTACTCGGTCGAGGTCTGCGGCACGGTTGACGAGGTCAGTGAGGGACTTGCGTTCGATGTCGAATGCGGCCATGCCTTGTTCCACTGCGGCGTCAAGGTCGCCGCGTCGGGCGTGGACGATGCCGAGGTCGATGTGTGCGTCGGCGACCCGCATGGGGGCGTTGGACGTGCCGTCCGGGCGGGTGTGCATCTGGATGGTTTCCCGCGCGTGTTCTTCGGCTCGGTCGTTGTCCTCAAGCCAGGTGTAGGCGGTGGCGGCGTAGAAGACCCACTTGGCGTGATCGAACACGAAGTGATGGTCGGGGTTGCCGGGGAGCGGGAGTGTGGCGAGTGCGTCGGCTCCGCGGGTGAGTGCCTTGTCGGCTTCGCGGCGGTCGCCGATTCGGGCCAGTCCGCGGGCCTCTTGCAAGGTGAGCTGAACCTGGGCGCTGGATTGGCCGGCGACAGCCTGGCCCATGCGGGCGGAGGTAACCACGTCCTCATAGCGGCCCTCGACCAGGGCGAACCACGCGGACATCTCGTGTGCCCATCCCATGAGTTCACCGTGCCCAACCTGGCGGCCCATCTCGTAAGCGGCACGTCGGGCGGTCTCGGCCTCTTCGCGTTCTCCCAGGTCGTAGTGAACGCACCCGAGCAAGGCCGTCAGCCATCCGGTGATGACGAGGAGTTCCCGGTGCTGAGCAAGGGTGATGCGTCCGCCGAGTAGGCCATTGACCTGGGAAAGACGCTTCTGGGTCCGGTCGCGCAACGTGGCGGCCGAAACGACGGGGTAGGCACGGCAGAGCAGGTCGACGGCCTCGGCGAGAGCTTCGAGCGTGCCGGTTCCGACGTCGGACGCCTGGAGCTGCTGGGCGAGTTCCATGGTGCCGTACAGGTCGGCCTCGGCCCGCAACGCGTCCATGGGAATGATGCTGGTGGCCTCGATGAGCTGGCCGGCCCCGCGTCTGTTCGGCCGGAATCCCAGGTCTTCGGGTTGAAGTCCGGTCAACTGGGTGATGGCGAGCCGGTACGGCGAATGGGGCCACCTGACCTCTCCGGCCTCCCAGCGCCGAATGCGCTCCTCATCGCACGCCAGGGACTCCCTGATGCCGGTCGGCGTCGCGTTGATCCGGTCGGCCAGTTCGGCGCGCGTCAGGCGGTGCTCGTTACGCCACGCTCGGAGCTGGACGTTGGGGATGTTGTCGGGCATCTAGGGCCTTCCTCCCGGCTGGGGGCTCAAGAGGGGGGATTCAGGGGGGCCGTTTGGGGGTCCTGCCGTTCTCGAATTGCCGGTGGACTTGCCATCAAGCAACACGGTACGTCAGCCCGCTTTCCGCCGCAGGGAACGCGGATCAAATTCGAGGAGATGGCGACGGTGACCCGGCCAGAGGAGACCAGCGAGACACGCCCCTGCCCCGCGTGCCGGGGACGTGGAACCAAGCTGCGCAGCTCGCGCCGTGCCCTTCTCGTCGGCGAGAGCGGTGGTGATCCCGAGACGCAGGGAGAACAGGAATGTCTCGACTGCCTCGCAACCGGCCGGGTCGAAAGGAACGTGAGATGAACCCGATCATGCAGACCGCTGCGGCCTGCCTTCAGCAGGAACGCCAGGAGAACGAGGCGCATGCCCTTACCCGGCTGCGGAACGCGCTGCTGCGGCTCGGCGTACGGGCCGAACTGCGCGACAACGACAGTGCGCTGATGATTCCCCGTCCACAGGTCGGCCTGCCGGTGTGGGTGTTCGTCGGCTACGGCGGTGCCTTCTACTCCTGGCAGTCGGCCGAGAAGCGCCACTCGATCAGCGACGTGGTGGGCGCTGCCCAAGTTCTGGCCGATTACGTCGGTCGATAGGCGGGCGCGGCGGGGTGGTGTCCTTTGGTGCGGAGGGCACCGAAGAGCGTTGCCGCTGCCCCGTCGCGTCTGATCACGTCCCGGCAGGTAGCAGAGACGGCGTATGCGGCCCCACCCGTGTAACCGCGGCGCCCTTCTTCCCTCTCTCTGCCTGCCGGGACCTTCTCTGCTCTCGCTCCCCTTGCCTTCCGGTGACGTGACAGGCAGGGGGAGGCCAGGTTACGCTCTGACTTGGTCAAACAACCTGTCGGGTGATGGACGGTCGTAATGTCATTAGAGTCCGTGCCTCCGAAGTACGCCCAGCTTGTTCAGGCACTTCAACGGCGCATCGAGTCGGGGGACTACCCTCCGGGCTCACTCCTGCCCAGTGAGAACCAGCTCATCAACGAGTTCGGTGTCTCCCGGCCCACCGTCGTCGCCGCACTGCGCGTGTTACGCGAACAGGGCTGGATCGACTCTCAGCAGGGCAAGGGCCGCTTCGTGCGTGGTCGCCCGGCGATGACCTCGATGGAACAGCCCCGCCCCGGACAGGCGTACCTGACCGGTCCAGAAAATGCCTCCGACGGTGAGGTGGTGGAGGCGGCGGCACTGGCCGTACCCAACCGCATCGCGGCCCTGCTGGACATCGCCCCGAAGAGCAAGGTGTTCCTGCGGCGTCGCCTGGTCAGCCGGAACGGCGAACCGACCGAAATCGTCTCGGTGTGGATGCCACTGGAACTGTCCGAGGGCACCGACCTGACCAGCGCTGACTTGCTGGCCGAGGGACTTCGCGAACATCTCCAGTCGCGCAAGGGGGTGCGCTTCGACCACATCGTGGAACAGATCGTCGCGCGCATGCCCACCACCGAGGAGGTCAAGCGGCTCGGCATGCCGAAGAACGTCCCGCTGCTGTGCGTCTACGCGGCGGTGCGCGATGCGGCCGGTCATGCCCTCGTCGTGGCGGAAGTGCTTCTTCCAGCCGATCGCCATGAGTTGGAAGATGCCTATCCGATCGCCTGAGCTTCTCCCGGGAAGCTACTTCTTACCCGCCGTCCGCTGCTGTGCTCAATGCAGTAAGCGGACGGTGCCGGCGTGCAGGACGGTGGAGTCGGGCCGCCCTAACTGCTCCCGATGAACAGCAAGACGATCATCAGGGAGAGAATCGCCCCGAAGCCGAACAGCCAGGGGGCGTTTTTTCGGTTGGTCTGCCATGCGACAACACTCGCTGCCATGGGTGCCACTACCATCACGATTCCGGCAGCTGTCATTAATCCTGCGGCCCGTTCGTGGTCGATGAAGGGGCGGTCCCAAGCGGCGGCGATCCCCTTGGCAAACAGGTACAGAGGGCCCAGTAACCAGACCAGGGCCAGGATGACCAAGAGGGCGCCACTCCAGACTCGCGACCTCGGGGCCTCTGACTCCATGATCTGAATTCTCGCTCGGATCTACGAGATGAGCACGGGCGCGGTAGCCAAGTGACATCGAGTCGTTGCCGCTTCGTGGCTGCCGTCCAAGACGAACACTCTTAGGCACTTGACCTACCAAGCGGGCTCTCTTATTCTCAAAGCACTTGATAGGTTAAGTGCCTGTCAGTTGATAAGAGGAGTGCCATCATGGCCCTGCAAGGACCCATCCCCGTCAGCTTCGCCCAGGTCTTCCCGCACGGCTGCTATGTCGTCGGGGAGGTCGAGGCGGTCAAGGACTTCGACGCCTCCACCAACGGTCGCTTCGTCCAGTCCCGCGACAAGACCACCGGAGAACTCGTCTGGCAGGTCGCGGTCATGGACGCCGACCCGACCGTCAAGCCCGGACAGAAGACCGTGGCCGTCAAGATCCTCGCTCCGGTTCAGCCCGTCCCGCCGGCCCCGATGCCGGATCTGCCCTTCACCCCGGTCGAGTTCGACCACGTCACCGCCACCCCGTACGTCAACGGCGCCGGACGCCTCGCCTACTCCATCAAGGTCCGCGAGATGCGCGCTCCGCGCACCGGTCCCGCCGCCTCCGCTCCCGCACCTGCCAAGTACACCTCCACCTCTGGAAAGGACGTCGCCTGATGACGCGTCGCAGGACTCACCGCATCAGCACCATCACCCTCAACACCGGCCGTGGCGCCCGCGCCACCAACCACCCTTACCCGGCCCGGACCCCGGTCCTGGCGCTCGACTTCGGCGCCGTCTCGCTCCTGGTCACCACCTCGGCCGGCGACCTCGTGACGGCCTCCGACGTCGAGTTCGCCCGCCAGCTCGCCCACGAGGCCGACCAGTTCGCCCGCTCGGTCGAGAGCAAGTTCACCACCCCCGACCAGGCCAACGAGTCCCCCCAGGGCAAAGCGGCCTGACACGTAAGCGGGGCCGCTGGAACTGGCATTCCGGCGGCCCCTCGTCTCCCCAGACAGCGAATCAAGAGAGGGCTCAAGCCTATGTTCAAAAAACTGCCCGGTGACGAGGCACAACACCTCGTCACCACGACCCCCGACACGGCTGTGGTGTTCCGCCCGGCCGTCCTCAAGACCCCCGCCATCGTCACCATCGTCATCTTCACCTGGCGGCTGCTGGCCGGTGCCGTGCGGCTGCTGTGGCGCTATCCGATCGCCTCACCCGTCGCCGTCGCCCCCGGCGCGCTGAGCTGGCTGTACGGCTGGCAGTGGGGTGTCGCGCTTCTCGTCCTGGTGCCCGTCGCTCTCACCACGTGGCGGCTGGTCGATCGGGCCTCGTTCCTGCGCCTGGTGGGCTGGCGGCTGCTGGCCTGGTGGCGTCGGGTGTGGATCTACCGGCGGCACTGGCAACCGGTGATGATCGTCTCCGGTCTCGGCCGTCACCTGCGGGGCCGTGACTACCTGCCCCGCCTCGTCCGTGTCACCTGCACCTCGTGGGCGGACCTGGTCACGGTGAAGATGCTCGCCGGACAGTCGGTCAAGGACTGGTCCGACCGCATCGAGAACCTGGCCCATGGATTCGGCGCCACCTCATGCCGGGTGACCGTCGCCCGGTCGGGCCGTCTGCTGCTGGCCTTCCCTCGGCGCGACCCGCTGGCCGTCCCCTTACCCGCTCTACCGATTCCCGCCGTGGCGTCGGTGGGGCCGGTCGAGATCGGCAAGCAGGAGGACGGCACCCCGTGGCGGCTCAAGGTCCACGGCACTCATGTCCTGGTCGCCGGGGCCACCGGGGCGGGCAAGGGCTCGATCATCTGGTCCACCATCCGGGGCCTGCTGCCTGCCGTCCGCGTGGGCCTGGTGCAGATCTGGGCGTTGGATCCCAAGCTCATGGAACTGTCCTTCGGCCGTGACCTGTTCGACCGCTACGCCGCCGACCCGGCCACGTGCGCCGATCTGCTGGAAGCAGCCGTGAAGATCATGCAGGAGAGGGCGGGCCGGTTCGCCGGAGTCCAGCGCAACCACGTCTCTACCGTCGATGACCCGTTCGTCTTGGTGGTGGTCGACGAGGTGGCGTTCCTGACGGCCTATCAGTCCGACAAGGGGCTCAAGCTCCGCATCTCGGCAGCGCTGGCGACCTTGACCACGCAGGGTCGTGCGGTGGGAGTCGGCGTCCTGGCGGCGTTGCAGGACCCGCGCAAGGACGTGCTGAGCATCCGCAACCTGTTCCCCGACAAGATCGCGCTGCGGCTGGACGAGTCCGAACAGGTGGACATGGTCCTCGGCGACGGTGCTCGGGATCGGGGCGCGCTGGCCGACCTGATCTCACCTCAACCGGACCTCGGCGCGGGCATCGCTTACACCCGTCTGGAGACCTCACCTGAGCCGATGCGTGCCCGTGCCGGCTACGTCTCCGATGCCGATATCCGCGACATGGTCGCCGTGTTCACCGCTGACACGCTGCCGCTGATGGTTGAGGGGGCCTGATGAGAGTCATCCTGTATGGCACCCCGGCCGAGATCGAGGGCTTGCCCTTCCGGCGGCTGCGGACGTCCAACGGCTCAGACCTCGCCGAAGTGACGGTGATCGTCGATCTCGACACCGCTCGGCTCCGCAAAGACCCCTACAGCGACGCCTGCCGGATCACCGCTGACGTGGTCGACCGAGAGGAGGCCATGTGACCGATACCCCTCCTGCTCCACCGTCCATCACCCCGCCGGATGGCTCCGACCGCACCCTGCCCCGCCTCGTCCGTGACACCCTGCCGTTCGCGTTGGACGTCGCGATCGAGGTCGCCAAGAACAACGGCGTCTGCATCCGCCCGATCGAACTGCGGCGCCTCGACACCCACACCGGCACTTCCGAGTCGTTCAACATCCCCTGCGGCGCCACGCAGGAGGCCAAGTGCCCGCCGTGTGCCAACCGCAATCGCCAGCTCCGCCGGGCACAGTGTCGGGAAGGTTGGCACCTCGACCACGAACCGATCGCCGAACCCAACCCCTCTACCGAAGACCAGCGGTGGCTGATCGAGTTCCGGGCCGACGTGCAGGCCAAGCGCGACGAGGCCGAGAGGGATGGGGAAGACACCCTTGACTGGGACGAGGCGATAGCCGGGATCGATGCGGAGATCAATGCCGCTGGGATGCGGGGCAACGTCCTGGGCGGGCGGTCGACTCCCAAGCGCTCGCGCTCGACGAGGCGGCGTCAGGACGCCCCGGACCTGCCCAAGCAGGCCAAGCAGGACACGACCCTCGGGCGGACCTTTATCGCCTCCGACGGGAAAGTCTACCGGCCATCCCTGTTCGTCACACTGACCCTTCCCTCCTACGGACGCGTTCGCAACGGCGTCCCGGTCAACCCGAGTGCGTACGACTACGCGGCGGCGGCTCGGGATGCCCTGCACTTCTCCAAGCTCGTCGACCGGTTCGTGCAGAACCTGCGCCGGGTGGCGGGCTATGACGTGCAGTACTTCGCCTCGGTCGAACCACAGAAGCGGCTCGCCCCGCATCTGCACATGGCGATCCGCGGGACCATGCCGCGTGCGGAGGTCAAGGCCATCGCCGCCGCGACCTACCACCAAGTGTGGTGGCCGTCCGTGGATGAGGTCCGCTTCGACGGTGACCATCTGCCGGTCTGGAGTGAGCGGGCCGAACGGGCTGAGCCCTACCCGGACGGGCAGGCCGGCGACTACCTCGACCCGGCCACCGGGGAACTGCTGCCCACCTGGGACGAGGCGCTCGACCAGCTCGGCACCGACGAGGCGGCCGAACCGCTGCACGTGGTGCGCTTCGGAACTCAGGTCGATGTTCAGGGTGTGCTCGCCGGGTCGCCGGATGCTGACCAGTGCATCGGCTACCTGTCGAAGTACCTGACCAAGAGCCTCGGCGACCCCCTCGACCCTGAGGACCCGGACAACCACGCTCGCCGAGACCACGCGACTCGTATGGTCGAAGCGCTGCGCTACGAACCGTGCTCGCCGACCTGTCCGAACTGGCTGCGGTACGGCGTGCAGCCCAAGGGTGCCAAGGCGGCCATGCTGCCGGGCCGGTGCAAGGGCAAGGCGCACAAGGCCGAACACCTCGGCTACGCGGGCCGCCGCGTCCTGGTCTCCCGTAAGTGGTCGAACAAGACCCTGCGCGAACACAAGCAGGACCGGCGGGCCTGGGTGCTCGACATGCTCGGCCTGCCCGACGAGACGGTGACCGACCCGCACCGCTACGTCTGGCGACCCGTCTCCTCAAAGGACCCCAACCGCACCCCGCTGGCCAAACGGCTGCTACGCGAGGTCGCCAACCGCCAGCGCACCCGCGCACGCCTGATCGAACTCCAGGCCAGAGCGGACGGCCTCCCTGTTCCAGACCTTTCGGCAACTCCGGGACTGGAGGTGGCGGCATGACCAGGAAGACCAGGCAAGAGCCTGCCTCGCCTCTCCCGGAACTTGCTCAAGGCCGGTTGCTCACCGTCGAAGAGGCGGCCGAACGGCTGAACACGTCGGTCCGCTTCCCTCGTCGCCTGATCGAGGAACGGCGGATCGCCTTCATCCACGTCGGACGCAACGTCCGCATCCCCGAAGCCGCGCTTGAGGCGTTCATCGCTGCCGGGCTGGTCGAACCGATCACCACCACACGACGCAGGAGGGCCGCGTAATGGCCAGGACCACACTCGCCACCCCTGAGGAGGAGCCCTGGAACTCCGCCAAGGGCAAGTCGGCCAAGAGGCGCTTCGGGCGCGTTCGGCAACTCCCGTCCGGCCGGTGGCAGGCTCGTTACAGGGGACCGGATGACATCGATCGGGCGGCCCCGGAGACCTTCGCGACCAAGCGCGACGCGGAGGTCTGGCTGACCAAGAAGGAGGCCGAGATCCTCATGGAGGACTGGAGCAATCCGGACCTCGGCAAGGTGGCCTTCAAGGAGTACGGCTCCGACTGGGTGAACGAGCGCCCCGGCCTGCGGCCCAAGACGGTCCAGCTCTACGAGGGCCTTCTCCGCCTGCACCTGGTCCCGACTTTCGGCAACCTGGCCGTGAGTGAGATCAAGGCGGCTCACGTGCGCAAGTGGCGCAAGACGCTCCTGGACGGGGGAGTCGGGCCGGTCACCGTCGCCAAGGCGTACCGGCTGCTCAAAGCGATCATGAACACAGCCGTGGAGGACAAGATGATCAAGTCCAACCCGTGCCAGATCAAGAGCGGCGGTAAGGAGGAGTCGCCCGAGCGTCCGACGCTCACCATGGAACAGGTCTTCACGCTGGCCGGTGCGATCGAACCACGGTTCCGAGCGCTGGTGCTCCTGGCGACGTTCGGCAGTCTGCGGTGGGGTGAGCTGGCGGCGCTCCGGCGCAAGAGCCTCAACCTGGATGCCCGCATGGTCCGGGTCGTGGCCTCCACCACCGAACTCAAGGACGGGTCGGTAACCGTCGGCCTGCCCAAGTCCGTGGCCGGTACGAGGACGGTCGCCCTTCCCGAGGTGGTGGTCTCGGAGCTTCGCGTGCACCTCGACACGTACACCGACGAGCATGACGAGGCGTTCGTCTTCCTCGGTGCGAAGGGCGCGATGCTGCGGCGGCCAGCCTTCAGCCGGATCTGGGCCAAGGCGCTGAAGGGGGCGAACCTCTCCGGCGTCCACTTCCACGACCTTCGCCATACGGGCAACACGTTCGCCTCGCAGTCGGGTGCGACGCTGCGGGAGCTGATGAACCGGATGGGGCACTCGACCACGCGGGCCGCGCTGATCTATCTGCACACCGAGAACGGGCGGGATCAGATGATCGCCGACGGCATGGGAAAGCTCGCCGAAGCCGCTCTCAAGAAAGAAGATCCACCGGCATCGGGCACGTAACGGGCACGGAAGATCGAAGAGGCTCAGAAAACAACTAAGGCCCCGGTTCGGATTCGCATCCTGACCTGGGCCTTTGTGTGTGGAGCGGGTGACGGGAATCGAACCCGCGCTGTCAGCTTGGGAAGCTGATGTTCTGCCATTGAACTACACCCGCGTGCGGCGTGCCGCGCGTCACCACTCTAGCGGAAAGTTGAGCGACTCTCGTCCCTCCCCGGAGCAAGATTCGTGCGTCTCTGCCGGGAGCGGGATTCACGGCCGCGGCGTTGGTAGGTTCCACACGTGCTGCTTTCCGATCGTGACATCGCCGCTGAGATCGAGGCCGGAAGGGTCAGGATCGATCCCTTCCAGCCGGAGATGATCCAGCCGTCCAGCGTTGACGTACGCCTGGACCGCTATTTCAGAGTCTTCGAGAACCACCGATATCCCCACATCGATCCGGCGGTCGAGCAGCCTGATCTGACGCGGATGGTCGAGCCGGACAAGGACGAGCCGTTCATCCTGCATCCGGGGGAGTTCGTGCTGGCGAGTACGTACGAGGTCGTCACGCTGCCGGACGACATCGCCTCGCGGCTGGAGGGCAAGAGCTCGCTGGGCAGGCTCGGGCTGCTGACGCACTCGACGGCCGGGTTCATCGACCCCGGGTTCAGCGGGCACGTCACGCTGGAACTCTCCAACGTCGCGACGCTGCCGATCAAGCTCTGGCCCGGTATGAAGATCGGCCAGCTGTGCATGTTCCGGCTCAGCTCTCCGGCGGAGTTTCCCTACGGTTCGGAGAAGTACGGATCGCGCTATCAGGGGCAGCGGGGGCCGACGCCGAGCCGTTCGTACCTCAACTTCCACCAGACCCCCATCTGATCTTCGCGGCCTCCGGCGGGGGTGCGGTGCGGCGCGCGCCGTCAGGGTGACCTGAATACGGTTTAGTGAGGGGCCGTGATGGAAATCACCCTGATTGTTCACGGGGGGTCATGGATCCGTTCGATCTTGGTAGATCTCGGAGAAACGTCGTGGAAGCGGGGGATCCGGAGGGGAGCGCGGGCAACGTACCGGACGGTGATCCGGGGGAGAGAGTCCCATACGTGACCTGTCTTCGGCATAATGTGGCCGAAAACTAGCAAAAACGGTCACCGGAAAGATGCTCGCAAGACTGCCTCAGGTTGTGTGTCGCCGGGTACCCGCCGGGTAACGACATCGCGAAGAGTGTGCGTCTAGCGGGTGAAGTTCGCATTTCCGCTGGTAACCCGTACCCTTCTCTGCGGACCATCCCCGCACATCTGGAGAACGACGTGCGCTTGCGTCTCACACCAAGTGAGGACAGCTACTACGACTTGTTCGCCGACTCGGCGAACAACCTCGTCACAGCGTCCCGTCTGCTGGTAGAGATCATCAGTGACGGATCGGACAGGGAAGCCCTGGCCGAGAAGATGCGCGCATGTGAGCACGCCGGTGACGAGCGCACTCATGCGATCATGAATCGGCTGAACGAGAGCTTCATCACCCCCTTCGACCGCGAGGACATCTACCGTCTCGCCTCGAACCTCGACGACGTGATGGACTACATGGAGGCGGCCGCCGACCTGATCGTCCTGTACCAGATCGACCACCTCCCCAAGGAGGTCGTCCGGCAGGTCGAGGTCCTGGAGCGCGCCGCGGAGCTCACCGCCGAGGCCATGCCACGGCTGCGTTCGATGAAGAACCTCAACGAGTACTGGATCGAGATCAACCGGCTGGAGAACCAGGCCGACCAGGTCTACCGACGCCTTCTCGCGAAGCTCTTCGGCGGGGAGTACGACGCGTTGACCGTCCTCAAGATGAAGGAGGTCATCGATCAGCTCGAGATGGCCGCCGACGCCTTCGAGCACGTGGCCAACACGATCGAGTCGATCGCGGTCAAGGAAAGCTAAGTGGATCTCACGCTCGCACTCGTCATCGGCGTGGTGGTCGTGGCGTTGGTGTTCGACTACACCAACGGTTTCCACGACGCCGCGAACGCGATCGCGACCTCCGTCTCGACGCGCGCGCTGACGCCGAGGGCCGCGCTGTTCATGGCCGCGGCCATGAACTTCCTGGGTGCGCATCTCGGTACGCAGGTGGCGGCGACCGTCGGCAAGGGCATCATCGACCCTCCACAGGGAAGCCACGGCCTCGTCATCGTCGGCTCAGGTCTGATCGGCGCGATCACCTGGAACCTCGTCACGTGGTACTTCGGCCTTCCCTCGTCGAGCAGTCACGCGCTGGTCGGCGGCCTGGTCGGCTCCGCGCTCGCCTCGACGAGCACCGTCTACTGGAACGGGGTGCTGGAGAAGGTCGTCATCCCGATGATCCTGTCCCCGCTGATCGGCTTCACCCTCGCCGGGCTCATCATGATCGGAATCCTGTGGGGGTTCCGGCGCTCCCAGCCCACGAAGACCAACCGGGGCTTCCGCCACGCGCAGACCGTGTCCGCGGCGGCGATGGCGCTGGGCCACGGCCTCCAGGACGCGCAGAAGACCATGGGGGTCATCTTCCTGGCCCTCGTGGTCGGCGGCTACCAGAACGACGGCGACCCGATTCCCCAGTGGGTCATCCTCTCCGCCGCCACGGCCATCTCGCTCGGCACGTACGCGGGCGGCTGGCGGATCATGCGGACGCTCGGGCGGCGGATCATCGCGCTCGACCCGCCGCAGGGATTCGCCGCGGAGACGGCCGCGGCGACCGTGCTCTACACGGCCGCCATCGGCTTCGGCGCCCCCATCTCCACCACCCACACGATCACCAGCGCGATCATGGGCGTCGGCGCCACCAAGCGCCTGTCGGCCGTGCGCTGGGGCGTCGCGGGCAACATCGTGACCGCCTGGATCCTCACGATCCCAGCCTCCGCGTTCGTGGCCGCGCTGTCCTACTTCGCGCTCCACTGGATGGTCGAGTAGTCCTCGGGCGACCGCGCCGGACCGGGGGTGAACCCGGTCCGGCGCGTCCCGCGTCCGGGGTGAGTCCCCGCTTCACGTCCGCTACGTCGCGCGGGGACACCTCTCTACTTCCGGTATGTCACGCGGGGACGTCTCTACTTCGGGTACGTCACGCGGGGACGTCTCTACGTCCGGTACGTCACGCGGGAGACGTCCCTACTTCCGGTACATCACGTCGACGTCCCACCGGGTGAAGCCCAGCCCCTCGTACAGGCGGATCGCCGCGGGGTTGCTCTCGTCCACGTACAGCATCACCTGGCTCAGGCCCCGCGACCGCAGGTGGGCCAGGCCCGCGAGGGTCAGTGATTTCCCCAGGCCGCCTCCCCGCTCCGCGGGGTCGACGCCGACGACGTAGACCTCTCCCAGGGGTTCGTGCGCGTGGTCGCCGTCACCGTGGACCTTGGTCCAGTGGAAGCCCACCAGCCGGTCGCCGCCCCCGGGCTCACCCGTTCGTACGGCGAGGAAGAATCCGGCCGGGTCGAACCAGGGTTCCCGTTCGCGTCGCTCCAGGTCCTCGGTCGTCCACGCCCCCTGCTCGGGGTGCTGGGCGAAGGCCCTGGCGTTGAGCGCCACCCACGCCTCCCGGTCGGAGGCGCCGGGCTCGAACGTGCGCAGCCGCACCCCCTCGGGAAGGTCGAAGCCGGGGATCTCCGAGGCCAGGGAGCGGCGCATCCGCCACAGGGACCTGATCTTGTCGAAGCCCGCCGACCGGGCGAGGGCCTCGGCGGCCGGGTGCCCGCCGTGCGCCCACAGGCGCAGATGCCCGCCGGTGTGGTCGAGCACGGCCTCCAGCAGTCGCCGCCCGTATCCCCGCCCGCGGAACGCCGGGTGGACGACCAGTTCCCCGCTCGGTCCCTCGACGGGGTCGGTCGGGTCGACGTGGGCGTAGCCCGCGAGGTCGTCCCCGGCGTACAGCAGCACGGCTCCGGCCCGTTCGTCGCCGCCGTAGCGCAGGTGCAGCATCACATGTTCGTTGAGCGGTCTGACCTTGTCGGCCTCCGTGGCCGCCTCCACCACCGCGAGGACGTCGGACACCTCTTGTTCGCCGAGCGGCCCCCGGTACTCCACACGCACGTTCATGCTGTGGACTCTAAGCGGGCACATGTTTCCGGAGTTCACCGGGGACTGGCAAAAGGCGCCATGTGCCCGCCGGGTGAATCGTTACCTCTCGGTCATTCCTTGCACAGGTAGTCCCTTTAGTGTCGTGGTTCATGATGTCTCGTTCCTTCCAGCGGTTGGCCATGGCGGGCGTGCTCGCCGGGGCCAGTCTCGTGCTCGCGATGGGACCGGCCCAGGCGGGCAACAAGCCCGCCAAGCCCGCCAAGACGGTGCCGGTCCGCCTGCTCTCCCTCAACGACTTCCACGGCAACCTTGAGCCGCCGACCGGTTCGTCCGGCCGCATGGTCGACGAGACCGGAGCCACGGTCGAGGCCGGCGGTGCCGCGTTCGCCGCCACCCACCTCAAGCAGCTCTCCGACAAGAACACGCTGAAGGTCGCCCAGGGAGACCTGATCGGCGCCAGTCCCCTGATCTCCGCGGCCTACCACGACGAGCCCGCGGTGGAGTTCCTCGGCAAGGTGGGCGTCACCGCCTCCGCCGTGGGCAACCACGAGTTCGACGAGGGGTACGCCGAGCTCAAGCGGATCATGAACGGCGGCTGCCACCCGGTGGACGGCTGCTCGCCCGCCGGTGAGTGGAAGGGTGCGAAGTTCAGCTACATCGGCGCGAACGTCATCTTCAAGCGGCCGGCGCGGGGTGCGGAGAAGCAGGCGCTGGAGGCGCTGGGCGGGACGAACAGCAGCTCGCTGCGGAACCTCCTCAAGGACTACGGCATCCCCGCGCTGCCCCCGGTCGCGATCCGCTGGATGAACGGCGTGCCGATCGGCTTCATCGGCCTGGTCACCCAGACCACCCCGAACATCGTCACCTCCGAGGGCATCAAGGACCTTGAGTTCATCGACGAGGTGAAGGCCGCGAACGTCGCGTCCAAGCTTCTCCAGATCGTCGGCGTCAAGGCCCAGGTCGTGCTCGTGCACGAGGGCGACCAGGTCCTCGCGGGCCAGTCGCCCGACGCGTGCAGCGCCCAGCCGGGCGCGGGCAACCGGATCGCCACGCAGGTCGACGCCGAGGTCGACATGATCCTCAGCGGCCACTCCCACCAGGCGTACCTGTGCACGGTGGCCGACCCCAGGGGCGGCACCCGCCTCTACAGCCAGGGCGGCTCCTTCGGCCGGGTCATCACCAAGGTCGACTTCCAGGTGGACGTCAGGACCCGCGACGTCGTGCGCTCCTCGGTCGCGGCCGACAACCAGGTCGTGACCAGGACCGTCACCCCCGACCCGGAGATCACCGCGTTCGTCCAGACGTGGAAGGACCGCGTCGCGTCGGTGGCCAACAGGCCGATCGGCAGGATCACCGCGGACATCACCAACTCCGCCGTGGCCTCCGGGGAGTCCCCCCTGGGCAACCTCATCGCCGACGGCCAGCTCGCCGCGACCAGGACCGGCGGCAACGCCCAGATCGCCCTGATGAACCCGGGCGGCGTGCGGGCCGGCCTCACCTACGCGGGCTCGCCCGCCGGCGAGGGAGACGGCGTGGTGACCTACGGCGAGGCGTTCACGGTCCAGCCGTTCAACAACCTCATGCAGGTGGTCACGCTCACCGGCGCGCAGCTCAAGACCGTTCTGGAACAGCAGTTCGTCGGCGGTCCCAACGCCCAGGCGTTCACCAAGATCCTGCAGCCGTCGTCGAACTTCACCTACACCTACAGCGCGAGCGCGGCGTGGGGCTCGAAGGTCTCCGACATCAAGATCGACGGTGTCGCCGTGACGGACACGCAGACGATCAGGGTCGCCGCCAACAACTTCCTCGTCGGCGGCGGCGACGCGTTCCTCGCCTTCAGGGACGGCACCGACCTGTGGAGCGGCCCGCTGGACATCGACGCCTTCGCCGCCCACTTCGCGGCGAACCCGTCGATCACGCCCCCGGTGCCCAACCACATCACGGTCGTTCCGTAACGCGGGCGGAAGGCACGCCACGCCGTGGTGATCGCGGTACGTCGTAAGGCGTGACACACCGTGAAGGTGTGAAACGCGCGAGAGGCCCACCGGACGCGTCCGGTGGGCCTCTTGTGTGCCTCGTGATCGGGGCGTCTCGCCGTACGTCGTGAGGCGTCCGGCGCATCCCGGCATACCCGGGCGTGCCCGGTTCCCGCCCTCGCGAGAACCGCCGCGGGGCGGGAACGTGCCACGATCGTTCCCGGCGACTCCTGGGAGCCCTGAGACTCCCGGGAAGCGGAATCCCTAGTGGCGGACGGGCTCGCGCTCCTCGACGGGCTCGTTGCCGCGCTCGGGGACGAACCGGTAGCCGACGTTGCGGACCGTGCCGATCAGCGCCTCGTACTCGGCGCCGAGCTTGGCGCGGAGCCGCCGGACGTGGACGTCCACGGTGCGGGTGCCGCCGAAGTAGTCGTAACCCCAGACCTCCTGGAGGAGCTGGGCGCGCGTGAAGACCCTGCCGGGGTGCTGGGCCAGGTACTTCAGGAGCTCGAACTCCTTGAAGGTCAGATCCAGCGCGCGGCCTCGGAGCCTGGCGGTGTAGGTGGCCTCGTCGATCGACAGGTCACCGTTGCGGATCTCGTCCGGCACCTCCTCGGCGGCGGACAGGTTGAGCTTGCCCACGGCCATCCTGAGCCGCGCCTCGACCTCGGCGGGTCCTGCGGTGTCGAGGATGACGTCGTCGGCACCCCACTCCGCGGTCAGCCCGGCGAGACCGCCCTCTGTGACGATCACCACCAGGGGGCAGGCGACGCCCGTGGTGCGCAGCAGCCGGCACAGGCTTTTGGCCTGGACGAGCTCGCGGCGCGCGTCCACCAGGATCGCGTCGGCGGGCGGGGCGTCGAGCAGGGCGGATGCCTCCGCGGGCGCGACCCGTACCGAGTGCAGTAGTAGCCCCAGCGCCGGAAGCACCTCAGTTGAGGGCTCAAGGGCGTTGGTGAGCAGCAGGAGATTGCTCACGATGCCTCCTTCCCGCGTCATGCCGGCGATAGCCGTACAAACACGTAAGGACCCGGGGGCTACGTTGCCCAGGTCCCGTAGTAGGTGAGGATAACCCACAGGGCCACAGCGTCCAGCGAACGTCCACCTGGTGAACACCCGTTCTCCGGGTGAATTCGCCGTAATGGCACGGTAACCCTACGTGTGTTTGGGGAGTTGATTCGTAGATGGCGAAGGTCGTTGTCAGATATTGGGCTGCGGCAAAGGAGGCGGCGGGCATCGCGGAGGAGCATTCCGAGGCCGCAACTCTTGCCGAATTGATGACCAAAATCACATCTAACCGTGACAGGCTCGCTCGTGTGATGAGCCGATCGTCGTTCCTGGTGAACGGGGATCCGGTGGGCAGGAGGGCCCACGAGACGATCGTCCTGACGGACGGGGCGACGGTCGAGGTGCTTCCCCCCTTCGCGGGCGGCTGAGCGGGTGGACGCTACCACCGGCGCGGCGTTTCGGACAGGATTGCGAGGGGAGGTCACGCCACTGGCCCCCCTCTCGGGCCAGGGAACGAACAGGGAGTCGGATGCGCAAGCTGATCGGTTTTCTCCTCGTACTTCTCGTTCTCGTCGTGATCCTCGACAGGGTCGCGGTCACGGGAGTCCAGCGCGAGATCGCCACGCAGGCCACGGCCAAGTACGACCTCTCGGCCCCGCCCGAGGTCACGATCGAGGGCATCCCCTTCCTGACCCAGGCGATCGCCGGGCGTTACGAGGAGGTCAAGGTCGCCGCGGGCAGGATGACCGTCTCCGGTGTCCGGCTGGCGAGTGTCGACTTCACCCTGCAAGGCGTCACCGCCCCTCTGGAGGACCTGGTGCTCCGTCCCCAGCAGGTGGACATGCGCGCCGAGCGCGTGGAGGGGACGGTGGTCGTCTCGGTGGAGACCCTCAACCAGCGAGCACCCAGCGGGATCAAGGTCGCCGTCGCGGGTGACGCGCTCAACGTCAGCGGGGAGATCACCGTGCTGGGGCAGAAGGTGCCCGTGAAGGCGGATCTCAAGGTCAAGATCGTCGAAGGCGGCCTGCAGCTCGTCCCCGGGAAGGTGACCCTGGGCGGAGGCATCCCCGTGCCCGATCCCGAGCGGTTCATCAACTACCGCATCCCAATCGGGAAACTGCCGTACAACCTCAAACTGACCGAGGTCAAGGCCGTTTCCGAGGGGTTGCGCATCTCGGGCGAGGCCTCCGACGTCCCCCTCCGAGGCTGAACGTGTCCCGTGCCTGAACCGGATCGTCCCGCCATACGTCGTGAGGATGTGAGCCAAGCCGGAACCGCCGACGAGCAACTCGTCAGGGCGCTCTTCGACGAGCACGGCGGGCCACTTTACGGCTACGTGCTGCGGCTGACGGGCGACTCGGGGAGAGCGGAGGATGTCGTGCAGGAAACGCTGCTGCGGGCCTGGCGCCATCCTGACGCGTTCGCCGGCCGCTCCATCCGCGCGTGGCTGTTCACGGTGGCCCGCAACCTCGTCGTCGACCAGCACCGTGCCCGCAAGGCGCGCCCCCCGGAGACGGGGGACGAGGCACTCGCCGTGGTGCCCGCCGACGACGAGCTGGAGCGGGCCGTCGAGTCGTGGGCGGTCGCCGAGGCGCTGGCCGCGCTGCGGCCCGAGCACCGCGAGGTGCTGGCCGAGGTCTACTACCAGGGGAAATCCGTCAAGGAGGCCGCCGAATCGCTCGGCATCCCCGCTGGAACGGTTAAATCGCGCACGTATTACGCGCTTCGGGCGCTCAAGCTGGCGCTGGAGGAGCGGGGGCTCGCGCCATGATGATGACCTGTGACGAAGTACGGATGTCGCTCGGGGTGTACACGCTCGGCGCTCTGGAACCGGACGAGCGCGTGCTCGTCGAGGCCCATCTCGCCGAGTGCGCCGAGTGCCGGGCCGAACTGGAGGAGCTGGCCGGGGTGGCGACGTTCCTCGGCAGGGTGTCCGAGGGCGATGTGGTGCAGGTGGCGAGCCCGCCCACGGCGGTGCTCGACCGGCTGCTCAGCGCCAAGGTCAAGCGGCGGCGTACGAACCGCCTGATGCTCTCGCTGGCCGCCTCGGTCCTGGTGGTCGGGCTCGGCGGCGGGACCCTGTGGGCCGTCACCCAGACTCCGCCGGACGCCACCACGGCGTCGGCGCCCCTGTCGTCGGACCAGTCGGACCAGTCGGACCAGTCGGACCAGTTGGACCAGCCGGACCGGTCGGCCCGGGAAGACAGGGCGCCGGGCGCCGCCGAGGGCCGTCAGGAGAGCACCCACTCCTTCTCGGACTCGACCGCGCCCGACGCCAACGCCAAGTCCAACGCCACGTCCGGTGCTACGCCCGAGGCCGCTCGATCCCCGATGGCCAGCCCGGCCCCGGAGGTCCTGCTCGCCCCGAGCGAACTGCGGTTCGAGGGGGCGGACGGCATGGTCCGGGCGGTGGTGACCGCGTCCGCCGGGGAAGGGGCGACCACGGTCAAGGTCGTGCTCACCGGGGTGGCCAAGGGCACGCACTGCCGGCTGGAGGTGATCGGGGAGGGCGGGCTCAGGGAGACGGCGGGCAACTGGGTCGTCAACCGGGCCGCCTATGACAAGTCGGGCGTCTTCCGGGGGACCACGACGATCCCGCCGGAGCGGATCACGGCGTTCGAGATCACCACCGCCGAGGGGCGGGTGCTGCTCAGGGTCTCCGCCCCCTGAGACCGTCCCCTGAGACCCGCCCGGTGATTCCGCCCGCCGGATCCGTCCCGCCGAGGGCCCGCCGAGGGAATGGCTCGGGGCGCACCCCTGTTGTCGTGTTCCGTGACCGGTTTGATGGTGGTGGTCGTCACCCTCGCCCTCGCCACGCTCGTGGGCGTCGTGATGCGGCGGCGGAACGGCGTGGCGCGAGAGGTGAGGGGCGACGTGGAGCGGCTCACATCCGGCGACATTCACGCGGAGCTGGGAGAGCGGGCCACGCTCGTGCAGTTCTCCACCTCCTTCTGCCAGCCGTGCCGGGCGACCCGGCGGATCCTCGGCGAGGTGGCCGGGCTGGTGCCCGGCGTCGCGCACGTGGAGATCGACGCGGAGTCCCGCCTCGACCTGGTCCGATCACTGAACATCCTGCGCACCCCCACCGTCCTCGTCCTCGACGCGTCCGGGCAGGTCGTGAAACGTGCCTCCGGCCAACCCAGGAAAGCCGACGTCATCGGCGCCCTCGGTCTGGCGGTCGGCGAATGAGCGGCGCACCCTATCGCCCATTGAACGATCATGTCTCAGAAATTGGACAGGGATGTGACAGATGGCGGGACGCCGGGGTAATGTCGTGGACATGAACTCCACGACAGAGCTGCTCACGAAGCGGCGCGCGGTTGATTTCTGCCGCGTGACCACCGCTCTCTGTCGCATTTCCTAAGGGCGATCTCAAGCGGCCGTCGAGCCGCACCGATCTGCACGACCCTTCAGGAGCATCAGGCGATGCAAGTCGATTCCCGAGCCCTCCGCTTCGCAGCGGCCGTCACCACCGGCGTGCTCGCACTCGTCCTCGTGACGGGCAGCGCATGGCTGCTGGCCGCACAGGCCGTCGTGTTCGCACTGGGCGTTCTCGGCACCTCGCCGTACGGGATGATTTTCAAAGGGATAGTGAAGAGCCCGCCGAGGGAATTGGAAGACGCCGCCCCGCCGCGCTTCGCGCAGGGGGTCGGACTCGTCTTCGCTCTGGTGGGTTTGGTCGGATTCGTCACACAGATCACGCCGCTGGCCCTCGGCGCCGTCGCAGTGGCACTTTTCGCCGCATTTCTCAATGCCGCTTTTGGTTTCTGCCTTGGCTGCGAGATGTTTTTGATCATTCGCCGTTTACTACCCGCCGTACGATGATCCTGGAGGATCAAAATGAGCCGCTCCGCCGTCCTGGTCGATGCTGACTGGGTCGAGGCCAACCTCGACACCCCCGGCGTCGTCCTCGTTGAAGTGGACGAGGACGCCAGCGCATATGACAAGGGCCACATCCGTGGTGCCGTGAAGATCGACTGGAAGCAGGACCTTCAGGACCCGGTCCGTCGTGACTTCGTCGACCGTGAGGGCTTCCAGGCGCTGCTGTCGGCCAGGGGCATCGCCAACGACGACACCGTGGTCCTCTACGGAGGCAACAACAACTGGTTCGCCGCCTACGCGTACTGGTACTTCAAGCTCTACGGCCACGAGAACGTCAAGCTTCTCGACGGTGGCCGCAAGAAGTGGGAGCTCGACTCCCGAGAGCTGGTCAAGGACGTCACCGCGCGTCCCGGGACGAGCTACCAGGCCAAGGACCAGGACCTGTCCATCCGCGCCTTCCGTGACGACGTCGTCGCCGCGATCGGCAAGCTCAACCTGGTCGACGTGCGCTCACCCGACGAGTTCACCGGCAAGCTGCTCGCGCCCGCCCACCTCCCGCAGGAGGCGGCGCAGCGCGGCGGCCACGTTCCCACCGCCCGCAACATCCCGTGGTCGAAGACCGCCAACGACGACGGCACCTTCAAGACGGACGAGGACCTCAAGGCCCTCTACGAGGGCGAGGGCATCGACTTCGCCAAGGACACCATCGCCTACTGCCGCATCGGGGAGCGCTCGGCGCACTCGTGGTTCGTCCTCCACGAGATCCTCGACCAGGCCAGCGTCAAGAACTACGACGGATCGTGGACCGAGTACGGCTCGCTTGTCGGCGTGCCGATCGAACTGGGAGAGGCCCGATAATGACTCAGGGATGCGCTGCTCCGGAACAGACGGTTGCCCTTCCGGCCGGGATCGATCTTTCGAGCCAGGCCGTCATCCAGGGTGTGGTCTCGGGCGCGGGCACGGCATACGCCCGCCTGCTCGACCACGCGGGAGAGTTCACCGGCGAGGTCGTGGTGTCCGACGAGGGCATCTTCCGCTTCTTCGCCGCCCCCGGTGACTGGACCGTCCGCATCATCGCGGGCGGCGGGGTCACCAAGGACATCCCGGCCCAGGCCCGCCTGGGTGAGGTCACCCAGCTCGCCGTGGCCGTCTGACCTCTCGGGTCCGGCCTCACCACAGCGAATCGGCATGTTGACCGACCAGCATTGACAGCGAGAATCAGCACGTCGAAAGGACCGGCCCTCTCGGGGAGGCCGGTCCTTTCCGTTGTGCCGGATACGCCGGAGGTCCGCCCTCCCGGAGGGCCGCCGTCCCCGAGAGGGCGCAGTGGTGTTCCCGCTTCCCGTCTCCCCGCGTTTCCGCGTCTTCGGGTCAGACCGTGAGACGGTCCGCCAGACGGCTCTCGACGCGGTCGAGGGCGTCGACGTAGTCGGGTTCCGGGAACATGGCCGCCGCCAGGCGCAGGTGTGGCAGGGCCTCGAGGTGGCGGTTCGCGCGTTCGAGGGTCCTGCCGAGCAGGAACCGGGCGTAGTGGTCGCCGGGGGTGCGCTCCAGGAGCGACTCCAGCGTCTCCCTCGCCCTGCCGAGCTGGGCCGAGCCGAAGTAGGCGCGGGCCGCCAGCAGCCGGACGGCGGGGTCGTCGCCGTGATCGGCCAGCAGCGGACGCAGGGTCCGCAGGGCGCCGAGGGGGTCTCGGGCGTCCAGCAGGGCCTCGGCCTGGCGCAGCCACCTGACCTCGTCGGGGAGTTCCCGCCGGGGAGCGGCGTGCCGTACCAGATCGGCGAGGACCTCGGACGGCTGCGCGCCCGAGATCGCCGTGTCGCCGACCACGAAGGTCGGCGAGGTGGCGACGCCCTCGGCCTTGCCGCGCAGCAGCCAGGAGCGGACCTCGTCCGCGCCGTCGCCGCGGTCGAGCGCCTCGGCCATGCCGTCCAGACCGGCCTCGGCGGCGAGCGCCACCAGGGTGGCGCGGTCCCCGATGTCGGAGCCCTCGGCGAAGTGGGCGCGCAGGATCCGCTCCACGACCGCGTCCTGGAGCGCGGCACCGCCCCGCTCGTAGGCGAGGGCGACCACCCGGTGGGCGTCGAACGTGTTCGCCCGCCACACGGCACCCCGCCGTCCGCCGTCACCGAGCCGTTCCCCGGCCGGGGCCGGGATCGAAGCCGGCGTCGAGATCGAAGCCGGGGTCGGGGTCGGGGTCGGGGTCGGGTGGAAGGCTCGCAGGGCGCCCTCGGCGACCGGGTCGCGCAGCTCATCCGCCAGCGGCTCCGACGGCACCGGAGCCATCGGGTCGATGACGTACGGGCGCCAGACGATCTCCACGTCCTCGCCGATTCGCGCCTGCTCCAGGCGTCGCTTGCCGATGTAGGCCCACGCGCAGGCCATGTCGGCCCAGACTTCCATGCGCTTCATTGCCGCTGCAACAAAAGGGGCCGGTCGTTTATTCGACGGGTCGCTCCGGCCTCGATCGGCCCGGGTGACGGGCGTGGGTCCCTCCGAAACGGCCGGCGTTCCGGTGCCTTCGGCCTGGCAGGGGGCGGGCAGGATCGCGACGGCCGGTGACGGTCGGCGGGGGTGCCGGGAGCGCGGTGCCCGTTGGCCTGGCGGGTCGGGCTGCGCTCCGTCGGGGGAGTCGTTAGCATGCGTCGGGTGCCCGAAACGCCTGTTATGCCCGCGCAGTCGCCGGCAGTCGGCCGGAGGCCCGCCTCGCTTTCCGCGGCCTCACTGCCCATGCACACGCTCAGGATCTTCGGTGCCTGCGCCCTGTCGCTGATCCTCTGGTTCTCGCTGGGCAGGCTGGTCCGGGCACTGCTGATGGTGGCCGCCAGCGAGATCTCCCACGGTGACTACCGGCAGGTACGGCTCGTCATCACGATGTTCATCTTCACGCTGATCGTGCTGAACGAGCTCCTGGTCATGGTCGGCATGCTGCACTCGGTGCGCGGAGCGCTCCGGGAGATCCAGGTGCGGCGGGAGGGAGGCGAGGCGGACGAGAGCATGTTCGGCGCGCTGAACCGCGCCACCCTGGTCTTCGCCACCATCTACCTCGCCTGGAGCTTCCAGAACGCGGACGCCAGGGAGTTCATCGCCGTCGACACCGCCAGGCGGGTCGACCAGGACTTCGCGGCGAGCCTCGCGGGAAACGAGATAGAGGGCGGCACCGGCCTCTCCACGCTGGACGTGCGGGTCTCCATAGGGGTCGCCGTGGTCGCGTACCTGCTCAAGACGCTGTTCAGCTGGTGGCACGTCAACGGCAAGGTCAGGGGCAGCGGCGTGTTCGCGACCTTCTTCGAGCTGGCTTTCGCCTTCTACAGCCTCAACGCCCTGTTCGCCTTCGCCGAGGCGCGGGCGGACTGGCTGGACCACCGGACCGCCGTGGCGACGGTCAAGGGCTGGGCCGAGGCGGCGGGCGAGGCCCTGCCGTGGTGGAAGCCCTTCTGGGACGCGGTCGGGGACGTCTGGCCCCATGTGGTCGACGGCCTGGTCGTCCCGCTCACCTGGTTGACGGTCGCCTCGCTGGTCTACGGCGCCTTCGCCGAGGACACCCGGGCCGTCGTACGGGGAACCAGGCTCGACAACGTGGCCACCCGGATGGAGCGGACGCACAACCTCACCCAGACCACGATGACCCGTGCCACGGCCGGGTTCCAGGAGCGCTGGGTTCCCCCGGCGAACGCCTTCCGGCTCGCCGCCAGGGGCGGCCCCGCGCTGTTCGGCCTCTTCTGTCTGGGATACGTCGGGATCAACGTGGTGACCGACTACGCGGACCGGGGCGTGCGGATGCTGATCGGCAACGAGGACCCGTTCGTCTGGATGGCGCTGAGCGGGCCGGTGACCTTCGTCAGGGAGATGGTGGCGCTGACGCTGACCGTCTGCCTGCTGGCGGCCACGTTCGACATCGCGGCCACCCGCAGCCGTGAGGCGGGGGAGACGCTCACCGCCTGAAGCGCAGCACCTGGTCCTGGACGGGGTCCTTCTTCTCCGCGGCCTCCTTGAAGATGTCCTTCACGGACTGGTCCTCCACGACGTGGAACGTGGCGGGGCGAACGTAGACCTCGACCTGCCCGGCCAGCTTTTTGGGCACCATGCTCACCATGTCGTAGGAGTAGGCGGTACCGATCTTGTGGTCCTTGACCTCGTCCGGGAGGTCGTCGCTCTCGGGGAGGACCTTCCACACGCGGCCGTCGGAATGCCTGACCTCGACCTGGGGATCACCGCGCAGGCTGACGCCCTCGGCGTCCAGCGAGGTCCTCGTCACCTTGATCTTCAACCACTGGCGGTCGGGCTGGATGGGCTTCTGGCCTGCCAGGCTGTCCACCTGCTCGACCGAGGCCTTCCACGACACGTGCATCAGCGTCATGGAAGCCCCGGCGGCGACGGTGTAGATCCTGTCGGCGGGGTTGCCGGTCCTGTAGACGGCGTAACCGCTCCACGTGGAGGCCGCGATGGCGAGCCCCACGGCCACGATCGCCCCGCCGATCCGCAGCGCCGTACGGCGCCCCCGTGCCGGTGGGGTCTCCGGCGTGGTCTCCGTGGCCGCCGTGGCCTCCGTGGTCTCCGGCGCGGAACGTTCCCCGGGAGGCGCGTCGGCGGGGACGGCCGCCGGCATGGCCGCCGCCGTGCCGGTCCCGGTGGCGGACGCTCTGGGCAGCGGGGGCCCGGGGACGGAGGGGAACGGCTGGGTCGAGGCTCCCGGCGGCTCTTCCACGGGCGGCTTCGGGGGCCAGACCTGCTCGTCCGGGAACATCCGCGGGGGGCCGGGCGTCCACTGGCCGCCGCTCTGGGGTCGCGGGCGCTGAGGCGGGGTGGGGCGGCGGCTCCGAACAGGGGCGGGGACCGGGGGCGGCGCGGGAGGGAAGCCCTGGACCGGGGTGGGAGGAGCGGAGGGGAAGCCTTGGGTCGGGGTGGGAGGCGCCGGTGGTGCGGCGGGCCGCGGCCGGGGGGTGGGGGGCGGCTGCGGCGGAGTGGGGAACCCCTGCCCGGCATGGCGGTTTCCCGGCTCGGGCGGGTTCAGCCGCCGGGCCCGGGGAGGCGCGGGCCGTTCCGGATTCTGCCCGGTACGGGGCCGCTGGGCCGCGGGGGGTTCCGCGTGACGTCCGCGAGGCTGCGTGGGCGCGTTGTCGTCGAAGCCGGGCGGCGCCGGATGCTCGCCGGGGGCACCGGAAGCGGCAGGGGCGCCGCCGGGGGTACCGGGAGCAGCGGGGGCGCCGGGGGGACGGGGGCCGGGGACACCGGGAGCAGCGGAGGCGCCGGGAGGTGCCGGCCAGGTGCCGAGGGTGACGGGCCAGGGGCTGCCCTGGTAGGGATCGGGAGACGGCGCGGAAGGATGATCCTCCGGGGCGGGCGGGTCCTGCCGTACGGGCCGGGTCCCCGTCGCGGGCCGGTTCTCTCGCGCGAGCTGTTCCTCGTACGCGAGCCGCTCCTCCCGCGAGGCGAACCAGTCGCGGCCCTGCTCGTCCTCGGGACCTCCCCGGTGTGGCGTCTCCATCAGTTCCTGCCCGCCAACTCGTAGACGTCCTTCGCGGTGGAGGTCAGCCGTCGCGCGGCCGCCTCGTCCAGGCCCAGGTCTATCTCGATCTCGGGGCCGTTCGGCTCGATGATGAAACCCGATGAGGGGGCGAGCAGGATCCGGGAGTCCGGGAGTTCCCCGGGCGGGATCTCGAAGACCGTCACGCCCTCGGTCCACCAGCCCGGCTGGATGTAGGGATGGGTGATGGTCGAGGTCTGCTCCACCCTGTCGGAGGCCACGTAACGGCGCCCGCTGCTCGTCAGCAACCGTGGCGGCCCGAACTGCTGCGGCTCCCAGGTCGCCGTGGCGCCCACCTCGACGATGACGAAGATCCCCTTGGCGGTCACGCGTTCCTGCTCACCTCTGGCGTTCTTGGCCGCGATGGCCTTGGCCGCGTGCACCGCCTTGACCCGCGCGGAGATCCGGGAGCCGGTGACCTCCTCGTTGATGTCACCGGTCGAGGTGAGGGGCGCGTCGTGGTCGGCGATTCCCGAGCCGAAGGCCTGCAGCCCCACGGCGGAGGCCGCCAGCGCGACCCCGGCCAGCATGGCACCGGCGGTACGCCACCGGCTCGGCCGCGCGGCGGTTCTGCGGCGGGCGGGCCTCCCGGCCCGGGGCCGGGGTTCAGGCCGGGGATGGTCCTCGGGCCCGGGACGGCTCTCGGAGCGGGGAGGTGTCTCGGGCCGGGGGTGGGCCTCGGGCCGGGGGTGGGAGGAGACGTTCACGAGCGCGTTCCCCCCTGCGCGACGGGAAGCGTGACCTGGGCCGTCACCATGGGCTTCTCCTTGCCCGCGTCGTTCTCCGTCACCACGAACCAGCCCGGCGTCAGGGTGATCCCGTCACGCCACTCGTACTTGCCGACGTCGATCGTCAGCTGTTTGGGAGCCCGCTGGTTGTCCTCCAGCTCGTACCTGACCAGGACGTTGGTCGGCAGGGCCGGATGCAACTGGCCGCTCTCGCCCCCTCCGGTGGTGGTGAACACCGACGCGCCGTACTTGCCCTTGATCGCCGGGGTTATCTTGAGCAGGGACGAGCCGAAGGACGAGCCACCCGGCCCGCTCTCGTAGGGCAACCCCATGTTCGCGGTCTCGTCGCCCTTGTTGGTGACCCGGAGCTCGATCTCCAGGAAACGCTTGGCCGGGCTGCCGAACTGGCCGGGCTCGCTCAGGGTGCGGGACCCGACGAATGTGGTCGTGAACTGTTCCTGGTCCACGGTGGCGCCCTGGCCGAGCCGCTGGGGAGGCTTGTCCGGGGCCGTGGCGAAGCCGCCGAGGGCGGCGGTGACTCCCAGACCGGCGGCCGTCACCAGAGCGACGAGCGGGACCGCGATGGGACGCCGTCTGCTGGGGCCCTCGGGAGGGGGAGTCATGAGAAATGATGTTAATCGCTGACGTCCGTCTCATCCGACTCATCCGTCCCTTAAGTACTGGTAAACCTGGGGAAAATACAGCGGATTGACGGGAACGCTGCCCGAATACGATGGTGAACTCTTACGCTGTCTCCGAGGCTTTCGATGAGCCCGATGGCGGAGGTTCCGTGGCGGACGTGCATCCCGAGCATGCGCAGCTCCAGGCGGACCGGATCTACCTGGGCTGGCAGTACGCCTTGTTGCACCCTGATCCGGGTCCGGCTCCCAAGCGACCCTCGCCCGTCGAGAATCCTCCCGAGCCACTCGACCCCGAGTGGGTGCGCAGGGAACGCCTCAACGAGGACCTCCTGAACCGGCCGGTCAAGATCGTCCGCGCGTTCATGACGGCGCTCGCCACCCTGATCCTCGTTCTCGGCCTCACCGAGATGCTCAGCTGGTCGTTCGCCGTCGTCGGGGTGATCGCGGCCGGTGGCATCGCGGCGTTCTGCAGCTACGCCGTCCACCAGGGCGACCGGGCGGTGCGCCAGCGGATCAGGGAGCGCGAGGTGGCCGGTGACCGGCTGCGGGAGGAGCGCGACAGGGAGCTCTTCCTCGCCCAGGAGGAGCACGCCGCCCGCTACCGGGAGTGGGCGGAGAAGAAGGAGCGCCACGACCGCCAGCTGACCTGGTACGCCGTGGCCGTGCCCGACGAGATCGACCGGATCGACGTGGCCGGGGGCACGCTGCCCGGCTGGTCGGCGCTGATCACCCTGCTCGGCGCGACCCGCCTCTACAGCGGCGGCCACCTGACCGTGCTCGACCTGTCCGAGGGCGCGATCGCCAAGGACCTGATCGAGCTGGCGCGCAGGGGCGGCGACGACCCGCTGGTCTGGGTGCTGCCGGTCGACCTGCCCCGGCTCGACCTGGGCGCCACGCTGGCCCCCGAGGCCTTCGCCGACGTCCTCGCCCACGTCGTGAGCGTCAGCGAGGAGCACCGGACGACCAGGGACCTGTCGTTCGACAACGCCATCCTGGAGCGGGTCCTGGAGGTCCTCGGCGAGAGCGCCACGATCAACCAGGTCACCGCCGCCCTGCGCGCCCTGGCCCAGGTCGGCGACCCCCGCGAGGACCTGAGGTTCGGCCTGATCACCGCCACCCAGCTGGAGCGGATCGGCACGCTGTTCGGCCGGGGCGTCAGCGACCGGGTGGTGATCGAGCGGGCGTGGGCGCTGGAGTCGCAGCTGCGCAAGCTGGAGACCCTCGGCTCGGAGGCGGTGCGCCTGCCGCCCGCGCGCCTGCGGGTCGTGTCGATGGACCGCCAGGCGGGCGTTTTCGGCAACCGCGTCCTCGGCACGTACGTGGCGACCGCGCTCACCCACATCCTGCGCCAGTCGCCCGCCTCCGAGCGGCCGTGGTACCACACGATCATCGTCGCGGGCGCGGACAAGCTCCGCGGCGACGTGCTCGACCGGCTGATGGACGCCTGCGAGACCTCCAGGACCGGCCTCGTGCTCACCTACCGGGCGCTGACCCCGACCGTACGGGAGCGGCTCGGGCGCGGGCACGCGGCGGTGACGTTCATGCGGCTCGGCAACGCCGAGGACGCCCGGGTCGCCAGCGAGCACGTCGGCACCGAGCACCGCCTGGAGCTGGCCCAGCTCACCGAGACGATCAGCGCGGCCGGGGCCGGGATGGACGGCGGCTACGTCTCCACGGTCGGCCAGGCCGAGGAGGGCGACGAGGAACGCGACGTGAGCCACACGGACCTCAAGGAGGACATCACCGAGTCCACCGAGTGGGGCCGCCGCGCGACCAAGGCGATGGGGGAGACCGAGCGGGTGTTGCACCGCTCCAGGGAGTTCCTCGTCGAGCCCCACCAGCTCCAGCAGCTTCCCACCACCTCGGTGATCGTCACCGACGCCACCGCCGAGGGCCGCAGGGTCCGTCTCGCCGATGCCAACCCGGCCATACTGACCTTCCCCAAGACGACGCTGGGCGAGTTCGACGAGATCAAGGAAGCCGCGCTGGAGCACGTGCAGGAGAAGAAGGCGGAGCCGCGCGTGCCGAGCGCGTTCGAGGACGCGCCGCCCAACCTCGGCCCGCCCCCGGCCAGGCTCGACTGGCGCCGCCGCTAATGGGAGCCCGGCCCACGCCGACGAGAGCCCGGGCCGTGGAGGCGCGGGCGGGGTCCTCGGCGGCGGGAGCCCGGGTGGAGAGGGTCGCGGCCGGGGAGATCCGGCCGGTGGAGACCCGGGTGAGGATCGTTCCAGCGGTGACGTTTTCGCCGGGTGCGTCAACGAGGCGTCCGCATGTCGTAATGGGATGGTCAATGCCGGGGTGCGAGCCCCGAGTCAGGTTCGACCGTGGTCGCGGGGGTGACCTACCCTCGATCTCGATCATGCGTCGGCCGGTACGACGGAGCGATCCGTGAAGCGTCAACCCTCCGGCCTGGAGCCGGGTCCCCCGGGTGGAGACCAAATGCAGCCAAGTGTGTCCCGTCCGCCCAACACCCTGAACGGTCCCTGGTACAGGATCCAGGCGATCACGGCGCCCTCGCGCAGTTCCTCCGCCGAGTGGGACTTCGTCACCGTCCTGCCCGCCGTGCTCTCCACGGCCCAGCGGAACCGCCCCTTCGTGGTCGGCTGGCTCTCGCGGGGGTCGGGCGCCCCGCTGGAGCTGATCACCAACGCGGGGCCGCTGACGCCGCCGCGCCCGCCCCGCAGGGCCGCCACCGAGGTCGAGAGCGCCCCCGGCGGCCCCGAACCGCTGCTGTTCCCCAGTGGCGCCCGTGGCGTCAGGATCGGCGACGAGTGGCTCCGCGACCTGTCCGACCTCGCCTGGACCGTCTGCCCGGGACGGCAGGCCCCGCCGCTCGGCGGGCGTCGCGAGCCGGACGCCGACGAGATCAGGCGGCCCACGCTCTTCGAGTCGACGCTGGTCACGCTCATGTCCCGGCCGTTCGCCTGGCTGGTGGTGGCCGAGCAGACCGACCTGCTCGACGCAGAGGTCGCGCACCTGCGCACCCAGCTCAACGTCCTGCGGCAGTACGGCGACGCCTCCGAGCGCTCCCGCTACGACGCCGAGCGGGCCGAGCGGCGCATGCAGGAGCTGGACGCCTTCCGCGAGGCCGGGCTCTGGAACGTCCGGGTGCTCGCCGGGGCCGCGGGGCCCGAGGAGCTGCGCCAGATCGCCCCGGTGCTCGTCGGCTCCGCCGAGATGAGCCACCACCCCTACCGCCTGCGCAGCGCGCTGTCCGGCCCCGTGTACGGTTTCGCCGAGGCGCTGGCCACCACCCTGCAGGACCCGGCGGACGGCGCGGCCTCCCCGTTCGCGGCCACCGCCGGGGCGCTCGCCGCCCTCGCCGGGCTGCCGCACCGGGAGGTGCCGGGGGTACGGGTCCTCGACGCGGGCTTCTTCGACGTGACCAGCGAGGCGGACACCGTGCCCGGCGCGCTGACCGTCGAGCTCGGGTCCATCCTCGACGGCCAGGACAGGCCGGTCGGCTCGTTCAAGGTCCCGCTGGCCACCCTCAACCGGCACGCGTTCATCACCGGCGCCACCGGCTCCGGCAAGTCCCAGACCGTCAGGCACCTGCTGGAACAGCTCACCGGCGCGGGCATCCCGTGGCTGGCCATCGAGCCCGCCAAGTCCGAGTACGCCTCGATGGGCGGCCGGATCGAGCACCTCGCCCCGGTGACCGTGATCAACCCGTCGGCCCCGGAGAGCGTGCCGTTCAGCGTCAACCCGCTCGCCCCCGAGCCCGGCTACCCGGTCCAGGCCCACATCGACATGGTCCGTGCGCTGTTCATGGCGGCCTTCGACGCCGAGGAGCCGTTCCCGCAGATCATGTCGCTGGCCCTGCAGCGGGTGTACGAGGCCAACGGCTGGGACGTGGTCACCGGCTGGGCCGCTCCGGGCGCCGCCGTCCGGCCCGCCGTGCCGACCCTCGAACAGCTCCAGCAGCACGCGATGGACGTGATCAAGGAGATCGGCTACGGCCGGGAGGTCCAGGCCGACGTGGAGGGCTTCATCTCGCTGCGGCTGCGGTCGCTGCGGGTGGGCTCCGCGGGCCGGTTCTTCGAGGGCGGGCACCCCGCCGACATCGGCGACCTGCTCCAGCGCAACGTGGTGCTCGCGATCGAGGACGTCGCCAACGACGAGGACAAGGCGTTCCTGATGGGCACCTTGATCATCCGTATCGTGGAGCATTTGCGGATGCGGGCCAGGAAGGAGCGCAGCAGCGGTCTCAAGCACGTCATCGTGATCGAGGAGGCGCACCGGCTGCTCCGCGACCGGGGCGCGGGGCGGGCCAGCACGCACGCCGTCGAACTCCTGGCGGGCATGCTCGCCGAGATCCGCGCGTACGGCGAGGGCATCGTGGTCGCCGAGCAGATCCCCACGAAGCTGGTCTCCGACGTGGTGAAGAACACCGCGCTGAAGGTCATCCACCGGCTCCCCGCCGAGGACGACCGCCAGCTGGTCGGGGCGGCGACGAACCTGAGCGAGGAGCAGTCCCGGCAGGTCGTCTCGCTCCCGCCCGGCGTCGCCGCGGTCTTCGCCGACGGGATGGACCGGCCGCTGCGCATCCAGGTGCCGCTGGGCGAGGACCGCGAGCGTCCGGTCCCCGGCCACATGCCGCCCATCTGCGGGCGCCGGTCGGCGGCCTGCGGGCAGGAGTGCCGCAACGGCCGGGCGTGCACGCTGGTCGAGCTGCGCGAGGCGGACCTGCTCGCCGGGGGCTCCGAGTGGGCCTGGCTGCGGATCTGGGCCGACACGCTGGTGCTGGCGTTCTGCACCAACCGGCCGGTGCCCGGGGTGCCCAGGGCGCTGGCCGACCTCTGGGCCGAGCTCCCGCCGCGGCGGCGCGAGTGCCTGCTGGCCACGACGGTGGAACGCTGCGTGGGCCGCCGCGCGTGGTCGCTGCGGACCGTCAGCGACCCGACCAAACTGACCGAGCAGGTCGCCGCGATCGCGACCAGGCTGCTCGGCCCCGACCGCGACCCCGGCGAGCGGCCGGGGCCCGCCTGGGTCATCCCGCAGGTGCGGTGGCTGCACGAGGTGGACAGGCTCTTCCCGCACGGCCAGCCCGCCCCCAACCCGCGCGGCTCCGCGCCGGTCATGGAGTACGCCCTGTTCAACCGTCCCGCGGGAGGCACCGAGCTGCTCGGCCACCGGGCCAAGGCGCTCCGCCACCACCCGCTGTCCATGGAGGTGGACAGGAACCGGGAACTGGCCTGGCGGGTGATCCTCGGCGACGACGAGCGCGAGAGCGTGGAGCGCGACATCCTCACGGTCACCATCGGCCTCGACCCGGCGGAGCGGCTGCGGCACGTGTCCCAGACCATGGGGGCGGGCTGGCTGGAGAGCGTGCTGTCGTGGCCGCACCGGTTCGTGCTGCCCTTCGACGCCGACTCGCCGGAGCCCGCGGAACTCGCCTTCGCCGAGCAGTGAGGGAGGTCCGCTCCGTGAGCTTCTCCGAAGGCCTTTGCCGGAGCTTTTTCCGGTGCTTTCGTACGGTTTTCGAGGGCTTCCCTGTCTCGCCGTCACCGGGGGGTGCGTGTGACGTGCCGCCGGGGGTGACGGTGCCGAAGCAAGGCTAAGATCTGCGGCATGAACGATTCGGTGATTCCGGGCCCGAGGCCGGGCCGGTCGGCCGCCGGGTCGTCCCGCGACGGGTCGCCAAGCGAGGAGACGGCATGACTCAGCTTCCGCTGCGGGCGCAGCTCGCCACCGCTCTCGGCCGGACGGCCGCGACCCTGTCCCGGGTCACCGGACGCGGAGACGGATCGGTGATCGGGGGCAGGGTCAGCCTGGTCCTGGAGCCCGACCTGCTGCGCAAGCTCGCGCACGATCGCAAGCTCGCGCTGGTGAGCGCGACCAACGGCAAGACCACGACGACCCGCCTGATCACCTCCGCGCTGTCGGAGCTCGGCGACGTCGCCACCAACGCCTTCGGCGCCAACATGCCCGCCGGGCACGTCTCGGCGCTGTCGTCGGCCAAGCACGCCCCGTACGGCGTGCTGGAGGTCGACGAGAAGTACCTGCCCGAGGTGATCGACACCACCGGGGCCGGGGTCATCTGCCTGATGAACCTCAGCCGCGACCAGATGGACCGGGCGGGTGAGATCTGGCTGCTCGCCCAGAAGTGGCGGCGGGCGCTGGCGGGAAAGAACACCCACGTGATCGCCAACGCCGACGACCCGCTGGTGACCTGGGGCGCCTCCACCGCCGCCTCGGTCACCTGGGTCTCGGCGGGGCAGCCGTGGAAGGAAGACTCCTGGTGCTGCCCCCAGTGCGGCGGCCCCCTCGACCGCAAGGGCATGGAGTACGTCCCGCCCGGCAGCATGGGCGCCGGAGCCTCCTCCGGCGCGGGGGACAACGACTGGGCCTGCCGCGAGTGCACCTTCCGGCGGCCCGAGCCGTCCTGGATCCTCGACGACGACGCGGTGATCGACCCGCGCGGGCAGCGCTGGGTGCTCGACATCCAGCTTCCCGGGCGCGCCAACCGGGCCAACGCGGCGATCGCGCTGGCCACCGCCGAGGTGTTCGGCCTGCCGGTCGAGCGGGCGCTGCCCCGGCTGCGCGAGGTCAGGTCGGTCGCCGGCCGATACACCACGGTGGAACGCGACGGCCGGCACGCCCGGCTGCTGCTCGCCAAGAACCCGGCCGGATGGCTGGAGGCGTTCGACGTGCTCGACGCCTCGCTTCCGGTGATCCTCTCGGTCAACGCCCAGGGGCCCGACGGCCGCGACACCTCGTGGCTGTGGGACGTCGACTACCGCGTGCTGCGCGGCAGGCCGGTCTTCGTGGCCGGCGAGCGGCGGCTCGACCTCGCGCTCCGGCTGGACGTGGCCGACGTGCCGTTCCAGCTGGCCAACTCGTTCGAACAGGCGCTCGCCGCGCAACCGTCGGGCAAGGTCGACGTGATCGCCAACTACACCGCCTTCCAGCAGATCCGATCGGAGTTCGGTCGTGCAGTCTGACAGCGCCCTGCGCCTTGTCTGGATTTATCCGGACCTATTGAGCACGTACGGCGACCAGGGCAACGTCCTGGTCCTGGAGCAGCGCGCCAAGCGCCGGGGCATCCCGGTCGAGACCGTGCACGTGCGCTCGGCCGACCCGGTCCCGGAGGGCGGCGACATCTACCTCATCGGCGGCGGTGAGGACCGGCCGCAGATCCTGGCCTCCGAGCGGCTTCGGCGGGACGGCGGCCTGCACCGGGCCATCCAGCGGGGGGCGGCCCTGCTGGCCGTGTGCGCGGGCTACCAGATCATCGGTACCACGTTCGGCGGCGAGGAGGGCCAGCCGGTCGACGGCATCGGCCTGATCGACATCTCCAGCGGGCGCGGCCAGGGCCGGGCCGTCGGGGAGCTGGCCGGGGAGGCGGATCCGGCGCTCGGCATCCCGACGCTGACCGGCTTCGAGAACCACATGGGCGTCACCCGGCTCGGGGCCGGCATCCGGCCGCTGGCGCGTACGGCGGTCGGTACGGGCAACGGCGACGGCACCGAGGGCTGCTACACCGGCAAGATCGTCGGCACCTACCTGCACGGTCCCGCGCTCGCCCGCAACCCCGGCCTCGCCGACCTGCTGCTCACCTGGGCGGTGGGTGCCCAGCTGCCGCCGATCGACGACTCCTGGTTCGACCGTCTCCGCGAGGAGCGTCTGGCCGCGGTGCTGCCCCGCTGATCAGGGGTTTCCCGCGGGCCGAGGCGTCTCGCCGACAGGGGCGCCTCCCTGACAGGGGCGTCTCGCTGACGGAGGCGTCTCCTTGACGGGCGCTTCCACCGGGCGGGTATCTCCCTGACGAAGGCGTCTCCCTGACGGAGTGCGCCTCCCTGACGGGCGTCTCGCCGGCGGGGGCGCCCCACCGGCGCGGGAAACCGGTTGCCCGGCTTTGCCGGACGGCCGGTGGCTCGACGCCGAGGGCTCGGTGGGCGGTGTCTCGGCGGTCTCAGTACACGAGGGCCTGGACGCCCTCGCCCAGGACCTCTTCCACGAAGGTGGGGGCGCCCGCGATGCGGATGCCCTCGATCAGGTCGTCGACCGTGATGCCCCGCCGGGCCGCGCACTGCGTGCACAGCGTCACCCTGCCGCCCGCGAGCACCGCGTCGAGCAGGTCGCCGAGCTGGGCCGCGTGCGGGAGAGTGAACTCCTTCGCCCGTCCGGGAAGGGCGAACCAGGCGGATTCGCCCGTCAGCCAGAGGGAGACGGGAACCCCGCTCGCCAACGCCGCCGCGGCCACCGTGAACGCCTGATTGCAGCGCTCGGGTGAGTCTTCGCCTGCGGTAACCTTGATCACCAATGATCGTGCCATGGTCGAAGCCTATGCGGCCCGGTGTCACCGGCGCGAACCATGGCGGAGCGGCTCTAGGCTCGTTTCCATGGACGTTCCCGAACTGCATCCTGATCTTGAGCCGATCGCCTTCCTCGTGGGCCGATGGGAAGGCGCGGGGGTCGGGGGATATCCGACGATCGAGAGTTTCAACTTCGGCCAGGAGATCGTCTTCGGTCACAACGGCAAGCCGTTCCTGACCTACACCAGCCGCACCTGGCTGCTCGACGAGGCGGGCGGCAAGGTCCGCCCGCTGGGCACCGAGACCGGTTTCTGGCGCCAGCTCCCGGGCCGCCAGCTTGAGGTGTGCCTGTCACATCCCACGGGCATCGTGGAGATCTACGTCGGTGAGGTGGTCTTCAACAAGATCGAGCTTCAGACCGACGTGGTGGCCCGCACCGCGACCGCCAAGGAGTACACGGCGGGCCACCGCCTCTACGGACTCGTCAACGGCAACCTGATGTGGGCGTACGACATGGCGGCCATGGGTCAGCAGCTCCAGTCCCACATCTCGGCCGAGCTCAAGCGGGTCGGTGACTTCGTACCCGACGCGGAGTGAGGCCCGTCCCCGCCGCCGGATGAGCCGGGACGCCATGGCGCGCACCCGGCGTCGGGTGCGACCCGGGTTCCCGGCCGGTGCCCGCGACCGGGTGAGGCTGGGGTTCCCGCCCCACCTCCGACCGGGTGGGGCGGGGCGCTGGTTACGCTCTGGGGCATGAGCACCCCCTTCACCCCCGACGTGGTCGAGGCCATCAAGCGCCACATGAACGACGACCACGCCGATGACGCGCTGTTGATCTGCAAGGGTCTCGGCGGGCAACCCGAGGCCACCGGCGCGACGACGACCGGCGTCGACGCCGAGGCGATCGAGTTCGCCGCCGTGGTCGGCGGGCGGGATGTCACGGTTCGCGTTCCCTGGAGCACCACGCTGACCGAACGCGCTCAGGTCCGCATGGAGGTCGTGCGCCTCTACCGCGACGCCTGCGCGGCCCTCGGCGTCCCCGCCCGCGGCGAGCACTGACCGGCCGGTTCCCGCCGGACAAGGGGACGCCGCCCGCGCGCCGAGCCGGGGTCCGGCGGAGGCGATGATCCCGCACGGCCCATGCCATCCGGGGTGGTGTTCGCCGGGAGCGTCCGGGTCGGCATTCACCCGGAGATCGTCTTGCCGGACGGGAAACGGGAGGAGCCTGCGGGCCGGTTGATGACGGTCCGATCACTGTCGAGACCGATCGTGGCGTTCGTGGAAAGCTCCCAGATACCTAAATTTCCTGAAAAAGGAGGCGCGGTGAAACCACGAGCACTCGTACTGGCGCCGATGCGAGGTCAAGAGTGGAATCGCCTGAGAGAGCTGATCGACGTCCACTACGACCCGGCCGAGCATCGCCCCCACCAGGCGGCCGAGCTCGCCCGGCAGCTCGCGGACACCGGCGCGCGCATCCTCATCACCGAGTCCGACGAGGTCGCCGGTCCGGTTCTTGACCTTCCCCTGCTGGTGGTGGGCTGCGCCCGCAGCGAGGCGGGGAACGTGGACCTCCCGGTCGCCACGGCCAAGGGCATCCCCGTCGTCTGCGCCCCGGGGCGCGATGCCGACGCGGTCGCCGAGCTCACCCTCGCCCTGATCCTCGCGGTGACCCGCCGGGTGGCGGTCGGCGACAGGGAGATCCGGCGGGGCATGGCCTCCTACCGGGGGCACCGCGCGTGGGAGCTCGCGGGCCGGACCGTCGGCCTGATCGGTTACGGGGCGGTCGGCCGCGCCGTGGCCTGGCGGATGAAGGGGCTGGGCATGCGCGTCATGGTCCACGACCCCGAGGCGGCGGAGAACCGGTACGGGCTCGACGCCCTGCTGACGCAGGCCGACGTCGTCTCCGTGCACGCCTCCCCGTCGGTGGGCCCGCTGGTCGGCGCGGTGGAGTTCGCCGCGATGAAGCCCGGAGCGATCTTCGTCAACACCGCGGACGAGGCCCTGCACGACATGGACGCTCTGGTCGGAGCCCTGAGGGCGGGCCATCTCGGCGGCGCGGCCCTCGACCGGTTCGCCGGGGAGTGGCTCGACCCGGCCCACCCGCTCGCCGACATGGACAACGTGGTGCTGACCCCTCATCTGGGCTCAGGGACCTACGACACCGAGATCAACCACACCCGGATGATCTGCGAGGACATCGTCAGGATCCTCGGCGGCGAGCGCCCGCTGCACTGCGCCAACCCCGACTTCCAGAATTGACGGCCGACTGAAGGGAAGCCCCCGGAAGGAAGGCACTGGAAAGACTCTGGAAAGGCTCTGGAAAAGGGAAGAACCCCGGGCCACTTCCCCCTGCTCGGCAGGAGGGCCGGTGGACTACAGGCGGGATCGCCCGCCTCCGGCGGCCCGGGGTTCCGGTGATTGTCATGGATTCGCCGAACGTCGCCAGACGCCCGGACAGAGTCCGGTCGCGGCGTCCTAGCGGACAGCCACCTCGCTAGCCCAACTATGATCAACCATCGTTCGGACCACCTCCTTTCGGCGTGCCTGTACGTTATGAAACTCCGCGCCCCCAGGGCAAATGAATTTTCCCGGCCCGTTGCCGTCTCCGAAGTCAGCCTTCTGACCAGCCTCGATGCGGCTCGACGAGCAACCGGCGGGGCGGTTCGCGAAGTCGGCGCACACCGGTTTCCGCCCGTCGGCCTCCGGCTTCCGCCCGTGGCGGCGACCGGCCCTCATCTGGAACGGGCGACATCGACGGCGAAACCGTTGTAGATGTCGTGTGCCGGAGGCGGAGCCCGGTTTCCGGCACCGGGCCGTCGTTCCCCGGCCCCCCGGCCGGAGAACGACGAGGACGGCCCCGGTGCTCATAGACTCTGGACATGACCGAGACGTCATGGCATGAGGAACTGCGGGCGCGCGGTTACCGCGTCACTCCGCAACGCCAGCTGGTGCTTGAGGCGGTCAAGGCCTGCGAGCACGCCACCCCCGAGGAGATCTGCAACCGGGTGCGGGAGACCGCGCGCGGGGTGAACATATCAACCGTTTACCGGACCCTTGAGCTCCTTGAGGAGCTCGGCATGGTCACCCACTCCCATCTCGGGCACGGCGCCCCCACCTACCACCTGACGGCCGAGGCCGATCATGTGCACCTGGTCTGCCGTGGCTGCGGGGAGATCAGCGAGGTCAGCCCCGACCTGGTGGAGAATTTCGTCGACAACCTCGACCAGAAGCTCGGGTTCCTCACCGACGTGCACCACCTGACGGTCTTCGGCCGCTGCCGCAACTGCCGTGACTGACGGTTGGGCCGAGGGCCGCGACGCCCGGCGCGTATCGGTGGGGGCGCTGGGGAGCACCCGCCGGCGGCGCCGGACACGGGTGCCCCGGTGATTTCCGGCGCCGGCGCGTGAGGACGAGGGTTCACCTCCGGCCGCGCCACCCGGGCAGGCGCGTGATCAGCGAAGTGTCGGCACCTCGCCGCCCTCCGTCCACTCGACGCCGACTCCGCGCAGGCCGGCCGCCCACGGAGCGGTGATCTCGGCGAGTCGGGCCGCGTCCGGTGGCGTGCGGCCGAGTCCTACGGCGTACCGGGCCGTTCCCGGGCCGGTCTCGAACGGCCGGGGCCAGGCGTGCGCGTCCCGCACTCCCGCGCGTTCCAGGGAGGTGAGCAGCGCGCGCATCCGGCCCCGTACGCGGCCCAGCGTCACCTCGAACCCCTCGGACCGTCCCACCCGCACGGTCACCACCGCCCAGGCGGTGTGCCGCCGGTGCGACGGCGGTGCCGACAGCAACTCGGGCCGGGGGTCCCGGCCGGTCTCCGCCGCCGCTTCCACGATCTCCCACGCGTTGTAGAGCTCCTGGGTCAGGAGGTCTCGCCCACCGGCGCCGACCTGCTCGCTGCACAGGCGGACCGGGGCCGTGGGAGTCATGATCGACACAGCCGCGCCAGACCTTCCGTCCTGCGGTCCGTACGGGGACCTGGCCGATCCGTCCGGTTTCTCCGGCTCGTCCGCCCTGTTCGGTGGTTCGCCCAGGCCGGTCGACGCGCTTTCCGTTCCCGGTACGGGAGCCTCCGGCCGGAGGACGATCGGCCGGTGCCAGTCCCATGCGGCCCAGGTGCCGAAGAAGTGGCGGAGCAGGTCGCCCGGCGGAAGATCCCCGGCCTCGCGCACCGTCCGCGCGGAGAGGATGGTCCAGGCCAGACCCGGCAGCCCCCCGAACGGAGCCGAATCGAGCCCGCGCGCCCTCGCCCATGCCTTCACCTCCCGGGCCAGCCCGACGAAGGCGGCCCGGCGCTCGCCGACCGAGGCGAGCACGGCGTCGGCGTCGCTGACCGCGCTCAGCGCGATCGCCGAGGCCTCGTCCAGTTCGGTACGGCGCGACACCGCCTCGGCGGGAGTGACGTCCACGGTCCCCGCGATGTTCGCGGCTCCCGCGATGTCTGTGACCGCCGTAATGTCTGTGGCTCCGGCGGTGTTCGTGGCCGCCGTATCCTCCGTGAACTTCGTGATGTCTGTGATCCTCGCGGTGTGCGTGACCTCCGTGACACCCGTGACCGGTACGACGACCAGATCGACGTCCAGGTCGCCGACCCGGAACCGGAGGCCGGGCACCCTGGCGCCGATCACGCGTCGCAACCCGGTCGCCTCCGGCAGGGCCGCCCTCACCCGCGCCTCGACGTCCGCGAGGTCGGCCGTCGAGGGCAGCGCCACCACCAGGTCCAGGTCCGCGTCGGCCAGGGCGCAGCCCAGGCGCCGTGACCCGGCGACGTGGACGACCCCCTCCGTCAGCGAACACCGCAGCCGCTCCACGACCTCCCGGGCTCGGGCCTCCCCGGAATCGTCCTCCGGGGTAGGCGCCGGGGCCGGCGGGGAGCCGGGCAGGTGCGTCCCATGGTCGAGCCAGCGCACCTCGCCCGTTCCGAGGGCGACGGCCGCCCGGGGCCGCATGGGTTCCTCGCCCCGGCGTGACAGCAAGACCAGCTCGCCGACCTGCGCCGTTTCCCTGCCCAGTTGTATCTCCCAGTCGGCGGCGAACCGTTCGGGATCCCGGCCCCTTCCCAAGGTCAGATGCGGTGTGTAGCCGTCGGGGCGGCCCAGGCAGTGTGGGAAACCGCGCTCCAGCGCGGCGCGTAGCGCGGCCCAGGGTTCCGGCCCGCCCGATGCCGGGTCGAGCCAGACCGTGGAGCCGTCACGATGGGAGAAGGCGCGAACGCCTTGCAGACGGGCGGTGAACGGGGGGATCGCGGCCGTGGCGGCGGACAGGACGTGAGCCGCCTGCTCGAAGGAGGATTCCGGTACGAAACCGAACATCACCGTGACGTGCGGCGGCCACCGGCGGCTCTGGGGGTCGTGTTCCCGGCGGATCTCCTGGATCGCCGGCCAGAGTTCGGCCGGGGGGATCCAGACCACCGCCGTCCGCGCCGTCGGCCGCGCGTCGAGGACGCCGGGGAAGCCGTGCGTCTTCGAGGAGTCGGGGATCCCCGAAGCACCGTGCGTCCCCGAGGAGCCGGAGATCCCCGAAGGGCCGTGTGTCCCCGGGGAGCCGGGGACATCGGAGGAGACGTACCCGGTGGCGACGTCCACGACGACGCCGTAGTGGTCCGACACGAACAGGCCGCCGGCCGCCGGGGAGTCGCCCCGCAGAGCCGCGGCCGTGACCCGCAGGTCGTGGCCGCGCAGCAGCACGCGATCGAGCCGGGACGCGCGGCCGGAGAGCGAGGAGAGGGCCGCCAGCGGGTTGACCCGCGGATCGAAGGTGGCGGTCAGGTCGCCGGGGCCGTGGATCTCGGTCCAGGCGTCCCGCAGGCCCAGCACCTCGGCTGGCCCGCTCCCGCCGTCGTTGAGGTCGCCCGCCAGGATCACGTCCCCGTCCACGCCGAGCAGCACCTCGGCGAGCCGGGCGAGTTCGGCTCCACGCCGGGCGGGACCGTTGTCGGAGTGGTCGCTGCTGAGATGCGTGACGGCCACCACGATCGGTCCGGCGGCGGACCCCACCGTGACGGCGGTGACGGCCTTGTGCGGGCCAAGGGCGTGCGCGCCCGCCTCCAGCACGGGCAGGCGGGTGAGCAGGAGGAGTCCGTCGTCGTCGACGTCCCGGCCCGCGGGGTCGGTGCTCAGTGTGTAGGCGGAACGGATCCACGGGGCCCGCAGCAGCATGCCGAGCAGCTCGGCCTCGACCTCCTGCAGCGCGATGACGTCCGCGTCCGCCCGCTCCAGTTGCTCCAGCAGCAGCGGACGGCGCCGCGCGGTGTCCAGCCGGTCGCTGTCGTAGCGGTCCCACAGGGTGTTCCAGGTCAGCACGCGCAGGCACGTCGCGGCCGGAGCGTATCCGGCCGGTACGGGTGGCGCGGGACGCCAGCCCGCGACCGGATCCCAGGCGAACGGCGTCTTGGCCGTGAAGAACGGCGCCCGGAGCCTGCGGGGATCGCGCACCCGGCCGGCCTGCGACGAGTCGATGAGGTCCAGCCCCGCCGACCGGTCCCAGACCGTCTCGCCGTCGGCCTCGACGAACAGGATCCGGTGCCAGGGGATGTCGCCCCCGGGGACGAACGCGGGCAGCGGCAGGCGCTTGGGCGAGGCCCCGCGCACATTTATCCCCAGGACGAACCGCGCCGGGTCGAACCGCGGATCCCAGCGGATCCGGTGGAAGATCTCCTCGCTTGTCCGCATGCTCACACCTCGTCGCGGTCGAGGGCTCCGGCGACGTCGAGGACGGTCCCCTCCGGCCCGATGTACCAGGTACGGTGCGTCTCTCCCGCGTACGGCGGGGAGAAACGGCGAAGCTGGGCCGAGAGCACCTCCGGCGGCACCGGGTGCGCACGGCTCGCGTTGCGCCGGGCCAGCAGGTCGCCGGGGACCAGCATGACCGCCTGCGTCGTCAGCGCGTCGCGCCCCCGGGCCACGGTGTGCACCAGGGAGCGCTGGTGCCGGTTCAGGGCCGTGGCGTCCCACACGACGGTTCCGCCGGCGGCGAGGAGCGCGTCGAGCCGGTGCAGGCCCTCGCGGAGGATCGCCGGATTGGCCCGCTGGTCGGATCGGGATCCACGCGCCTGGCGCAGGTCGTCGAGCGCGACGACGGCGCCGGTGTTCGTGAGGTTTCCGGCGAACGTGCTCTTTCCGCTGCCCGACGGGCCGACCATGACGACGAGCCGGGGAAACCCGCCGGAACGCCAGCGTCGGCTCAGCGCCAGACCTTCCTCGGCCGTGGCGATCCGGCCCAGCGCGTAAGCCTCCCGGGTCTCGGCCCAGCACCGGTCCGCCACCTCGGGTTCGCAGCCGCCGAGCGCCTGGCGCAGGCCCAGACGAAGCGGCTCCAGCGGCGCCTCGCCGAGCAGGCCGGCCTCGTCGGCGTGCAGCTCCGACCACGCGACCTGCTCGCGCGCGCCGGTGGCGTCGCCGTCCGCGCTCCCGGTCAGCGCGGCGGCGGCGACCGCGTGCAGGACTCCCAGGTCGGCCGCGACGGCCAGCCGCACCAGGCCGGTCCTGCGCGCCTCGTCGGGGAAGTCGCGGTGCAGGCGGGGGTGCAGCTCGACGAGGTCGGCGATCCGCCGCGCCAGGGGCATGCCGAGGGGGGCCACCAGGGCGGGCGCCAGCCAGGACCGGCGCGTGCCACGGAACAGGGCGGCCATGACGCCCGCCAGCCGGGCGTCCCCCGTCCGGTCCAGCAGGTCGAGCCTGGCGGAGACGTCGGCCACGGCCGCCTCGGCGCGCTCGACGGCGGTTTCCGGTGGTGCGGGCCTCGCCGGGCCGCCAGTCGTCACTCCCCATCCGGGCGGCGCGGTGGCGGCGCGGGTGTCGACGGCCGGTATCGGGGTGGTGGCGCGGGTGTCGAAGGCCGGTGTCGCGGTGGCCGCGCGGGCACCGGCGGCCGGTGTCGCGTGTCCCGCCAGGTCACCGGTCGTCACCCCCGTCGCGGCGAGGAGCGCCGGCACGTCCGGATCGGCTCCCGAACGCACGTCCCACAGTGCCGCGCCCGGCCCCAGGCCGTTCTCGACGACGGGCGCGAGCATCCAGTGTTCGGTCGTCTGGACATGGCGTGGACGCACCCATTTGGCGATGCGGTGGGGGAACTCCTCCCGGTGGAACCCGTCGACGGTCCGCACGACGTACCCCTCCCGCCGCGCCGGGTCCAGGCGCAGGGCCCGCAGCGTCCGCTCGTCGAAGGTGCCGCGCCACAGCACCGGCGGGACCGGGACCCCCAGCCGCCTGGTCAGGCGCACCGTCCTGTCCCAGTCGAGGCAGTGGTCGCCGTCCCAGACGGAGAAGGCGTAGAACCAGCTCTCCAGGTCCCGGTACTCGATGGAGTGCCGGGCGTAGAGGTTCTCGCCGCACACCCGCCGGCCCGGCGGGATGAACCTGGCGATCCTGCCGTGCAGGGCCTTGACCCACGCGCGGGACGGATGGTGCGCCGAGTCCAGCGAACGGGCGTGCGTCCCGTCCGGGTACAGGGTGGTGTTCTCCCCGTCGAGCTTCTCGGTGACGACGACCTCCCGGCCCACCAGCCCCGACAGGCTCCCGGCACGCACGTCGTCCGAGGCGGCCCCCGGAGACCAGGGCAGGTGAGGAGTGCGGGGATAGTGCACTCGCATGATCTGCTCCCGATGACGAAGTCGCGCTGCGGCGACTGTATGGGAGGCGGCAGGGCAGATCCACACAATAACCGCGCGTCTCGACCGACCCCCGCTCGAACCGCGTGACGAACGGGGCGGCCGATCTCACCGCCAAGGTGGGTGGACGACCCTGTCGATCCTCCGATCGTGTGGTTCGACCGGGCTCGTGTCCGGATCATGTGGCGACCGCCGAGGTGGGCGGAGTCCCGGTGATCCTTTCGTTCCCGAGCCGCCGGAACAGGTGGGTACCCCGGAATCCGCCTCGTGAGCGGGGCGGAGCCGCTGCCGTTCGCACCGGCGGGGCCTCGTAGGCTGTGTGTATGCGAAGCCCTCTGCTGGACACTCCCGGCGCGGTCGCGGCTGAGACCCCCGACGCCGACGTCGCCGGACACTACGGCGACCCGTTCGCCGAGCAGCGCGCGCTGCTCGCCGGAGAGGCGATGGTCGACCGGAGCAACCGCGAGGTCGTCCGGATCTCCGGGCCCGACCGTCTGAGCTGGCTCAACAGCCTCAGCTCGCAGAAACTCGACGACCTGAAACCCGGTCAGCCCACCGAGACGCTCCTGCTGGACGCCCAGGGCAGGGTGGAGCACCACCTCGTCCTCGCCGACGACGGCGAGGCGGTGTGGGCCCACGTCGAGCCGGGCACCGGAGCCGAGGTGGCCGCGTTCCTCGACAAGATGCGGTTCATGCTGAGGGTCGAGGTCGCCGACGTGACGGAGCGCTACGCCGTGGTCTCCGTGGCGGGGGAGGCGCACCCCGGCCTGCCCGAGGGCGCCGTCGCCGTCGGGCGGGACATCCTGCTCCCGCGCGACCTGCTGGCCGGGCGGCTCGGGCTGAGGCTCGCCGGGCTCTGGGCGTACGAGGCGCTGCGGATCGAGGGGCACCGTCCCCGCCTGGGCTTCGAGACCGACCACAAGACGATCCCGCACGAGGTGGGCTGGATCGGCTCGGCCCTCCACCTCAACAAGGGCTGCTACAAGGGGCAGGAGACCGTGGCCCGCGTCCACAACCTCGGTCACCCGCCGCGCCGCCTGGTCTTCCTGCACCTGGACGGCAGCGTCGACACCCTGCCCAAGCACGGTGCCCCGGTGACCCTCGACGGCGCGGAGATCGGTTTCGTGGGGAGCTCGGCGCGTCACCACGAGCTGGGCCCGGTCGCGCTGGCCGTGGTCAAGCGGACCGTGCCGGTGGACGCCACGCTGGAGGCCGGAGGGGTGGCCGCGTCCCAGGAGGTCATCGTGCCGCCGGACGCCGGGCGCAACGTCCAGATCGACCCGAGCCTGCGCCGCCGCATCCGCTGACGACCGACGACCGACGACTGACAACTGACAACTGACGACCAACGACGTCGCGCGTTCCGGGCGGGCCGCTTCGGCAGGCCCGGATGTCGCGTCACGGTGTTCGACCGCTCCGGCCCTCCTGTTCCGCGTGCTCGGACGTCCCGTGTGCTCGGACGTCGCCGTCACGGTCTCCGGCCGCCCCCGAGGTCGCGTCCCGGGCCGTTCCGGCCTCCCCGGGGGCGTACGTACGGTCCCAGGAGGCGCCGGACCCCTGTGATGGGCATGGCCGTTGACAAGCTCCCTGGGTGCCGTACGGTCCCCAGGAGACTTCGGGGGGTTCAGATGTCCAGGACCAGGGTGATCGGGCCGTCGTTGGTCAGCCCGACCTTCATGTCGGCGCCGAACACCCCCGTCTCCACGCGGGCGCCCAGCCCGCGCAGCTCGGCGCAGACCGCCTCCACCAGCGGTTCGGCGACCGGACCCGGAGCGGCGGCCTGCCAGGTGGGACGGCGGCCCTTGCGGGTGTCGCCGTACAGGGTGAACTGGCTGACCACCAGGAGGGGCGCGCCGATGTCGGAGCAGGACTTCTCGCCGGAGAGGATCCGCAGGCCCCAGAGCTTGGCGGCGAGCCTGGCCGCCTCGGCGGGCGTGTCGGTGTGGGTCACGCCGACCAGGACCAGCAGCCCCGGCTCGTCGATCGCCCCGACCGTCACGCCGTCCACCACCACCGACGCTGAACTCACCCGCTGTACGACCGCACGCATGCCCCCATCATCCCGTGTTCCCGGGCATCCCTAGACTTCGGGCGAAAGGAGACAAAGGTGTCTGCTGAGTCATTGTTCGTCGAGGTTGTCCGCTCGGGGTTCGTGGAGTCCACCCATCGGGCGCGAATGCTCGCGGTGGCCGCCGACGGGTCGCTGGTGAGGGTTCACGGGGAGGTGGACGCCCTGGTGTCGCCGCGCTCGTCCATGAAGCCCCTGCAGGCGCTCGCCATGGTGCGCGCCGGGCTCCCCCTGGAGGGGGAGCTGCTCGCGCTGGCGTGCGCGAGTCACGCGGGGGAGCCGTTCCACGTGGACGGGGTACGGAGGATCCTGGCCGGTGCCGGGCTGGACGAGGGCGCGCTCGGCTGTCCGGAGGACCTGCCGGAGGACGTCGCCTCCCGCGACGAGGTGCTGCGCTCCGGCGGGGGTCGGGCCAGGGTCTACATGAACTGCTCGGGCAAGCACGCGGCGATGCTCGCCACCTGCGCGGTCAACGGCTGGCCGCTGGAGACCTACCTCGACCCGGCGCATCCGCTGCAGCGGGCCGTGCGCGCCACGGTGGAGGAGCTGACCGGCGAGCGCGTCGCCGCCAGCGGGGTGGACGGCTGCGGTGCCCCGCTGTTCTTCGTCTCGATGCTGGGCGTGACCCGGGCGTTCCGCGCCCTCGTCAGGGCCGGCCAGGACAGCCCGGAGCGCCGTGTCGCCGACGCCTTCCGCGCCCACCCCGAGTGGACGTCGGGTAGCACCCGCCCGGAGGCCCGGCTGATGCGGGCGGTCCCCGGGTTGCTGGTCAAGGCCGGGGCCGAGGCCTTCGACGCCTTCGTCTTCACCGACGGGCGCTCGGGAACCGTCAAGATCGAGGACGGCGGCCAGCGCGCCCGGGTCCCGGTCACCGTCGCGGCCCTGACCGCCCTCGGCTTCGAGGCCCCCGGGCTCGACGAGCTCGCCGCCGGGGTCCTGCTCGGCGGAGGGCGTCCCGTGGGCGAGATCCGCCTGAGCCGGGTGCCGTGACGTGACGGCCCCGGCTTCCCGCGGGTCGCCTACAGGGAGCGGAACTGGCGGGTGGTGGAGATCGCCCCCGAGGTGGTCATGGTGAAGGTCCGCATCGAGTCGGCGAACCTGGACAGGTCCCACTCGGCCGGGCCGTGATACCAGTACAGGTGGTCGGCCTGCTGGCCGTTGCCGGTGACCGAGGAGACCACGCGGGCCCAGCGGTCGACGCTGTCGAAGATCACGGCGTAGGGCAGGTAGCGGGAGAACAGCTCCACCCGCTGGGCCACCGGGACGTCCCCGCCGATGTCCGCACCGGACAGGTACTCCCTGAAGCCAAGGGTGTGGGCGAGGGCGCCCGCGCCCTTGGCGGTCTTGGCGGGCATGTACTGGCCGCCCACGGCCAGGGCGGCACCGGCGATGATCAGAGCCAGGCCGAGCACCCCGTACGTGGTGAACCAGGCCAGCGCGACGGTGGCGAGGACGCCGAGCCCGGTGAGGACCACGCCGAGGGTCGTCCAGCGGGTGCGGACGGTGTCGGGACGGCGGGCGAACCAGCCCTGCGTGACCACGTCGCGGTAGAGCGCCTCGCGGACCTTGCCCAGCTTGGCCCCGAACGATCCCTGGAGTTCCGAGAGCAGCACCGTGTCACGGCCGTCGAAGATGGCGTCGTAGAGCTCCCGCTCGTAGGGCATCAGCGAGACGACCTGGGCGGCCGGCATCCGTACGAGCCTCCAGTCGGGGGTCTCGTACGTCTGCCGGGGCTGCTCGTCGATCCTGAGGTACCCCCGGACGGCCAGGTCGATGATCGTGGCGGTCACGTCGATCACGTCGGCCTGCTCGTCCATGAGGGTGCCGATCTGGCCGGGGCGGACGCCGTCCGGCGGGGTGAAGTGGCCGTTCTCGACGCCGCTGAGCGAGCCCGACTCGTGGCCGACCACGCGGGCGTCGCGGCCCCGGGTCCGGTAGAGGAGGGCGAGGCCGCCGAGCAGCAGGAACAGCAGGCCGGCCAGCGCGCCGCCGGTGACGGCGTTCAGGGTGAAGGCGTTCGACAGCTCGAAGCGGCGCTCCAGGATCGGCGCGCCCTGGGTGGCACCGGTGGGATAGCCGATCACCACGGTGAGCACCTCACCGGCGCCGAGGTCCTGCTGCCCGAACTCGGCGGTGACGCCCGTGTGGTCCATGGAGGCCTCGGTGCAGGCGATCGCCGAGCTCAGGGGACCGGCGAAGCACGACAGGCTCTGCATCGTGGCCGGCCCGGTCACGCTGACCTTGGCCTGATCGACCGGGACGGACCAGGCGCCCACCGCGTACCACCGCAGCTCCTGGGCGTCGGCCAGCGGCGTGACGGCGCCCTTGACGTCGTACTCCAGGGTGGCGCTTCCGGTGCCCTTCAGGGTGATGGTCTCGCCGGTCAGCGTGGCGTCGCCCTTGAGGCCGGTGACCTGGTAGAGCCGGTCGTTGCTGTCGTCGTATCGGGTCCGGTCGACGATGCCGCGCGAGGGCGCGTCACCCTCGAAGGTGACCTCCTCCTTGACGTGGAGCACGCCGTCCTGCCGGAGCTCCAGCTGGACCGTCGTGCTCGTCACCTTGCCGGCCTGCGCGGACCGTGCGGCCTGCCCGGCCTGCCCGGCCTGCGCGGTCCGTACGGCCCGCGCGGCCTGGGCGCTTCGCCCGGCGTGGGAGGACCCCGCCCCGGCCTGCCCCGCCCGGGGGGACTCCGCGCCGGTCGGGCTGTTCGCCAGGGCCGTGGACACGAGGGCCGTGGACACGGGGGTCGTGGACGCGAGGGCGGGGGACGCGCCGAGTGCCAGCGCGAGGATGGCCGTCGCGGCCAGGCTCCCGGCTGCTCGGCGCGAGAAAGTCACTCGGCGCGAGGGGGTCACTCGGCGCGAGAAAGCCGCTCGGTGCGAGAAAGATGCCGCCATGTGTCGGGAGCTTAGCGAGATCCACTGGCCCGTGACGGCCGACTCGGTATCCATTTTTTCCTACTCATAAACCCATATGTGGCTACATCCGCTAGATTGCCGCCCGGAGATCCACTCTTTGGAGAGGCGGTCGCATGCGCCCACGGGGGTCGAACCCGCTGGCCTTCGGCGTACTCGGTGTCCTGGCCTTGGCGTTCGCCGCTGTCGTGGTGATCGCGGGTCTGGTCGGCGAGGAGGAGGCCGATGTTCCCGCCGGTCCCGGGACGGCCCCGGTGGCGACGGGGAGCGCGCCTCCCCGGCAGACGGGTGACACGGAGATCACCACGCCGGACTTCACCCCGCCGGAGAAACTGAACCTCGGCTCGCTGGGCGACGTCGAGATCACGCCGGTCGCCGCGCGGCGGAACATGGCCGTCGACCTCCGCTACATGCGGCGCTCGGACACCTCGGCCCGGCTCAAGCGCAACCCGCTGTACGGCACGGGCCTGATGCGGCCCACCTCGTGCCGCGCCCCGCGGCCCTCGACCCAGCCCCGCGACATGCTGTCCTATCTCAACGCCGTCACCGACTGCCTGGAGCGGGCGTGGTCGGCGAAGTTCTCCCAGGCCGGCGCGGTCTTCCTCCCGGCGCGCAAGGTCTACTGGTCCCGTCCGGGACGGGGGCCCTGCGGCACCTACCCCGACGCCGGCGCCTCCGCCTACTACTGCCCGTCCAACCGGGGCATGTACATCGGCCTGAGCCATGTGATCGAGCAGAGCGGCGACGTCGACCCCGCCAGGAACCACGTGCCCTACCTGGCCGTGCTCGCCCACGAGTACGCGCACCACGTGCAGAGCATGGCGGGCATCGGCGGAGCCTGGTGGTGGGAGGTGTCCAACAAGTCCCGTACCGCCCAGGACTCCCACTCCCGCCGCCACGAACTCCAGGCGCAGTGCCTCTCCGGGGCCTTCGTCCGCACCGTACGGGTCCCGCTGGGAGTCACCAACGCGCGCTGGCAGGAGGTCCTGCGGACGGAGTTCGGGCGCGGCGACGACCAGAACGGCAACCCCCGGCGTGACCACGGCAGCGGAGATCACTACGCCGCCTGGCTCCACCAGGGCTGGAAGTACGCCAGGATCGCCTACTGCAACACCTGGTCCGCCAGCGCGTCCGATGTCAGCTGACCCGTCCCCGTCCCCGTCCCCGTCCCCGTCCCGGAACGTCACCCCTGTCTGATGGCGCCAGGCCGGGCCGTCGCGGTCCGGACGGTGCCGTTCCGCTCCGATGGTGCCGCTCTGATCTGATGGGGCCGAACCGGACCCGTGGGTCTGGTCGAGCCTGTGGGGCCGAGTGGCCACGGTCACCGGCGGACATCTGCAATCATGTCGGGAGTCCGACGTTTCCCGAGGTGGCATGCGCGCGCCCGTACGTAGACGACCGTGGGCGTCCACGGTCGCATTTCTTGTAGCGGTTTCCTCCCTTGTTTCTGGATGCAGCCTCGGAGGTGGCGCGACCACGCCGATGACCGGCGGTGCGGAATCCCCGTCCACCTCACCGCCCCCGGCCCCGCTCGTCATGATCGTCGGCGACAGCTTCACGGTCGGGTCGGGTCCCGTACGGGCATGGGACGGTTACGCGGCCCGGGTCGCGCGGCAGCTGGGCTGGCAGCTGATCACCGCCGGCGCCGCGGGAACGGGCTTCGTCAACCCCGGCAGGGTGGGCCGGACCTTCCAGGACTCCTTCGTCAAGGAGCTCTCCTGGCGCCCCGAGCCCAACATGCTGATCATCTCCGGCGGGCGCAACGACCGCCGGATCGGAGCCGCCAGGATCGAGAGCGCGGCCGTCCACCTGCTGGAGCTGGTCAGGCGGCGATGGCCGCACACCAGGATCGTGCTGGTCGGCCCGATCTGGATGACCAAGGCTCCCCGGTGGGCCTACGGCGTGAGGGAGGCCGTCCTGCTCGCCGCCGATCGGCAGGAGGTCCCCTTCCTCGACCCGTTCGAACCCCTCGGCCCGCACGGCCGGGGCTGGGGTCGCGGAGCGGTCCTGCCCGACGGTGTCCACCCCACCCTCGCCGGTCACGCACGCCTCTCGCGCTGGATGGTCTCCGCGCTGCACAGGTACGGCATCGACGCGCGTCCCTCCTGAGAAGGGCGGGCCGGTCAGCCGGTGGACGCCGCTCTCGCCACCGCGAGATCCGGGGCCGAGAGCGTCCGGGACGCCGCCGTGGTCTCCACCGGCCGCGATTCCTCATGGAACATAAAGGACATTTCGCCACAAAGCGACCCATAAGAGTTTAACGACAACAATAAGTGGACAATCGCCGTGTAAAAGGATCGAATTACCGTTTATGGGCAGACATGGCAGGAAAGCATGACAAGCAGGGATGGCTCATATATGGCCACCTCTAGTGATTTCCGGCCGATCCAGAAATGCCGGTAATCGGGGTAATTGAACCTTTCGAGGGGAAAAGCAATGCCCAAGTTCAAGAGTGCTATCGCAGGGCTCGCGTTCACTGTGGCGCTGACCGGCGGGGCCGTCGGTATGGGTGCGGCGACTACGGTCGCGAGCGCCGGCGCGACGACCGCCACGATCACCGCCGCGGCCTTCCCGACCTGGGGTGGCGGTGGCTGCGGTCGCCGCTGTGGTCGCGGCTGCTGCGGCGGCGGCGGCTGGGGCGGCTGGGGCCGGCACCGGCACCACCACCGACAGAACTTCAGGATCCGTATCAACAACCACAACAACAACTTCAACCGCCTGGAGAACAGGAACAGCAGCGGCTGGGGCGGCTTCGGGTTCGACGACTGACCGGGTCTCCCGATCGCCGGACCACGCCCGCGTCCCGATCCGGGCGCGCTGCGGGGGAGCCCCGTGGCCGGTGTGAACCGGTCACGGGGCCGCGGTGAGGCCGCCGGTGACGGCGGCCTCACCGCCCGGCGTACGGCGGGAGGCCGCCGGCGCGGGGGTAAGGCCGCCGGGTACGGCTAGGAGATGGTGGGGGTGGGCGGGGTGCCCGTGCCGGACCAGGTGCCGATGAAGCCGAAGGTGGTGGATCCCCCGGCGGGGACGGACCCGTTCCAGGCGGCGTTGGTGAAGGTGAAGACCGGGGGGGCCGCGGAGAGGGTGGAGCTCCACGACTGGCTGATGTTCACGCCGGAGGGATAGGTGAGGACGGTTCGCCAGCCGATGACGGCCGCGGTGCAGCGGACGGTGACCTCGCCCTGGAATCCGCCCTGCCAGGAGTTGCCCGTGCGGTAGGTCGAGGTACAGCCGCTCGGCGGGGTCGAGGTGGTCGTGAAGGTCGTCGCCGCCGAGGCGGTCGAGGCGTTCCCCGCGGCGTCGCGGGCGACGACGGTGACGGTGTAGGCCGTCTGCGCGGTGAGGCCGGTCAGGGTGATCGAGTTGGTCGCCGACGAGCCGATCCTGGTGGTTCCCCGGAAGACGTCGTAGCCGGTGACCGCGCGGTTGTCGGTGGAGGCGGTCCAGGACAGCCGGGCCCCGGTCGAGGTGATGTCCGAGGCGGTGGGTGTGCCGGGCCTGGTCGGCGCCTCGGTGTCGGGGGTGCCGGTGCCGCCGTAGATCGTGGCCTCGACGGAGGTCTGCGCGATGCCGTTCGCCCCGTTGAACAGGCGCTGTCCCCAGGTGGTGAGGCTGGCGACGTTGAAGTTGGTCACCTGGTCGAGATACTCGACGCCGCCGCCGTTGCCGCTCCACGACCAGCCGAGGTAGCCGACCCCCCTGGCCTGCGCCTGGGCCATGATCGTGTCCTCGTCGGGGTTGCCGTCGGAGTGGTTGAAGCCGAACTCGCCGATCACCAGCGGCAGTCCCGCGGTCTGGAACGCCTGCAGGTAGGAGGTGACCTCCGCGGCCGTGTCGAACACCCCGTACATGTGGACGGAGAAGACCGTGTTGCGCTGCGGGTCGGCGGCGAAGACCGTGGCCGCGTTGTCGCGCATGGTGAAGCCCCAGTCCTGGCCCCAGTTGGGCGCGTCCGCCATGATCAGGTGCTGGAACCCGTTGCTTCGCAGCCGGGTGATCGCGGCCGAGGTGGCCTGGGTCCAGCCGGGGGTGGTCGCGTTGTTGCCGAAGGGCTCGTTGCCGATGTTGAGGACGACGTAGTCCTCCTGGCCGACGATCGCGCTCTTGACGCTGATCCAGTAGTCCACGGCCTGGTCGAGGGTGTACGCGCCGCTCTGCTCGCCGTACCCAGTGGTGTCATGATTTTCCAGGACACAGATGAGTTTGTTCTGCTTGCAGAGCGAGACGACGTTCGCCACGTCGGAGACGCCGTTGGCGGTCCAGCGCCCGCCGCTGAGCACCACCCTGACGGTGTTCGCGCCGAGCGACTTGATGTTCGCGAACGAGCTGGTCTGGGTCGCGTACCAGGTGTGCGCGTGACTGGTGCCCCGCATGACGAACGCGTTGCCGTTCGCCTCAAGGATTCGCGTACCGCTCACGCGGAGGCCGACGGCGGCGTGGGCGGGCGGTATGGAGACGAGAAACGGAAAAAGGAGCGCCGCGAGCAGCGCCAGTCTGATTCGCATGACCTACCTCGATCGGGGGGTGCCCGGCCGGGCGGAGGGGTCGTCGCGCCCGGCCGGGGCGATGAGGCGTCCGGCGGGAGGGACGGACGCCTGGACAACGGGGGAGCGGGGTATCGGTTCGCGGTGGTCGCCGGAGGGGGTGGCCCGTTACGGCATGGGATGCCGTAACGGGCCGCCGGGGCGGGGTGTCAGCCGGTGGTGCAGGTCACCGGGGTGGGGACGCCGTTGGTGCCGTTCTGGCTCGCGGTGAAGCCGAAGGACGCCGAGGCGTTCGGGGCGAGGGCGCCGTTCCAGGCCACGTTCCTGACCGACACGTCCGCTCCCGTCTGGGTGTGCGTGCCGTTCCAGAGCTGGCTGATCGTCTGGCCGTTGGGGAACCTCCAGGTCACCGTCCAGCCGGTGATCGCCAAGGCGCCCTCGTTCTTGACGGTGACCTCGGCCTGGAAGGCGCCCTGCCAGCTGTTGCCGACCGCGTACGTGGCCGTGCAGCCGCCCGCCGGGGCCGTCGTCGTGGTGAACGCGGTGCTCTCGGACGCCTCGGAGGAGTTGCCCGCCGCGTCCCTGGCCACCACGTGCACGGTGTACGCCGTCGAGGGGGTCAGGCCGGTGAGGGCGTACGAGGTGGTGGCGGAGGTGGCGACCCTCGTCGTCCCCCGGTAGACGTCGTAGCCGGTGACGCCCGTGTTGTCGGTCGAGGCCGTCCAGGTCAGGGTGGCGCCGCTTCCGGTGATCGCGGAGACGGCGGGCTTGCCCGGCCGGGACGGCGCCACGGTGTCGTCCTCCGGAGGAGGCTCGTCGCCGGGCGGGTTGCCCCAGATCTTCGTCGTTCCCGCGTAGACCGTCATGTTCTGCACCCGCACCGGGGTCGCGCCCGGCGTGGTGGCGACACCGGTGTACGACCAGTCGTTGGACGGGTCCCACGTCCCGGTGCTGGCGAGGCGGAACTGCACCTCGCGCCGGTGCTGCGACTGCCCCGCCGGGGCGATCGAGGTGTTCGAGCAGTCAATGGTGACGTAGTAGGTCTTCCCGGACAGCAGGGTCGGTCCGGTCGGGGCCTTGCACTGGTTGTAGGCGGAGGTCACGGAGACCTGGCTCGCGGTCGTGGTGCCGTCGAGGGTGAAGTAGTAGCGGAACGAGCCGTTGGCGAGCGGGCGGGCCGGCCAGGCCGACTGGTTCCGCACGATGGCCTTGATCTCGGTGAACGCCGAGCCGGAGGCGTTCACCCCGGCCTCCACGAAGATCTCGGGGCCGTCGGGGGTCTCCGCCACGGGGAAGTTCGCGGCGGGGGCCCCGCCGTACTCGCGGTAGAGGCGGGCGAGGGCGCTGGTGAAGCCCGCGTTGTAGTCGGTGGCGACCTCGTTCATCACGTAGTCGTCGCGCTTGTCCGTGTACTTGTCGTCGGGGTCGGGCGGGCCGCCGACGAGGGCGCCGTACAGGGTGTGGCGTGTCTCGACCGGGTTGGTCATCTGGTCGGTCCACGAGCCGTGCGCGGTGCGGTGGTGCGGGTTCCTCGGCGGGTTCGCGCCGAACCCGATCACGTACGAGGAGCTGCGCGGGTTGTCGCCGAGCGCGTAGTTGATCTGCCTGACCGCGAAGTCGTGATATCTCGTCTTACGTGTCGCGTCGGTGATCGAGTCGGCGTGCACCAGCGCCGCGAACGAGGTGTTGGCCGCGTAGCGCAGCGACCCCCACCGGTCGAGCACGGCCTGTCCGCCGGGGGAGTATCGCACCCGCTGCCCGTTGACCCCGACCGTCCAGAAGTCGAGCCAGCGGTTGGCGTCGTCGAGATACTTCTGCTTGCCGGTCAGCTTGTTCAGCAGCACGTAGGCGCCGTAGGACTTGTCGTCCCAGGCGATCGTCCACTTGTACGACTTGACGGTGGACTGCGGCTCGGTGCCGAGGTTGTCGTAGTACGACTCGGCCTTGGCCAGGTAGGAGGCGTCCTGGGTGGCCCGGTGCAGCCAGATGGCGCCCCAGACCAGCTCGTCGTTGTAGCCGCTCCACGACTGGTAGTAGCCCGAGGCGTCGGTGATGCAGTCGCTGTACTTCTTCCGCACGGTGTCGGCGAAGGTGTAGAGCTGCTTGGCGTGCCCCACCAGCGTGTCGGCATAAGTCGGATTTGTCGGGCGGAAGACGATCGACGAGGCCGCCATCGCCGCCGCCGTCTCCCCGGCCAGGTCCGACCCCCCGCACGAGGCGTCGATCTTGTACGCGGGCCGCTCCATCTGCATCGCCTCGGCCGGGCCCCACCAGGCGTGGTCCTTGCCGCCGTTGCCGACCTGCCCGTACAGCACGTTCGCCGACGGGTGGGCCTTGATGAAGTAGTCGTTGACGAACTTGAGGTTGTTCAGCAGGTGGGTGAGCTGCCCGGAGGAGGCGTACGCGTCGCGGTACTCCACCGCGCCCCAGGCCAGCATCGTCGCGCTGGCCGCCATCGGCAGGCCGAACTTGACGTGGTCACCCGCGTCGTACCAGCCGCCGGTCAGGTCGAGCCCGGCGTCCTGGCCGTCGCCGAGCCCGGAGGGGCCGCGCCAGCCGACGCGGTTCCAGCTCGGCAGCGTCCCCGACTGCTGGGCCTCGTAGAACCAGATGGACTTCTGCAGGGCCTCGCCGTACGCGAAGGCGGGCGCCGCGGCCTGGGCGCCGGTGGCGGGCACCGTCACCGGGACGGCCGCCAGCGCCAGCAGCGCGAGCGCCGCCAGGGTTCTCTTCATTGGGGGGTGCGCCTCTCGGAGGTGGTGCTCAGGGCGTGGCAGCAGGTCAGGGGTGCCGCCACGCCCCGAGGTCTCAGGGGGTCGGGCCCGGGTCGGGCTCAGGTCGGGCCCGGCTCGGGCTCAGGTCGGGCTCGGGTCCGGCCTGAGGGAGGGCCGGACCCGAGGAGGGGGTCAGGGGAAGAGACGGCCGTACTCGGCGAGGGCGACGGCCACGTCCACCTGCGCCCAGAACCGGTGGTAGTTGAAGGACGGCGCGGGGCCGGTGCCCTTCAGGTAGGCGTCCACCTTCGGCCAGTCCGGGTCGTTCTTGTAGAAGGACCGGATGGACATGAAGGTCGAGCTCGAGTTGATCGTGTCGCCGTTGGGCATCTTGCCGGTCCAGCCCGGGGGCACGTAGACCGGGTCGTTGAGGCGCCGGTAGTCGGCCTTGGTCTCGGCGACCGACACGCCCTTGGCGTCCTGGTTGTTGCGCCACATGCCGTCGAGCAGGCCCTTGGCGACGGCCTTGGCCGTGGCGTTACCGGACTTGGCGGCGTAGTAGGTCAGCACCTTGGCGTACGAGCCCGCCACGCCCACGTCGGTCGTGTAGTCCCTGATGCTCACGTGCAGGTTGGAGTTGGTCCCGGGGTTGCTCGGGTTCCAGGTGTCGGGCTGGCCGGTCCACACCAGCGTCGAGGGGATCTGGTAGGTCCCGTCGGCGTTGATCGTGGTGTTGTCGGTGGCCCACTTGACCCACTTGTCCAGCACGAGCTTGGCGTCGGCGTTGCCGGTCGCGTAGTACAGCTCCGCGACCCGCTCCATCGACCACGCCTGGAAGCCGAACCACTGGTTGGACGGCGGGTCGTGGTAGACCGGCTGCCAGTCGTAGGCCATCCCGTAGAAGGTGGGCAGCGTCGACGGCGGGGCCGCGTAGTGGCCCTGCCAGCTGTTGGTGGCGCCACCGGCGATCGCGCCCTCGGTCGACTGGAGCCAGCGGTAGAACTCCAGCTGCCGCTTGGTGCTGGTGGTCCAGTCCTGTACGGCGGTCGCGCCCTTGGGCTTGAGCGCGTCCACGCTGGACAGCACCCATGCGGCCATCGGGTTCTGGTAGCCGGAGTGGTTGTGGCTGGAGCCGATCCGCCAGGCCCATCCGGCGGAGGTGTCGTTGGCGCCGCCCCAGGCGTAGTACCAGCTCAGCAGGTAGGCCGAGCTGTCCTTGCCGGTTCCGGCCGCGCAGGAGGTGCTGGTGCAGCCCTGCTTCTTGAAGTACTTGTCGTACATCGCGTAGCGCAGGTAGTCGCCCATCTTCGCGGCCTTGGCGACCGTGGCCGAGACCTGCGAGGCCTTGCCCTGCTCCGTGGCCCAGGTGTGCGCCCAGTAGGCGACCTGGACGGCGCGGGCGTCGGCGTCGGGGGCGTTGGTGTACTTCCACTGCTTGGCGTAGGAGCTGTCACCGGTGAACAGGTCCAGGAACCCGTTCGGGCCGCCGTGCTTGAAGGTGTCGCAGGACGGCTGCGGGATGGTCTCGAAGACCGACTCCTCCGGGCCGCGCTGGTAGGTGTTGATGTAGGCGGGCTTGGTGGTCCCGTCCCCGCAGCGGCCGAAGCCGTAGGTGTTGTCCACGTCCAGCAGCCAGTGCATGCCGTAGACGTCGCTGGTGCCGTACGCCGTCTTCAGCTCGTTGGCGATCGGGTCGACGCCGACGCTCACGCCGCCGTCCAGCTTGGACGGGTACTGCTTGATGTCGTCCCACTCACCGGCGTACGTGGCGGGCTTGGACGGGTTGTAGAAGGAGTTGGTCGGCTGGTCGGCGGTGGCCGGGATGATGTACTTCTCCATCGAGGCCCAGGCGTCGTTGAACTTGCTCCAGTCGCCGGTCACCTTGCCGTACGCCGCCTCCAGCCACAGGTAGTAGCTGTAGGCCTCGGAGGTGGTCTCGTGCCCGTGGTCCGGCGCCTCGACCATGAAGGTCTCGACGGAGTGGTAGGGCACGCCCTGCGGCGAGAAGTAGCCGTTCGCCGGGTCCTTGAGCTTGTTGTACATCGCGGTGAAGCGCTGGATGTACTCGTTGTCGCCGCCGCCCGAGTCGTTGTCGACCTCGGTGGCGGTCGCCTTGGCCGAGGTGTGGCCGGTGGCGGTGGAGGTGAACTCGGCGCTGCCGGAGGTCTGGTCGGTGTCCTCGGCCGCCGCGACCCGTACCGTCTGGGCCGTGTTCCAGTTGGCGGTGGTGAAGGTCAGCGACGCGCCGGAGGAGACGGTCAGGTCGGTGTCACCGCTCGTCCTCGCGGTCGCCACGGTGACGCTCGCGGACGGGGCCTTGGAGAGTTTGACCGAGAGGTCGGCCGTGCTGCCCTCGGAGACGGCGATCGTGGCCGGGGTGACGACCACGGCGGGGGCCGAGTCGGCGGTGACCGTGATCCCCACGGGGGAGGAGGTGGTGGTCGCGCCCTTGTCGTCGGTCGCCCTCGCGGTGAGGGAGTAGCTCCCGGCGGCGACGCTCGTCCAGTTGTAGGCGTACGGCGCGCTGGTGTCGGTGCCCAGCAGCGTGCTGCCGTTGAAGAAGTCGACCTTGGAGACGGTGCCGTCGCTGTCGGTCGCGTTCGCGGTGATCGGCACCGTCGCGGGCGCGGCGAAGGTGGCCCCGGCCGCCGGACCGGTGACGCTCACCGTGGGCGGCTGGTTGACGGGGGTTCCCCCGCAGGTGGTGCCGTTGATCGTGAAGGCGGTCGGCTTGGGGTTGGACCCGGACCAGCTGCCGTTGAAACCGATGCTGGTCGAGGCGCCGGTGGCCAGGTTGCCGTTCCAGGCGAGGTTCTGGGCGGTGACGGCCTGGCCGCTCTGCGCCCAGGTGGCGCTCCAGCCCTGGGTGACTCTCTGGGTGGTCGTCGGGAAGCTGAACCCGAGGGTCCAGCCGGTCAGCGGGTCGCCCAGGTTCTTGATGGACACATTGGCGGTGAAGCCGCCCTGCCAGTCGTTGGTGGTGTACGTCACGTCACAGGCGACGGCCGCGAGGGCGGGGGAGGCTGCCAGCGCGGTGGTCGTCCCAGCCGCCAGGCTGAGCAGCGCCAGCGCGGCGACCCGTCTCCGGAAGCGTGGGAGCGCTCCCGCTTTGAAGGGGAACAGGTGCATGAAATGGGCCTCCGTGGGTGGGGATCGATGCGAATTCGCTGGTGGTGGCACCGCATCAGATCAAGCAGGGGAGAGAGGGGGTGGGAGCGCTCCCATAAGGGATTCTGGAGACGGTGAACGGGATGTCAATGGCATGTGCCTTCGGTTACGTCGATGTTTCGAGGCCCATGCCGCCAGGCTGCTGCGATCCGGGCGACCTTTTTCGCGAACCATGAAAGTTTCAGAGCTTTCGATCTTCCCTGCCGAGTGCTTGCTTGTGAGTACGCTCTCGGCCCTCGCTCCCGGCCCCCGCTCTCCGCCCTCGCTCTCGGTCCTCGCGCCCGCCCCGAGGTGCCGCGTGATCCACACCGGTTCCTTTCCCGTCGGCGCGTCCGTCCCATCGGCCACCGGCCGGTGGGACGGACGCGCCGCGACGGGCGGGTGGGCCGCCGCCCCGGCCGGTGACGGCGGGGCGGCGCGGTGTGGTTCCGGCTTCTCTCGGCTTCTCCCGGAACCCCCGGAGGAATGTTCTCCCGCCCCCCTGTCGCGGTGTGGTTCCGGCTTTTCCCGGCCCCTCGCAGGCACGTTCTCCGGGCCGTCCGTCAACGCCAGTGGTGATGGTGCCTGGACCGTGGGTGGCGGTGACGGTTGCGTTCGCGGTCCCTTGCCTTGAACGCCCTGTCGCCGCGCGGGCGCCTCACCGTGCCCTGGCCTCCTTGGCCGCTGTCATTCGCGGTGGCGGCGGGGGTGGCCGGACTCGCCGGCGGTGCCGGGCAGACTCCCCGGGGGCCGACGGCCACGGTCAGTATCGGTGAGGCGCTGGGGTCCAGCCGGTTCGTGCCCGTGAAGGCGGCCACGAACTTATGAGTTCGCTGCGGGACCTGGGACATGGTCAGGCTGGCCCGGCCGCCGTCGTCGGACTGGCTTCTGTCCTGCCTCACCCCGTTGGCGAAGAACTCGACCGGCCCGCTCGGAGGGACCGCCCCCGAAGACGTGACGGTCGCGATGAGGGTGAGCTGGCCCGGAGCCTCCGGGTTACAGAACGCGGCCAGCTTGGTGGAGGTGCTCCTCGCCGGCAGGGCCGTGCAGGCGGATCGTGTGACGGTGGTGGTGTCCAGGTTGACGGTGCCCTCGCGGGCCAGAAGGCGGCCGTCCACGGTCGCGCCGGCGCCCGCGGTGATCGAGTTCAGCGCGAGGACGTTCCCGATGAAGCGGGAGCCGGCTCCCAGCGTGGCCGAGCCGTCGACCTGCCAGAAGACGTTGCACGCCTGGGCGCCGTTGATGAGTCTCACCGTGCTGGCGGGCGAGGTGACCAGGCCGGGAGCCCTGAAGACGAAGACGGCGTTCGGGTTCCCCTGCCCGTCGAGGGTCAGATCCCCGGTGAGCTGGAAGGCGCCCGAGGTGGGGTTGTAGGTGCCCGGTGCCACGGTGATCCCGCCGAGCTGCGGCCGGAGGGAGGCGGTGCCGGGCCGCCTCGCGGCGTCGTCGTAGGCGGTGGCCAGGTCGATCTGGGCCTGTGCGGCGACGGGATCGCCCTTGTAGGCGGCGCCGACCAGGACGCCGGACGGAAAGCCGGTGGACGTCGACCCCGGGCTCACCCCGAGCTCGCCGGTGACGACGGTGGGGCCGGTGGCGGCGACCGCCGTTCCCGCCAGGACCGCGAAGTTCGTGGCCGTGCCGAGCGGCACCAGCGCCGGCCCCGGCGTCGGCGTGTTCGCCGCGCTCGCCGTGTGCGGCGCCGCGGCGACGCAGCCCAGCGCGACCGCGACGGTCAGGGCCCCCGCCAGCCAGGAACGGACGGTATTTCGCGGAACGATACGCGAGTGACCAACTCTTGTCACAGTGCTGTCCTTTTCTTTTGGTATTTCTCCGTCCAGGCGCATTGCCGATGATGCGCCATTTCTTCTGACCCTACTAATCGGCGGTGTCGTATCTGTTATACGACATGCGGGATATTTTATTGCGTGGTTATTGGTGCATATAAGAGAGATGTGGCTATGTTGCTGTTTGCGGGGGTGTCCGGGATATCCCGATCAGGGATGACCCGGCGGCGGAGCCCGCGTTCCCCGTTTCCAGCACGCGAGGGCGTGCCGCTCGGCGACACGCCCTCGATGGTCCGGTCTGGTGACGCGTCGGGATCAGGTGCAGGTGATGCCGGACGCGCCGGGAGTGGAGGGTCCGTTGGCGGTGAATCCGACGACGACGGACTGGCCCGCCGCGAGATCGGCCGCGTGGCTCGGGGCCTTCGCGGTGAAGGTGGTCCCGCTCTGCGTGACGGTGGCGTTCCAGCCGCTGCCGAGCGTCACCCCGGACGGCAGGGTCCAGCGCACCGACCAGTTGTTCCAGGTCGAGGTGCCGGTGTTCTTCACGGTCAGCGCGGCCTGGAAGCCCCCCGACCAGGAGTTCGTGAGCGCGTACGACGTCTCGCAGGCCGTGGGGCCCGGGGTCGGCGTCGGTGTCGGTGTCGGGGTGGGCGTACCGCTGCCGCCCCCGCCGACCGGTGCGATCAGGTACGGCTGGAGGATGTCCTGCTTGTCCTGGTTGATCGAGGTCCAGTCGTCCTTGGCGATGCCTCCGGTGTCACCCGAGTTGGGATTCCACGACCAGTAGGTGAACGACATCCCGTTCACCCCGGTGCCCAGATACCTCATCAGCTCCTGGAGCCAGACCTTGTCCACGGCCGCCTGCATGGTGGTCCCGAACTCGCCGAGCATGATGGGCGCGATGTTCTGCCTGTGGAGGTAGCCCCAGTACCTGTCCCAGATCGCGGGCATGTTCGCCGGATAGTCCGGCGCGTCGAACCACGCCTGCCGGTAGACCGAGGTGGCGTAGTCGTGCGGCGAGTAGACCAGCCGGTTGGCGACGCTCAGCCGCACCGGGAACTCCCCAGCCTTCGACAGGTTGCCGCCCCACCAGCCGCAGTCCTCGTCGTTGCTCGGGTCGTTGTCCCAGACGTTCGACAGGCCCCCGCTCGGGCAGCTCACGCCCTCGACGAAGATCAGCCAGTTGGGGTTGACCGACAGCACCGCGTTGCCCGCCCGCTCGGCGGCCAGCCGCCAGTCGCGCGCGGTGTCGCCGCAGCCCCAGCACGCCCCGGTGGCGGCCGGGTTGGTGCCCTCGGCGTGCGGCTCGTTGTGCAGGTCGGCGCCGATGACGGTGGTGTTGCCCGCGTACCGCTGGGCGAGGGCCTTCCAGTCGTTGATCCAGGTGCTCTCCGGCGTCGCGGCGACGTACCACAGCGGCGACTGCCCGGCCGCGGTCGGCCGGTGCCGGTCGAGGATGATCCGCATGCCCTTGCTTCCGGCGTACGCGATGACCTTGTCGAGGATCTGCAGCGGGGTGTTGCCGACCAGGTCGGGGTTGACGAAGTCGTTCACGCCGCTGGCGACCGCGCCGGGCTTGAGGGCGTCGTTGGAGAACGGCACGCGGAGGGTGTTGTAACCGAGCGAGGCCATCTTGTCGATCTGGCCCCTCCACGGGTTGCTCGACCACAACCCGTGGAAGGTCTTGTTGTCGGTTTCCATGCCGAACCAGTTGATGCCGGTCAACCGGACGGTCGCGCCCGTGCTGTCGACGATCTTGTTGCCGGAGGTGCGCAGGTAGCCGGTACCGGTTCCGCCCGCGGCACCGGCCGGGGAGGAGCCGAGCGCGACCGCCAGCGCCGAGGTGACCGCGAGCGCCGCGAGCGCCGCCGGCCACCTGCGAACACGCAGGACTTTCATTCAGGGGCCCTTCGAGGACGGGATCTGTTCACGGGGTGAGAACCCCGCGATCGAAAGGTGCGGCCGGTCGCGCTCGCCATGGTTCGGCGCCCACCGCGCTCCCGTCAACCGTCGCCGGGATCGGTCCCGCCCCGGCGCCGCGCCCGCACCCCGTCCCAGCTCGCCCTGTGCGACCCCCGGCCCGCCGGTCGCCCCGTGAAAGTTTCACCCACCGGACCGGTTTCCCGGTTCGTCCGGCGTCAGGACCGGTTCGCGCGGCGTCAGGACCGGTTCGCGCGGCGTCAGGACCGGTTCGCGCGGCGTCAGGACCGGTTCGCGCGGTGTCCGGGCCGGTTCGTACGGCGGCCGGGTCGGCGGGAGCCGGATGACGGACGTGCCCGACGGGCTCGCCAACGCCAGAAAGCGCACATTCTCATCGCACACCGGAAAACAGCGGAAACGGCGGCAATAACGACAACGACGGAAACAGCGGTAATCGCACTGAGGTGGCTGGTTCGCCCGGTGACGTACGGCGATAATCCGCCCGGTCCAGGCGCCGGCCTTCACCCGGGCTGAATGGACGGCCCTCGTCGGCGGCGCGGGGAACGGCGAATTCGACCGGCACTCAACACGGTCAAATCCTAAGCCCCCTCCGATTCAATACCTGAGGGGGCTTAGTCGTACATCTCGGTTTTCTAACCGGCCAGTGCGACCGACACGAGCAGGAGCTGGGCCTCCAGGGCGTGGCGGAAGTCGTCGGGCAGGGAGCCCTCCCGGTGACGGTCGGCGATCTTTCCTCGGATCGGGGTGAGGTCGCGGGAACCCCAGACACTGTTGGCCATCACCTGCCGCAGGTCCAGGGCCACGTCCGGGCGGATCCTGCCCTCGTCCTCCCCCCGCGCGAGCACGGCGTTGAAGCGCCGCACGCTCTGGTTGAGGTTCGGGTCGTACGAACGGATGGCCTCCACCCCGGGTGCCGGTTCCGCCGCGTGCCCACCCCGCTTCCGGGAGGGAGAGGGAGACGGGGAGGGACTGGGACGTGGGGTCGTGCCCGGTTCGGGGTAGGCGGTGGTGGGGTCGAGGGCCGCGGGCGGTGCCGTCCCGCGCCCCTGAGGACCGGCCATCTGATCGTCGTAGAAGTCGGAGATCCGGCTCCACACCAGGAGTCCCACGAGCAGCGCCGTCACCGCCGCGACCACCGTCCAGCGCACCAGCCCGTTCCCGCCGGCCGCGCGGACCGGTGCCAGGGGCGTGGCCGGTGGCCTGAGGGCCGAGGCCAGGCCGTCCGCCACCTCCTGCGCCTTGGGCCTGGCCTCGGGCCGGTGCGACAGGCAGACCTGGCAGAGCGCGCTGATCCGCGCGGGCATCCCCGGCACCTTCGCCACCGGCGGAGGTCCCTCCCGGCGGACGTTCTCGATCTCCTCCCAGGTCCGTTCCGGGTACGGGGGATCGCCGGTGAGCATCTCGAACAGCAGCACGCCCAGCGCGTAGACGTCGCTGGCCGGGTCCGCGACCGTGCCGGTCAGCCGCTCGGGCGCCACGTAGGGAGGCGTCCCGTAGTCGGAGGTCCGGTCGTCACCGTCCTCCCCGATGAACGCCGCGATGCCGAAGTCGAGCAGCTTGGCGCCGGTCGAGGTCAGCAGCACGTTCTCGGCGGTGACGTCCCGGTGCACGATGCCCCGCTCGTGGGCGGCGGCCAGCACGGTGGCCAGCCTGGCGGCGATCATCGCCGCCTCCGCCCACGGCAGCGGGCCCTCGGTGATCCGGTCCGCCAGCGGGCGCCCCTCCAGCAGGCGCATCACGACGTACGCGGCCAGGCGACCGTGCGAGGTCACGCTCTCCCCGTAGTCGTAGACCTCGATCGCGTCGGGGTGGATGAGGCGCGCGGTGGCACGCGCCTCCCTGCGGATCAGCTCGCGCTCCCCCCGGTCACAGCCCAGCTCGCCGTCCAGCAGCTTGACGGCGACCATCCGCTGGAGCGACTGGTCGAAGGCGCGCCAGATGACGCTCATGCCGCCCCACGCGATCCGCTCCAGCAACAGGTACCTGCGGGTGAGCACGTCTCCCTCGCGAAGCCCGACGTGGTCAGGCCGACTCACGGACCACCAGCTCAGTGGGCAGTACGGGATTGTCGCGGGGAGCGCCGGCCGAGCTCATCGAGAGCAGCAGCAGCCGGGTGGCGAGCGCGGCGAACTCCTCCACCGGCTGGCGGACGGTGGTGAGCGTGGGAGAGGTGCGCCGGGAGGCGGGAGCGTCGTCGAACCCGATGACGGCCACGTCCTCCGGCACCCGGCGGCCGGTACGGCGCAGGGTCTGCAGCGCGGCGGCCGCCATCACGTCGGAGGCGGCGAAGACCGCGTCGACGTGCGGCATCCTGCGCAACAGCCACTGCATGCCGTGCACGCCCGACGCGTGGCTGAAGTCGCCGTACGCGACCGGCACGCTGGTCATCCCGGCCAGGGCGAGGGTCTGCAGGAACCCGTCGAGCCGGTCGCGGGCGGCGGGAAGGGAGGGTGGGCCCGCGATGACGCCGATGGACCTCCGGCCACCGAGCAGCAGGTGTTCCGCCGCCTGCCTGCCGCCGTCGCGGTTGTCCATGTCGACGTGGGGGAGGTCGATGCCGTCCGGGGGACGGCCCGCGCTCCGCACCGGGATGCCCGAGGCGGCCAGGGTCACCACGAGCGGATGCCTGTCGCGTGCCGCGATCAGCAAAATGCCGTCGATGCCTCCGGCGACGAGCGGTGGCGTGGCGATGGTCGAGGTGGCCGCCGTGGCGGTCATCACGGCGAGGGGTACGCCGTGCCCGGTGAGGACCTCCTCCGCAGCCGTGATCATCCGCGCGTAGAACGGCTCGGTGAACAGCCGGTGCGCGGGTTCGCAGACCACGATGGCCACGACCTGGTCGGATCGGCGGCCGGAGCCGCCACGGGGAGCGCGATGCCTAACGTAACCGAGACGCGATATTGCGTCATGCACCTGCCTACGAGTCGATGTGCTGACTCTGACTGAACCGGTGAGTACCCGGGACGCGGTGGCGGGGGAGACCCCTGCCTCTGCTGCGACCTGGGCAAGTGTGGGTAGATCGGTCATAACTTCCTCCACACCAAGATTCCGCACAGGTGGGAGCGCTCCCATTGAACCTAGCATTGTTTCGGAAGTGTCAAAAGATGTTTCCGAAAAATCACCATGTGTATGTCAAATTTCCCTGACAACCCAGTCAGGGGCAAGTATCGACATGATTACGGAGTCATACCATTCCCCGTTTACGCGCAGCGCGTCACGGCAGACGCCCTCCTGGACGAAGCCGACCTTGCGGTAGACGTGCGCGGCCCGCTCGTTGAAGGCGTAGACCTCCAAGCCCACCCGGTGCAACGGCGTGGTGCGGAAGACGTGGTCGAGGGTCAGTCGGATCGCCTCGGTGCCGTAGCCCCTGCCGTACGCCCGGGGCCCGATCAGCGCGATGCGCAGGTTGCAGGAGAGGTTGTCGGCGTCGAGCTCGTTGAGCACGATCTCGCCCACGTAGGTGTCGTCCCCGGCGGTGCAGATCGCCAGGTCCAGCCGGTCGCTCTGGCCGCCCCGGGAGCCGTACCAGACCTTGAGCCCCTCGTAGTCGGGCTTGCCGTGCGAGCCGGTCAGTCGGACGGTCTCGGGGTCGTTGACCAGCTCCCAGAGGCCGTCCACGTGTTCGGGACCGACAGGCCGGAGCGTCACGTGCTCTCCGGAGAGCGTGGGCTTGCGCGAGAACATCATTCGGTGTGTCTACCGGCCGGGACCTCGCCGGGCAAGCCGATTCTCGGGGACCGCGCGGAAGTCCGGCCCCGGACGGGTCACCAGGGGCCGTACGGGCCCTGGTTGCCGCCGCCCTTGCCGATCTCCCGCACGGCGGGACGCACGTCGGCGAGGTAGATGCCCGAGGCGATGACGGACGCGATCGTGAAGATGCTCAGCACGCTGAGATACTGCACCGCGGCGGCGAAGCCGAACAGCGCCGCCAGCCCCAGGATGACCAGCCACAGATTCTTGGTCTGCTTGCCGGTGACCGCGAACGCCCGCGCCGGGGTCTTCACCGCGTGGACGAGCGCCCAGCCCGACAGCGCGAACACTCCGACGGCCAGGATCCAGAAGACCAGGTCCAGGGCACCGTGGATTTCGATCATCGTCTCTCCAGAACGTTCGCCTCGCCGGTCTCCCTCAGCCTAATGCCGAAAACCCCGTTCGCGTCGTCCTCGGCCCGTACCGGTCGGGGCCGGCGGCTCCCCCTCACGTCCGATCGCGCCCGTTCGCGCCCGTCCGCTCGCCCACGCTCGCCGGGCACGGCCCCGGACGCCGGAAGGCCCGCCCCGGCGGTGCGGGGGCGGGCCTTGGAACCGGAGCGCCGTCCGGCGGCCACCTCGTGGAGGCGGCCGCGAGTTCGCGGGTGGGCCCGGCCACCCGCGAAACGAAACGGAACGGTGCGTGCGGTGCGCTGAGGTGTGAAGCCATGTGTAGCCGTGCGGAACGGAGGGGGCCGGTCCGCGGGTGGCCGGGCCGGTGCACGCGAGGGTGCCGGGCCGGCTTCCGTGAGGGGAGCCCGCTCAGCTCTTGGAAGTGCTGGACGTGCTGGACTTCGTGGTGCGGGTGCCCTTCCTGGGCGTCTTGGCGGCGGCGATCGCGGGCTCGGCGGCCTCGGAGACCTCCTCCAGCTCCAGGGCGATCTCGCCGCTGGTCTTGGAGACGACCTTGCGTCCGCGGTTGGCGAACTCCTCGTACAGCTCGTTGGCCTTGCCCGCGATCTGGTCGGCGTAGTCGCGCGCCTTCACGGGGAAGTCCTTGGCGTAGCCCTCGGCCTTGCCGGCGAGCTGCCTGGCCCTCCCCGGGAGGTCCTTCGCGGCCTCGCGGATCTCCTCGCGGCGGCCCTGCAGCTTCTGGATCTGCTCGGGGAGCTCAAGGATCTTCTCGACGGCGAAGTCTCCGGCCCCGGCGACGGCGTAGAAAGGCTTGGACTCGGCCAGCTTCTTGACTTCGGTGGTGATGGGCATGGGTTAACCTTCCTTGGTTTCCTTGGTGATGTGGCCGTTGCTCGGGGGGGCCGCGTAGGGCTTCAACGCGGTGAGGTATTCCCCGGGGAGCGGCGTCTCGTCGTCAGGCGAGGAGTCCGCGTCACCGCGCCGGGGCTCCGGTGCGAGGCGCGCTTTCTGGGAGGTCTGCGCGTCGTCGTCCGGGGCCTCGGCCTGCTGGTTCTCCTTGCGAAACGACTCGTAGATATCGATCAGCACCTGGCGCTGGCGCTCGGTGATGAGGTGGTCGGCCCTGATCGCGGTCAGCACGTCGCTGTCCGGCTCGCGCTCCTCGATGAGGCCCGCCTGGACGTAGAGCGCCTGCGACGAGATGTGCAGGCCCTTGGCGATCTGGTTCAGGATCTCGGCGCTGGGCTTGCGCAGCCCGCGCTCGATCTGGCTCAGGTAGGGGTTGGAGACCCCCGCCGCCGCGGCGAGCTGACGCAGGGAGATCTTCGCGTGCGTGCGCTGCTCGCGGATGTACTCACCGATCGAGCCGACCTTGGGTAGTGCCATGGTTCGAGTCTGCCTCACCGTGCTTGCAATTGCAAACGGGTTGGCTAACACTTGCAAGCACTTTGGGGTGATTTTGGCCAAAGCTGGACGAACCCGGCTAGATCCCCACGGTAGGACCGGGGTTCGGTATGCGGACCAGCCCTACCTTCAAGGCGGGTCAATGCGGGACCACCCCGCAATACGGGCCTTTCAGTACGGAACCAGCCAGAGCAGCGGCGCCGACGACGTCAGGAGGACGGAGAAGACGACGATGGCGTAGCGGACCCCGCGCGGCAGGACCGGCGCCGGGGTCACCAGGCGCTCGACCCTGGCCATCACGGCGGCGGTGGAGTTCACGGCGCCCAGGGCGCCGTGCGGGGCCGGGACGGCGCCCGCGGTGCCGAAGCGCAGCAGGGCGGTCGCCAGGCGGCGCGGGGAGCAGCAGCGGCGGGCGACGTCGTCGGCGGCCATCTCCACGAGCAGGCCGACCTCGCCCTGCGCGTCCCTGACCACGCGCGACCAGGGCAGCGCCCTGCGCAGCGCGGCGAAGGGCAGCAGCACCAGGTCGTGCCGCTCGCGCACGTGGGCGGCCTCGTGGGCGAGCACCGCGCTCAGCTCGTCGGCGGAGAGCAGTTTCAGCGCCCCCTCGCTGACCACCACCTGGGAGCGCAGGCCGGGCACGCAGTAGGCGGTGGCGCCCGGGTGGTCGAGCACCCGCACGCCGGGGACCACCGGGTCCTCCCTGGCGATCAGGGCGAGCAGGGTGCGGTGACGGTGGCGGGCGCGGAACGTCTGCGCGCCCGCGGCGAGAAGCACCAGGATCAGCACGGCCAGCGCGGTCAGACCGGCGACGAGCGCGATGATCCTCGGCATCTCGTACGGGGTGGGGAGCTCGCGCCCGCCGCCGAACGCGGAGATCGCGAACTCGTGCAGGCCGTGCAGCACGCCCTCGCCGTAGGGCTCGAGCGCGTAGCCGAGCAGGGCGCCCGTGCCGGCCAGGCCCCAGGTGACGCCCAGCGCCTGCCACAGGACGATGGCCACGTGCGGGGCGCGGTAGGTCCACCGCGCCCGGGTGAACCGCCAGGCGCCGACCGCGCAGACCAGGGCGAGCGTCGCCAGGGCTGCCGCGGTCATCTACTCGTCCTCCAGCTCCTCCTCAAGGTCCGTCAGGGCCCTGCGCAGGATGTCGGCCTCGGTGCCGGTGACGGCCTGGGCGAACCGGGTGAGGGCCGCCGACCGGTCACCGGTCAAATCCAGTGCTTCCAGCATAAGCTCCGCGACGTAGGCGTCGCGGCTCTCCGCCGGTGCGTACCGCCACGCGCGCCCGTCGCGGGTGCGGAGCAGGAAGCCCTTGCGGGTGAGCCGGTCGAGCACGGTCATCACGGTGGTGGGCGCCAGGTCGCGGTCGGCGATCAGGCGTCCGACCTCCCGCGCCGTCACAGAGGATGGCTGTGCCCAGATGATGTCCATGATGCTGCGTTCAAGCTCGCCGAGTCCCTTCACGCATCCAAGCCTAACTCCCGCACCACGAGGGGTAGTACTACGGGTTGTCGAGTGACGTGTGTCACAGGTGTCTGACCATGTAGATCTCGTCCCGGTCGTCGCCTGGGGCGAGGCGGATCGCCCGCGGGATGCGGCCGACCTCCACGTACCCCAGACGGCTGTAGAAGCCCTCGGTCCCGGTGCCGCCGCGGACCGTCAGGTGCAGCGCCTCCACGCCCAGGTCGCGGGCGGCGTCGTCGGCGGCGCGCATGAGCAGCCTCCCGTAGCCCCTGCCCTGGTGCTTGGGATCGACCATCACCCGCCACACCCAGCGCCAGTGGGCCCGCAGCCACGACCGCCCGTCGCCCAGGACCAGCCAGCACGCCACCCGGTCCTCCGTGTCGAACCCGACGAGCAGGTGGTCGAGCCCGCCGCGGGCGGTGTCGCAGGCGGCGAAGGTGGCGGCCGCCGTCTTCGCGATGTCGTCGGCGGTGACCGGGGGAACGAAGCCGACCGACCCTCCGGCGTTGACCACTTCGGTCCAGCACTCGATGAGCCGGCCGGTGAGCGCGGGGGTGAGTTCGGGATCGACCACGAACCGCAGTTCTGCCATGTGCGGATTTTACCAAATATAGGGGGTTAACTTAGGGTTGCCTTACTCACACTTGAGGATCATCGCGGGGCGACCGCGGACCAGGGAAGAGTGATCTCGCCGAGCCGCCAGCGCGACCGGCCGCCCAGCGGCGGGCGCCCGGCCAGCGGCCAGGTCCCGGCGAGCGTCTCGGCGGCGGCGATCCAGCGCTGCCGGGAGCCGTACGAGCTCAGCGGGGCGTGGATCGCCCAGGCGCGGTCGAAGTCGCGCAGGAAGGCGTGGATGGGCTCGCCGGGGACGTTGCGGTGGATGAGCGTCTTGGGCAGCCGGTCGGCCAGGTCCGAGGGGCGCTCGAAGGAGTCGAAGCGGGCCGAGAGGGTGAGCGTCCGGGGCCCCGAGCGGTCGAGCCCGGCCCAGACCGCGCGGTGGCCCACCTCCGAGCAGGTTCCCTCGACGATCATCCCGCCCGGCGCGAGCCGTTCGGAGAGCATCGCCCAGTATCCCCACGCCTGCGTCTCCCCGTACTGCCGCAGCACGTTGAACGCCCTGATCAGCAGGGGAGGTCGCGTCACCGGCAGCTCGAAGCCGCCCAGCGTGAAGGACAGTCCCGGCCGTTCGTACGGTTTGGCCGCCGCCACCCTGGCCGGGTCGATCTCGACGCCGACGACCTCGACCGAGGGACAGATCGCGCGCAGCCGAAGGAACATCTCCAGGGTCGTGGTGTGCGAGGCCCCGTACCCGAGGTCGACGACCAGCGGGCGGGCGGCGGAGCGCAGCGAGCGGCCGTGCGCGGCGACGACCCAGCGGTCGGCCCGCCGCAGGCGGTTGTGCCCCGTGGTCCCCCTGGTGATCTCTCCTATCGGCTTCGGCACGATCAGACGCGGTGGACCTTGTGCTGGGCGGCCTGGGCCCGGGGACGGATGACGAGGCGGTCGACGTTCACGTGGGCCGGGCGGGTCACGCACCAGGCGATGGCGTCGGCCACGTCGTCGGCGGAGAGCGGGTCGGGCACGCCCTCGTAGACCCGTCCGGCGGCGGCGGAGTCGCCGCGGAAGCGGTTCAGCGAGAACTCCTCGGTGTGGACCATTCCGGGGGCGACCTCGACGATCCTGACCGGCTCGCCGACCAGCTCCAGCCTCAGCACCTCGGTCATCGAGGTCTGCGCGTGCTTGGCCGCGTTGTAGCCGCCGCCGCCCTCGTACGAGACGAGCCCGGCCACCGAGGTCAGCATCAGCAGCACGCCGTCGCCCGACTCGATCAGTTTGGGCAGCAGCGCCTGGGTGACGCGGAGCGTGCCGAGCACGTTGACGTCGTACATCCGCTGCCAGTCGGCGACCTTCCCGCTCACCACGGGCTCCAGGCCGATCGCGCCCCCGGCGTTGTTGACCAGCACGTCGCAGCGGTCGAGCGAGGCGGCCAGCTCGTCCACCGACTCCTGCGACGTCACGTCCAGGGTGACCGGGCGGATGCCGGGCACCTCGGCGGCCAGTTCGTCGAGCCGCTCCCTGCGCCGCGCCGCGGCCACCACGTCGAAGCCCTCGGCGGCGAGCCTGCGGGCCGTCGCCTCGCCGATCCCACTGCTGGCCCCTGTCACCACAGCTGTTTTCTTCATGGCTCCCCATCCTGCCAGGAGCCGCCGGGACCGCCCCGCCCGGACCCGGCGCGGTTATGTGACGGGAATGTTGCGGATTGCCCGATGGTTGAGGCCTCTCGGAGGTGGTGTCGGTGAGGCGACGACGGGTCAACCGGGTCGCGACGATCAGCATGCACACGTCCCCCCTGGACCAGCCGGGGACCGGGGACGCGGGCGGGATGAACGTCTATATCGTCGAGGTGGCGAAACGCCTGGCCGAACTCGGGGTGGAGGTGGAGATCTTCACCCGGCAGACGTCCCGGGATCTGCCACCGGTCGCCGAGATCGTCCCCGGCGTCTCGGTCCGCCACGTCACCGCCGGGCCGTACGAGGAGCTTGACAAGGGCGACCTGCCCAGCCAGCTCTGCGCCTTCCTGTCGGGCGTGCTGCGCACCGAGGCCATGTACGAGCCGGGCCGCTACGACGTCATCCACTCCCACTACTGGCTCTCCGGCCAGGTGGGCTGGCTGGCCAAGGAGCGCTGGGGCCTGCCGCTGGTGCACACCATGCACACCATGGCCAAGGTCAAGAACCTCCTGCTCGCCGAGGACGACAGGCCGGAGCCGGCCGCCCGCGTGCTGGGCGAGCAGCAGGTCGTGGACGTCGCCGACCGCCTGGTGGCCAACACCCCGACCGAGGCCAGGGAGCTCGTCGAGCTGTACGGAGCCGCCCCGGCCCGCGTCGAGGTCGTCAACCCCGGCGTGAGCCTCAGGGTCTTCCAGCCCGCCTCCCAGGGCGCGGCCCGCCACAGGCTCGGGCTGCCGCAGGACGCCCACGTGCTGCTGTTCGTCGGCCGGGTGCAGCCGCTGAAGGCCCCGGACGTGCTGTTGCGTGCCGCGGCCAGGATGCTCATCGACGACCCCTCGCTCAGGTCGAGGCTGGTCGTCGCCTGCGTCGGTGGCCCCAGCGGCAACGGCCTCGCCAGGCCCTCCTATCTCACCGACGTGGCCGCCTCGCTGGGGATCTCCGACGTGGTCAGGATCGTTCCCCCCGCGCCCCAGCACGAGCTGGTCGACTGGTACCGCGCGTCCGACGTGACCGTCGTCCCCTCCCACAGCGAGTCGTTCGGCCTGGTGGCCCTGGAGTCCCAGGCCTGCGGCACCCCGGTCGCCGCCGCGTCCGTGGGCGGGCTGCGCACCGCCGTGCGCGACGGCGTGTCCGGGGTGCTCGTCGAGGGGCACGACGCCCACGACTGGGCGCGGGTGCTCCGCCGGTTCGTCTACGAGCCCGCCTGGCGGGAGACGCTGTCGGCGGGAGCGGTGGCCCACGCGGCGGCCTTCGGCTGGTCGGCCACCGCGGCCCGGCTGGCGGACGTCTATGCCGGGGCGATGGCGAACCTGCACCGGCTCCCGATCGCGGTCAACTCGTGAGGCCCGCTCGCGAGGCGGGTGCGGCCGGCCGGCGAGGCCCGCTCGTGAAGCGGAGGCGCTCCGTTCGTGAAGCGGAGGCGCTCCGTTCGTGAAGCGGAGGCGCTCCGTTCGTGAGGCGGGAGTGGTCCGTTCGTGAGGCGGGAGCGGTCCGGCTCCGGTGAAGCGGGAGCGGTCCGTTCGTGAGGGCCGCTCGTAAGCTGGGCCCATGCGCGAAGTGATCGAGGCGGCGCTGAAGAGCGCGGACGCCTCCTACGAGCAGCCCCGGCCGGGGGCCTTCCTGGTGAAGCTCCCCGGCCAGCACAAGCTCGCCACCATGACCTGGCTGATCATCGGTGATCAGGCCCTGCACGTGGAGGCGTTCTTCTGCCGCCGGCCCGACGAGAACCACGCCGAGTTCTACCGCTGGCTCCTCACCAAGAACGGCTCCATGTACGGGGTGCACTTCGCCCTCGACCCGATCGGCGACGTCTACCTCGTGGGCCGCGTCCCGCTGGAGGCGGTCACCAACGAGGAGGTCGACCGCCTTCTCGGGTGCGTGCTCACCTACTCCGACGAGGGTTTCGACCGCGCCCTGGAGCTGGGCTTCGCCTCCTCGATCCGGCGCGAGTGGGAGTGGCGCGCCAAGCGCGGCGAGTCGCTCGCCAACCTCCAGGCCTTCGCCCGCTTCGCCGACCCCGAGCGCTGAGGGCGCCCGTCCCGGGCTGCGGGGAGGCCGGTTCCGAGGGCTGGGAGGCCGGTTCCGGGTGCCGGGCCGGGGGAGCGGGCCGTCCGGCGGGCCCGCGGCGGGCGGAGCGCCGGAGACGTCAAGCAAGCGCCCACTAAGCTTGGGCGCATGTCGACTTTGGTGCTGCTTCGGCACGGTGAGAGTGAGTGGAACGCAAAGGGTCTGTTCACCGGATGGGTGGACGCGGGGCTCTCGGCCAAGGGCGAGGAGGAGGCGCGGCGCGGCGGGCAACTGCTGCTCGACGCGGAGGTGCGCCCCGACGTGGTGCACACCTCCCTCCTGAACAGGGCGATCCAGACGGCCAACCTCGCGCTGGGCGCCGCGGACCTGCTCTGGCTGCCGGTCTCCCGGTCCTGGCGGCTCAACGAGCGCCACTACGGCGCCCTGCAGGGCAAGGACAAGGCGCAGACGCGGGCCGAGTTCGGTGACGAGCAGTTCATGCTCTGGCGCCGCTCCTACGACGTCCCGCCGCCCCCGATCGCCGACGACGACGAGTTCTCCCAGGCCGGCGAGGCCCGCTACGCGCTCCTGCCGAGCGAGCTGCTGCCGAGGACCGAGTGCCTCAAGGACGTCGTCGATCGCATGCTTCCTTACTGGTACGACCAGATCGTGCCCGACCTCGCGGCGGGAAGGAGCGTGCTGGTCGTCGCGCACGGCAACTCGCTCCGGGCGCTGGTCAAGCACCTGGACGGGATCGGCGACGACGAGATCGCCGGGCTCAACATCCCCACCGGCATCCCGCTCCGATACGAGCTGGACGCCGACTTCCACCCGATCACCAAGGGTGGTCAGTACCTCGACCCCACCGCCGCCGAGGCCGCCATCGAGGCCGTGGCCAACCAGGGCAAGTAGCCCCGGCACCCCGGGGCGTATGAGAAGTCGCGGAACATACGAAAAAGGGGAGGGCCCGCCGGATCCGGCGGGCCCTCCCCTTTTGAAGACATCCGTGAAGTCGTCGGTGAGGATTCGTGAAGACCGGCCCGCCCGCGAGGATCGGCGAAAGGCCGGCGAGGGTCAGAACGCGGTGCTGTCCTGGGGGCGGGAGCCCGTCACCAGGTAGACCACGTCGTGCGCGACGCGGACCGCGTGGTCGGCGTAGCGCTCGTAGTAGCGGCCGATCAGCGTCACGTCGATGGCCGGCTCGACGCCGTACTTCCAGTCGGGGGCCATCAGGATCTTGAACAGCCTCCGGTGCAGCTTGTCCATGGCGTCGTCGTCGGACTCCAGCTCCAGGGCCGACTCCACGTCGCGCGAGGCGATGCAGCTGCCGGTCTTGGTGACGAGGCGCTCGGCGATCTGGCCCATCTCCAGGATGGTGGAGCGGACCTCCGCCGGGATGGCGGAGTCGGGGTGGCGCAGCCGGGCGATCTTGGCGACATGCTCGGCGAGGTCGCCCATGCGCTCCAGGTCGGTGCCCATCCGCAGTGCCGCGATGATCATTCTGAGATCCACGGCCACGGGCTGCTGCCTGGCCATCAGGTCGAAGATCGTGGCCTCGACCTCCGCGAAGATCCGGTTGACCTCCTCGTCCTGGGAGATGACGCTCTCGGCGAGGTGAAGGTCGGCGTCCAGGAGGGCTGTGGTGGCCCGCGATATCGCCGACCTCACGAGCCGGGTCATCTCGACCAGCCGCTCTGTGAGGGCGTCGAGTTCTTCGTGATAGGCGTCGCGCATGAGACTCACCGTAGGGCGGTAACGGTGAACGAACCTCGACCGTAAAGTGAACTTTATGGGAAAGGCCGTGGTCATGCCCCACTGGCCGCCCCGAACGTGAAAACTCGGACCTACCATCGGGGACGTGAAGCCTACGGGAGGACCACGTGAGTGAGCTGATGGCGAGCCTGGCCGCACTGGCCGGTTTCGTCGTGGGAGCGCTGGCAGTGATGGTCGTCCGCCAGAACCAGGGACAGCGGAGTGCGATGACACCGGTGGACGGCGTCGAGCCCGGCGCGCTGCCGCAGGGGGTCGCCTCGGTGCTGGCCGTGCTGCCGTCCTCGGCGGTCGTGCTCGACAAGGAGGATCGCGTGCTGCGGGCCAGCTCGGCGGCGCGCGCGTTCGGCCTGGTCAAGGGAGACCACCTGATGGCGGCCGAGTTGCTCGCGCTGGCCAGGAAGGTGCGCAGGGACGGCGAGATCCGCGAGAGCGAGATCGAGGTGGCCGGACACAAGTTCGGCCAGGAGTCGACCAACTTCGCGGTGCGGGTCGCCCCGCTCGGCTCCCACGGCCAGGTGCTCGTCCTCGCCGAGGACCAGACCGAGCACCGCCGCGTCGAGGCGGTGCGCCGCGACTTCGTGGCCAACGTGAGCCACGAGCTCAAGACGCCGGTGGGCGCGCTGTCGCTGCTGGCCGAGACCATCCAGGACGCCGCCGACGACCCCGAGGCGGTCACCCGCTTCGCCGGGCGCATGCAACACGAGGCGGCCCGGCTCACCTATCTTGTCCAGGACCTCATAACCCTCTCCCGTATCCAGGGTGCCGAGCCCATCCCCACCCCGGGCCCGGTCCTGATCGACGAGGCGGTGCACGAGGCCATCGACCGCTGCAACACCACCGCGGCGGCCAAGGACATCACCCTCGTCGCCGGAGGCGTCGAGGGCCTGCGGATATGGGGCGACGACGAGCTCCTCGTCACCGCCCTGCGCAACCTCATCGACAACGCGGTCGCCTACAGCCCCGAGCACACCCGGGTCGTGGTCAGCGCCCGCGCGGCGGGCCCCCACACAGAATCCGTCGAGATCAGCGTGAGCGACCAGGGGATCGGCATCCCCGAGAGCGCCCAGGAGCGGATCTTCGAACGGTTCTTCCGCGTCGACGCGGCACGCTCGCGGGCGACCGGTGGCACGGGCCTCGGCCTGGCCATCGTCAAGCACGTGGCCGCCTCCCACAACGGGGCGGTCACGGTGTGGAGCAAGGAAGGTTCCGGTTCCACATTCACCCTGCGCCTGCCCGCCTTCGGCGGCATGGCGGTCACGGAACCAGTTACGACCACGATCCCCCTGGAGGCCGCGCAGTGACTCGCGTGCTCGTTGTCGAGGACGAGGAATCGTTCTCCGACGCCCTGTCATACATGCTGCGCAAGGAAGGCTTCGAGGTGGCCGTGGCCGCCACCGGGCCGGAGGCGCTGGAAACCTTTGACCGCAACGGCGCCGACCTGGTGCTGCTCGACCTGATGCTCCCCGGCCTGCCGGGTACCGAGGTCTGCCGCTCGCTCCGCCAGCGCTCCAACGTGCCCGTCATCATGCTCACCGCCAAGGACAGCGAGATCGACAAGGTCGTCGGGCTGGAACTCGGTGCCGACGACTACGTCACCAAGCCCTTCTCCTCCAGGGAGCTGGTGGCCCGCATCCGCGCGGTGCTGCGCCGCCAGGGCGACGTGGAGGAGCTGGAGTCGGCCGTGCTGGCCGCCGGTCCCGTCCGGATGGACGTCGACCGCCACATCGTCGCCGTACGCGGTGAGCCGGTGCAGCTGCCCCTCAAGGAGTTCGAGCTGCTGGAGGTGTTGCTGCGCAACGCCGGGCGGGTGCTCACCCGGGGCCAGCTGATCGACCGGGTCTGGGGCGCCGACTACGTGGGCGACACCAAGACCCTGGACGTGCACGTCAAGCGGCTGCGGGCCAAGGTCGAGTCCGACCCCTCCAACCCGCGCTGCATCCTCACCGTCCGTGGCCTGGGCTACAAGTTCGACCCCGCGGAGGTCTGAGCCTCCCGCCCGCCTCCGGGCGATCGCCCGCCTTCGGGGATCGCCCGCTCCACGACGATGCCCACCCCCGGGTGACCTCCCGCCCCCGGACGATCCGAGGGGCCGTACGGCGTGCCCGCGCCGTACGGCCCCTCGGCGTGTCCGGAGGCCGTCACCGGCCCCGGCGGTCAGTGGCCGGAGTGCTCGTCCCCGGTGGTGGCGGAGGGGGTGGGCGACGGCGTGGGAGCCGCGGAGGCGCCGGGAGCCTGCGGGTACGCGGTGAACTCGCGGCTGCGGGTGATCACGGGAATCGTGAGCTGAACGATCCCGGCGTTGGCGAACTGCAGCTGCACCTTGACGCCCTCGCCGCCCCTGAGGGCCTTCTTCAGCCCCTCGACCAGGATGGTGGGGGTCGGCTTGCCGACGCTCACCCGCTGGCCCTGAGGGAGCGTCACGGGCGCGCTCACCTTCGCCGTACCGAGGGCGGGGTCGACGCCGAGGCCGACGAGCTGGTCGGAGCCCGCGTTGGTGTTGACCAGCGACAGGTAGAGCGGCGTGGCCGCCCCCGCCGGCAGCGTCGCGCCGGAGTCGGGGCCCAGGAAGAAGGCCTGGGAGATGTCGATGCCCTGCTTCGTCTTGACCGAGAGCGCCTCGGTCGGCGAGTAGGGCTTGTTGGTGATCGCGTCGGCTCCGGCACCGCAGCCGGCCAGGACGGGAGCGGCTGCGAGGAACGCCGCGGCGACGATCGCCCGGTGGCGGATGTTGCGGGTCACGGTGCGAGTTCTCCTTGTCACGCGCGAGATAGGGCAAGGGCAACCCTATCGGCGACGTTTACCGGGTTTCCCGCCGACCCGCCTCATCATCCGAAGGCGAGGAACGCAGGTCATAAGTGCTTTTTGCCCCTCTGATTCACACACTTGGGCACTTGTCAAGTCATAAGATGCGGCTTTGACCTGCAGTTATGGTGATTTCACTGTTCCGGGAGGCTGTGGATACGTGGTACTCTTGAGTACAGCGGAAGGGGTACTTGTCACATGACTTTCCAGGTCGGCGACACTGTCGTCTACCCCCACCACGGGGCTGCTCGGATCGAGGCGATCACGACCCGAACCATCAAGGGTGAGGAAAGGACCTACCTGGTTCTTAAGGTCGACAAGGGCGACCTTACCGTCCAGGTGCCGGCAGACAACGCAGAACTCGTGGGTGTTCGCGATGTCGTCGGACAAGAGGGCCTTGAGCGCGTCTTCGACGTGCTTCGAATGCCTCACACCGAAGAGCCCACGAACTGGTCCCGACGCTACAAGGCGAACCTTGAGAAGCTGGCGTCCGGCGACGTCAACAAGGTTGCCGAGGTCGTTCGCGACCTGTGGCGGCGAGACAGGGAGCGCGGACTCTCCGCAGGGGAGAAGCGAATGCTGGCCAAGGCCAGGCAGATCCTCGTCAGCGAGCTCGCGCTCGCGGAGAAGACCAACGAGGATAAGGCCGAGGCCCTGCTGGACGAGGTTCTCAACTCCTGAACAAGACATTTCCACGGGTGGGCGTCGGAGTCGACGTCCACCCGTTCGCTTCTGGCCGCGAGCTTCACCTCGCCGGCCTGCACTGGCCCGGCGAGACCGGCCTGTCGGGTCACTCCGACGGCGACGCCGCGGCCCACGCCGCCTGTGACGCGCTGCTGTCCGCGGCGGGTCTCGGTGACCTCGGTGGCCTGTTCGGCACGTCCGATCCCCGGTGGGCAGGCGCCTCGGGTGCCGCCCTGCTGGAGGAGACCGCCCGCAAGGTGCGCGCCGCGGGCTTCGAGATCGGCAACGTGGCCGTCCAGGTGATCGGCAACCGCCCCAAGCTCGCACCCCGGCGCGTCGAGGCCGAGAAGGCCCTCAGCGCCGCCGTGGGGGCTCCCGTGAGCGTCAGCGCCACCACGACCGACGGGTTGGGCCTCACCGGGCGCGGCGAAGGAGTGGCCGCCGTCGCGACCGCGATAGTGGTGAACCTGTAGAGGGTGTCGGACGTCTTCTATACGGAACGTGGAAAAACGTTCCGGCGGGCGGCGCGGAATGCTCGTCGATCCATATCGAGGCGGTGGCCCGTTTCCTGGCGCGGTACGGGCCACCCCTTTTTGGCGTGATCAGTGAATGCGCTGGGTAACCCCTTGGTGACCGTGTCTAGTAACAGGGGGGCCGGACATGATCGTCTCGATTATCTCGGCAATCATCATCGGTGCCATCATCGGCGCCCTGGCACGCCTCATCCTTCCCGGGCGCCAGAACATCAGCATCGGTCTGACGCTCATCGTCGGCATCGTCGCCGCGCTCATCGGCTCGCTCATCGCCGGAGCGCTCGGTCTGACCAATACGCGAGGGGTCAACTGGTGGGAGCACATCCTCCAGCTGGCGCTCGCGGTGCTGGGGGTGCTCCTCGTCGTCCAGATGCAGGCGAGAAAGACGCACTGACGGATTTTTTGCCGCCCGTAGGAATATCCGTGACCTAGGGGGTAGCCACCTCCTTGTGAGAGTGAAGGTCTCACACTCACTGGGAGGTTGAAATGACTATCGCGTCCATTCTTGGGGCTATCGTCATCGGCGCGGTCATCGGCGCCATCGGTCGTCTCCTGCTTCCCGGTAGGCAGGCGATCGGATGGATTCTCACCGTCGTCGTCGGCATCGTCGCCGCCCTTATCGGTACCGCCATCGCCCAGGTTCTCGGCGTCGCGACCACGGACGGTATCGACTGGATCGAACTCGTCATGCAGGTGGGCCTGGCCATCGTCGGTGTCGGCCTGGTCGCCGGTCTCAAGCGTTCCAGGGTCTAGCGAACAGCCGGGTGAGGCATCCCGGCGAATTCGCCGAGGCTCGAATGGACCCCCTCCGGTCCGGAGAACCCGTGGTGACGCGCACGATGTCACCGTGCTCCAGGAGAAGACCCGCTCGGTTCCATCTGGCATGCCGAGCGGGTCTCGGTCTTTTCAGGCCGGTTCGAGCAGTCCGCCGAACCGGCCTCCGGCCGATCCTGGCACGGGCCCGGAGGTGAGCAAATCGCCGGTCCGCAGCGGGGCGCCGCTCACACATGTGTGAGCGAATAGCTGCGGGCCGGTCCAGCAGCGGGTGAAACCGAACGGCGGCTTCGGCGGGAGACCGCCGTTCGGTTCCACCCGCGAGGTGAGGTCCAGGCCCCGCCGCCGTCGCCCGGCCGCCCTGTCCGGCGGCCGGGCCGGCGCGGGGCCTGGACGGACCCACCACCCGGGCCGACTCCGGCGTCACGGGCGGAACCTCCACGAAGAGGTGGTGGACCGCCCGGGGAACGGCCCGAGAGGTGCGCTCCCCGGACGATGACATCCCGGCCCACCTGCTTGTTCACCACCCTTGTTCATCCCCTTGCTCACCACCCCGAAGACGTGGTCCTCGAACGCCTGGGTCACCAGCGCGTATGGCGGGGCCCAAAGGACGCCGACCACGTAGCCGCGCTCAGCGGTCCCCGCGCGTCCCCGCGATCCCAGGGATCGCGGGGTCTCATCGGAGAGATCCGGCTGAGCCGACGGCCCGAAGACCGGGTCAGCTCCTCCCAGGCCCCGGAGCTGGCCCGACGGGCGTACGGCCGGAGTACCGGGCCGGAGTTTGGCCTGGTGGGCGTACGGCCTTTGGCCTGGCGGGCGTACGGCCGGAGTGCCGGGCCCCCATCACGCCCGACGCTCCCGCTCTCCTTCGTCCCTCAGTCGCCAGGCGGTACGGGCGTGCTGCGCATCCGTCCGGAGGGCGGTGCCGCGGTGCCGTCCTCGTCGTACGATCGCGCCTCGGCCTCCTCCCCGGGTTCGGCGGCCTCCGCCCCGTGCGCGGGGTCGGGCGACCCTCCGGCCTTCCTGCCCGCGGTGCGTGCTCCACGCGTCGCCACAGGCGCCTCCACGGTCGTTTCCACGGCCGCCTCCGGGGCTTCCCCCGGAGTGCTCCTCGCGGCCTTCTCCGTGGCTTTCCTCGCGGTCCTCTTCGTGGCGGTCCCGCTGGCCGGGGCATTCGCCTGCTGGTCCTTCACGGCCAGGAACGGCTGGGTGTCGGCGTCGCGGTCGCTCACCTCGTCCGTGTCGCGCCCGCTCGCCGTCGTGCTCCCGGCCTTCGCCGCGCCCTTGGCCGCCGTCGTGCTCCTGGCCGTGCCGCGCCGGGCCGTGGCGCGCGGGCCCGCCGCGGTCGTACCGGACTCGGCCGTGCCGGCCGCCTTGCGCGTCTTGGTCGTCTGCTCCTGCGGAAGATCGGTGTCGCTGTCCCACGTCTCCACCCGCTCGCTGACCCTGCCCTCGCTCTCCGGCTCGGGCTCCTCGTGCGGCGCCCGTACGGCGGGACGGGGCGGGTGGACGAGCAGGTCGCCCTGGCGGGGCCGGACCAGGTCGCCCCAGCGCATCGGCTTGCCCGGCCGGGGAGCCGCGGGTTCCCGCGGGGGCGGCGGCGGGATGTCGGTGACCTCGGGCGTCTCCGGTGCCGCGGTGGGGCCGATGACCGGCTCGCCCGCCGGGAGGTCGTGGTGCGGGGCCGCCTCCAGGGGAGGCGCGGCATGCGGATCGAGCATGATCTCGGCCGCGGGGTGGTGCACCAGCTGCCCCGGGTGACCCGAGTGGTCTCCGTGACCCGGGCGGGCGGGCTGCCCGGGGTGGGCCGGCGGCGCCTGTCCCGGCCACCGCGCGTCGGGGTCGGGCGCGTCGGGCCGCTCCGTGGCCGGCCGGCTCGCCTCGGGGAACGGCACGATGTCGTGCCCCGACGACGGGCCGGACAGGCCCGCGTCGGCCGCGGCCCTCCGGGCGGCGGCGTGTTTGATCAGCAGGAGCCAGAGCCACAGGGCCAGGATCAGCATCACCCAGGGGGCGACGGCGACCACGACGGCCGCGCGCGCCTCGTCCACCGCCATCCGCGTGGCGGTGGCCACCTCGGCGGCGGCCGCGCCGGCGAACAGCAGCGTCAGGATCACGCCCGCCTGCAGCCGCACCGGCCACCAGCCGCCCCTCAGCAGCAGTACGCCGATCATCGCGATGACGAGCAGGGCGTCGAAGGCGGCGGGGTAGAGATACGCGAGGCCGGCGGGCGCTCTGCCCGCCATGGCGAGGGCGCGCAGATCCTCGAAGGAGAGCACGCAGGCCGCGGCGGTGAGCGCGGCCACGCCGACTCCGGTGACGGCGATCCCGGCGCGGCGAAGGGCGACGGCCACCCGGCTCGGCTCGGTGGCGGCGGTGGTCAGGGGCGGGGGCGGGGACGGGCGGGAGAACGAGCCTGCCGCCCCGGGGGATTTGACGTCCATGGCCCTTTGAGCCTACAGAATCGGCATCTAGCATGATCGGGGAAGTTTTCCGAGAGCGACCGAGAGTGGCCGAGGCGTAGATATGGCAAAGCTGTCCGATCCCGTACGCGAGATGTTCGACGCCGCGAACTTCGCCACCGTGACGAGTCTCAACGCCGACGGGAGCCCGCAGGCGAGCGTCGTCTGGGCGAGGACCGATGGGGACGACATCGTCTTCTCAACGATCAAGGGGCGGCGCAAGAGCGGCAACTTCGCGCGCGACCCGCGCACGACCATCGTGGTGTTCGACCCCGCCGACCCGTACCGCTACGTCGAAGTGCGGGGAACGGTCACCCTGACCGATGATCCCGAGGGGGCGCTCATCCAGGAGATGTCGCACAAATACCGGGGAGAGGGGTGGGTCGAGCAGAATCCCCAGGTGGAGAGGATGATCGTCAGGATCACCCCCGGCCACGTGGTCTACCACGGTGCCGTTCCGCAGGACTAGTTGGACGACATTCGCCGCTAATGGTCATAAATCACTCTGCTGAGTGTCTTCAACGTCCCGCAACTCGGTTTGTGAGGCGAGGTGAGGCATTAGCCTTGCCTTCGTGAGCCTGCAGCTATACGACACCAGCGTACGCACCGTCCGCGAATTCGTCCCGGTTGAACCCGGCCGGGCCTCGATCTACCTGTGTGGTGCCACCGTGCAGGCTCCCCCGCACATCGGGCACATTCGCTCGGGCGTCAACTTCGACGTGCTCCGCCGCTGGATGATCAGGTCCGGCTACGAGGTGACCTTCTGCCGCAACGTCACCGACATCGACGACAAGATCATTAGAGTCGCCGCAGCGGAGAACGTGCCGTGGTTCGCCGTCGCCGAGCGCAACCAGAGGGCCTTCACCTGGGCCTACGAGGTGCTGGGCTGCCTGCCGCCGACCGTCGAGCCCCGTGCCACCGGCCACGTGCCCGAGATGATCGAGCTGATGGACCGGCTGATCGCCGCCGGTCACGCCTACGCCTCCGGCGGCGACGTCTACTTCGACGTCATGTCCTACGTCGACCGTTACGGCTCGCTGTCCAACCAGAAGCTCCAGAACATGCGGGCCGCGGGCGACACCGAGACCGACTCCTGCAAGCGCGACCCGCGTGACTTCGCGCTCTGGAAGGGCGAGAAGCCCGGTGAGCCGACCTGGCCGACCCCGTGGGGCCGGGGCCGCCCCGGCTGGCACCTGGAGTGCTCCGCCATGGCGACCAAGTATCTCGGGTCCACCTTCGACATCCACGGCGGCGGCGTCGACCTGATCTTCCCGCACCACGAGAACGAGCTGACCCAGTCCCAGGCGGCCGGCGACGGCTTCGCCCGTTACTGGATGCACAACGGCATGCTCAAGATCGGTGCGGAGAAGATGAGCAAGTCGCTCGGAAACTCCCTGCTGGTCCCCGAGATCACCAAAAAGGTCCGTCCGGTCGAGCTCCGCTACTACCTGGCGGCCCCCCACTACCGCTCCTCGATCGAATACTCGGAGGAGGCGCTGTTCGAGGCCGCCTCGGCCTACCAGCGCATCGAGGGCTTCGTCACCCGCGCGGCCGAGGTCATCCACGACGTCGACGCCCACGCGCCGCTTCCCCAGGCCTTCTCCGACGCCCTCGACGACGACCTGGGCACCCCCCAGGCGCTCGCCGTAGTGCACGAGGTGGTCCGCGAGGGCAACGTCGCGCTGGCCCAGGGCAACAAGGAGCAGGTCGCCAGGCTGCTCGCCGAGACGCAGAACATGCTCGACGTCCTCGGTCTCGACCCGCGCTCGGAGCAGTGGCGCTCCTCGGGCGGCGAGACCGGCATGCGGGCGACCGTCGACGCACTGGTCGCCGTCGCGCTGGAACAGCGGCAGGCGGCGCGGGCGCGCAAGGACTTCTCGGCGGCCGACAGCATCCGTGACCAGCTTTCCCACGCGGGGATCCACGTCGAGGACACCCCCCAGGGACCACGCTGGGAACTCTCGCGGTGAAACCAGGCCGTACGCTATAGACCATGGCTGGTGGGGGTAAAGGGTCCGGGCGACCCGCGAAGAAGAAGAGTCCGACCAAGGGCACGGGCGGCAACGTCCGTCGTGGTCTGGAGGGTAGGGGGGCCACCCCGCCGGCGCATCTGCGGCACTGGCACAAGGACAAGTCGCGCACCGAGCGGATCGAGCGCGAGGAGAAGACCGGCAGGTCTCCCTCCTCGCGCACCCCGGTCCGCACCCGGCGGAGCGACGACGCCCCCGAGCACATCGGTGGGCGCAACCCCGTCGTCGAGGCGCTGCGGGCCGGGGTTCCGGCCAGCACGCTCTACGTGGCCCTGCGCATCGACAACGACGACCGCGTCAGGGAGTCGGTCCGCATCGCCGCCGACCGGGGCATCGCGATGCTGGAGGTCGGCAGGGAGAAGCTCGACCGCCTCACCGAGGGCGGGATTCACCAGGGCATCGCCCTGCAGATCCCGGCGTACGACTACGCCCACCCCGAGGACCTGGTCCGCATCGCCCAGGAGGCGGCCGAGGTCCCGCTGATCGTCGCGCTCGACAGCGTTACCGACCCCCGTAACCTGGGTGCCATCGCCCGTTCGGCCACCGCCTTCGGCGCTCACGGCCTGGTCATCCCCTCCCGCCGCTCGGCCGGGGTCACGGGCGGGGCCTGGAAGACCTCGGCGGGCACGCTGGCCACCCTGCCGGTCGCCCGTGCCGCCAACCTCACCGCGACCCTGCGGGAGTACCGCGAGGCGGGCCTGTTCGTGATCGGCCTGGACGGCGAGGGCACGGTCGACATCGGTGAGGCCAACCTCCTCGACGGCCCGCTGGTCGTCATCGTGGGCTCCGAGGGCAAGGGCCTGTCCCGCCTGGTCCGCGAGTCGTGTGACCTGGTCGTCCGCATCCCGATGCACGCCGCCGCCGAGTCCCTCAACGCCGGGGTCGCCGCAGGCATCGCCCTCTACGAGGTCGCCCGCCACCGCCGTTCCTAACGGTTCGCAATCGGCGAGGCATGCCTCGGTGACGTAAGGGGAGTAAGCCGACTACACTCGTCTGGCGACCATGCCGACGTAGCTCAATCGGCAGAGCAACAGTCTTGTAAACTGTAGGTCAGGGGTTCGATTCCCCTCGTCGGCTCGCATGCGAAAGGCCAGGTCACCGGATATCCGGTGACCTGGCCTTTCGCCGTTCAGGGGAACTTTATGATCTTCCGTGCCCGTTGCGTGCCCGATGGCTTCTCGTGCCCGCCTGCCCGTGCCCGTTTGAACGCCTGCCCGAGCGCCTTGGCGATGACCTTGTCCCGGTCCCGACTGGCGTGCTGGTAGATCAGCGCCGCCTGTGTGGAGGAGTGCCCCATCCGGGACATCAGCTCCTTGAGGCTCGCCCCGGCCGAGGCCGCCAGGGTGTTACCTATGTGGCGGAGATCATGGAAGTGAAGGCCGGGGAGTCCGACAGTCTTACGGGTCCTGTCCCACGTCCGGCGGAACCCGGAGTGCTTCAACGGCCCGCCGTTGGGACCGGTGAACACGCGCCCCGTACTCTCCCGACTCGGCGAACATCTCCAGATGCACCCGCAGCTCAGGAATGATCTCCGGGGGGATGGACACCACCCGCCGGCCGGCCCGCGACTTGGGGGAGTCGTCCAGCACCTTCCCACTGCCGATCTCGACCAGCGCGCCGGTAACCTGGATGACTCCTTGATCAAGGCGGCAGCGCGGCGCGCCGCCGCACGGCCCGCCGCCTGCTCCGCCGTCCGGGCGTGCGGCGTGGGCGCCGGTCCCGAACGGCGGCGGGCCTGTGGGCCGCGCACCGCACCCAGCACCCGCCATACCCAGCCAACCCGCTGTAGGAGGGCCGCACCGCCGCCCTTTCGAATGCCGACGTATGATCACGCCATGGCAGTGCACCGCATGCTCAAAGATCTGGTGCTGATGCTCGCTGTCATCAGCACCAGCTTGATCGTGTTCACCTTTTGCACAGCGTTGGTCTTCAAGGGCTTTTCTCCGCCGGATGCATTTGAAGCGACCTTTGACATGGCTCCGGAACTGCTGGTCCTTCTGATCGCCATATCCGCAGGTGGCATCGTGGGGCGCCTATTGAGACTGGCGAAGAACAAGAACCAGTCTCCGGCGGGGGTACTTCGGCTCCGGGATGATCGCCAGCAGCAGGAGCCGAGTTCGTAGGTGACTGAGGTGGGCCGGACCTTCCCGTCTGCCATGTCCCAGGCAAGCCCAACATCTCGACTCCTCTGGATCAAGGCCGTATGTGACTGTTGGCATCCCATGGCCGAGGAACGTCTACCGGCTGACGTACACGCGAAGACGGCCTTGACCCTTCGTCCCCGAGCTGTTGTCCAGCCCTACCTCCCGCACGCTCGTGAAGTCGAATCACCTACCATCGTGATCAATGACAACACGGCCGCCGATGGGCTGCTCCCCGTCTTCGACCAGGCGTTCACCTCAATGTGGGAGCGGAGCAGCCCCGTATGACCGTCGACGCCCGCACACTCCTGCCGATCGCAGAGCAGGCCGTCACCATCGCCGGCGAGATCGTGAAGACCCGCCTCCCTGGAACCGTCACCGCCAAGGGCGATCGCGACATGGCCACCGAAGTGGACTACGCCGTAGAGCACGCGATCCGTGACTTCTTGAGTCGTGAGACACCCGAGATCGGGTTCGTCGGCGAAGAGGAAGGGGCCACGGCCGCTTCCGAAAGCGGCCTCGAGTGGGTACTCGACCCGGTCGACGGAACGGTTAACTTTCTGCACGGCCTCCCGTTGTGCGGTGTTTCCCTCGGCCTGGTCGACAAGGACATGCCGACCCTCGGCGTGATTGACCTGCCATTCCTCGGCTCCCGTTACAGCGCGAGCGAGGGGCATGGAGCCCAAGCCAACGGACAAGAGATCCACGGGAGCGAAACCGACGACCTTCACGCCGCCGTGGTCGCCATGGGTGATTACGCCGTAGGTAGCGACGCGCAAACGAAAAACCGTCTCCGCCTGGCACTCACTCACAAACTCGTCGCCCGCGTGCAACGCATCCGGATGTTCGGAGCGGCCTCGATCGATCTCGCCTGGGTGGCGGAAGGCAAGATTGACGCCCTCATCATGCTCAGCAATAAACCGTGGGACACCGCCGCGGGGGTACTCATCGCCCGTGAGGCCGGAGCCAGCGTTGTGGACCTGGACGGCAGCCCGCACACCATGAACTCCGCAGCCACCATCGCGGCGAGCCCCAAAATCCTCGCTGATCTCGTCGAACTCATCGCCGAGGCGCGCAAGGCCGCCGAGCGTAGCGAATAGCTTGCCGAATTGTTCTTATGGGTATCAAGGCAGCGGCGCGGCGCGCCGCCGCACGGCCCTCCCACCGCCCGCCGTTCGGGCGTGCGGCGTGGACGCCGGTCCCGGCCGGCGGCGCCCCGGGCCGTCCACCGACCCACGCACCCGCCGTACCCAACCCACTCGCCGCCCCCGGCGCCGCGCCGCCCCTCGTAATCTCCCGCCTCTCTGGTTTCACATGTCAAAGTCATCCGACACACTGACTGACATGACAACCGCCCCCCAAGCTCTAACAACACGAACTCTCGCTGCGAGACGTCACCGTTTTGCGGCCTACCTTATCGATGGCCTGATCTGTTTCGTAGCAGTCTCGCCGGTCTATCCGCTGTTTGAAGATGTCGAGGTCTCTGACGAATCGGTCCTCATCAGTTATCTCAACCCCTACGCGGGGAATCCCAATTGGCCGATCGAAGTCGCGATCACCGTCCTCCTCGCCGCCTACTTCTGGGTACAGCACGCGCTGTGGGGCCAGACGCTTGGCAAGCGACTCTGTCGCTTGAAGGTAGTGTCTAGCGCAACCGGAGAACCGCCGAGTCTCCGTCATGCGGGAATTCGCGCTCTTATCTACCCTGTTATGATGTCAGTGCCGTATATCGGGATACTGCTCAACCTGGTCGACATGCTGTGGATATTCGGCGATTCGAAGCGCCGGTGCCTACATGACGTGATTGCAAAAACCGTAGTGGTCGACCTTAGCGGCTCTAACAGGAAAGGGCTCGGAGGATCCGGCTTCCTGTTCGGCCTAGGCGTAGTCATCGCCCTCTTCGCCGCCCTCGTGCTCATTTCCGTTCTGGTGGCCTTGTAGTCGACTGTGTTGACAGAAGACGTCGCCTTCGGCGGGGGCACTCCGGCTCCGGGATGATCGTCAAGGATAGGACTCGGGGTCGTAGGTGGCTGGGGGGCGGATCTTCCCGTCGCCGTCGTCCCAGGGCAAGCCGAGCGGGCCGGGGCCAGGGCGCCAAGGGCGTTCGTCCAGTGGGGCGCTCCACCTTGGCGCCCTGGCCCCGGCCGCTCCCCGATGGGTGGGATGACGGCGACGGGAAGATCCAGCGGGCGAGGTGTGTGCGTCCGCACGAGTTTCTCAGGCCGTGCCCGTTGCGTGCCCGTCAGGAGGGTCACCAAGGGGGAGTCGCGGGGACTCGCGGGCAAGGTGAGACTGCTCCTGACCTGGAACGCAGCAGGTCAGAGGGTCGCGTACCGAGATCTTGTGAACTGTAGGTCAGGGGTTCGCTTCCCCTCGTCGGCTCGTGACAAAGGGCTAGGTCAACCCGCATACGGTGACCTGGCCCTTTGATCGTTAAGCGGGCTTTTTATTTTTTCGTGCCACTGGCCGTCTTGCGTGCCACCTTGAGTGCCTTGCCCAGAGCCTCTGCGATGGCCTTGTTCACGGTCCTGACCGGCGTGCTGGTAGATCGGCGCCAGTGCCCCATGCGGGACATCAGCTCCTTGAGACTCGCCCCGCTGGAAGCGGCCAGGATGTCGCCGACATAGCGGAGATCGGGAAGCCCGGCAGCAGAGATCGAAAGGGCTACAGGTCAGCCGTGCTGAGGCAGAAGAGAAGATCGCCCAGCTCGATGCCCGCCAGGAGCGCAGGTCATCGAGGGTGTTCCTTGGAGCTCCCTCGTTCGACCAAATCGGAGCTCGAACGGGCGGTGAGTTCTGATCACGAGCCGATGCCTGGAGCCTGACGGCTCCCCGTGCGGCAGGTTGGATGCGGTCATGTGTTCGGTCGGGCAGCCCCTGCTCAGGCTTTGCGGGCGAGCAGTTGAATCTCCTGGAACTGCCGCCGGTCGGTGGGCTGAGGCTCGCGAACCATCCGGGCCACCTCGGGTAACCCGGACTTGCGTAGCATCGCGGAGAGGTGATCAGGCCACCAGCGATAGGCCGGCGCGACTGCGTGATCGAAGACCTGCGTCGGGTGAGACGGATCATCGCTTGCCGAAAAGCCGACCAGAAGGTGGCCGCCAGGTGCCAGCACACGATGGAACTCCGCCAGGATGACGGGGAGTTCCCGCGGCGGAGTGTGGATGATGGACCAGCGTGAGAGTACGCCGCCCAGCGCGCCGTCGGCGATGTCCAACGCGGCCATCGAGCCCACGTCGAACCGCAGGCCCGGATAGGCCTGTCGAGCCAACTTGATCATCGCAGGAGAGGCATCAACACCGAACGCCGCCACCCCCAGCTCGTCCAGATAAGCGGTGATATGGCCAGGCCCACACCCTAGGTCTGCGATCTGACCGTCCCCACTCGCACTTACGACCTCGGCGAAGGCACCCAAGATCGCACGGTCCAGAGGACTGTCACGCAGCGTGTCGCGGAACAGCTGCGCATAGGTGAGGGCGGCAGCGTCGTAAGCCTCGCGGGTGGCACTGAGGACATCGTGTTCGACCATGCTCGCGACAGTAGTTCCTACCCCGAGGCGAGCCGGGAGGATCACGATCTTTCCTCCCGCCCGTTCGCCAGTTCAGAGAAATAGGGCGTACTTGCCTTACCGGTACTCAGGGGGCTTCAGGCATGTCAGCACGGCAGCTGACAGTCTGGGTCTCGTGACCTGAGGGCACCCCGGCTCAAAGCATCCACGAAGAAGATCGACAGCTGGTGCGGAGAATTCGCCGGGGCGCAGTCAGGTGGCGTCATCCAACTGTTCGGCCAGCTGCTTCAGGCCACCCTTGATGAGCTGCCCATACTCGTCGTCGCCAAGCGCGCCGATCTTGGCTCGCGCCTGCTGGAGGTGCTCACGGGCGCGGCCGAGATCGCCCAGCTTGCGATAGCACTCGCTCACATTGAGGTGCAGCGACGGGTACAGGCCGGCCACTGAAATCGTCACCCCGGCTTGGCCCGCCCGCTCATCGGTGACCAGATCGGCGGCGGCAAGCGCTCGCAGATCCCACATCAGCTCCTGGTGCACATCGTCCTGCACGTCGGCCATCGAATGGGCAAGGACACAAACATGCAGCGGGTCGCCTTGTTCGCCGCCGATGTCGTCCCAGATCTGCGCGAACAAGTCGCGAGCGGCTTCACGCTGACCTTGGTGGTGATGCAGCTCCACCCCCTGGCCGATCCGGGTCATCGTCGGGTCGGTGGTCATTGGCGGCTCCTTCACCGTTGCGGGCGACCGCAGTCGGCCTACTTGCTTGACATGGCTTAACGATCTTCAAACTTCTGGCCGGCTGGTTCGCTTGACAACCCCAGATAACCCACGCTTCGACTGGCGGGCCCAACCGCTACGCGGTCCCTCCGGGGTGTTTCACATCGGTGCCGGCCGCTCCACTCTCCGAGGGTGCTAGCTCTGCGGCCCACCACGCTCGGAACGTTCACGGTCATGCTTTAGAGCCAGGCGTACGGCGAAGTAGATGACCAGGAACTGAATGAAAGCGCTGATCAGCACAAAGAGCACACTCACGCTTGAGGCACCGAAGTTCATGATTTCTCCCTCATCGCCGTGTGATCACCCTGCCTACTCTGGCCCACGCTGTCCACCGTCGATCCCACGACGGGTGCTGTCTTCAAGACAGTGACGCGCAAACGAAAAACGGTCTCCGCCTGGCACTCACCTGCGAGCTCGTCGCCCGCGTGCAACGCGTCCGGATGTTCGGAGCGGCTTCGATCGATCTCGCCTGGGTGGCGGAAGGCAAGGTCGACGCCCTCGTCATGATGAGCAACAAACCGTGGGACACCGCCGCGGGAGTACTCATCGTCCGCGAGGCCGGAGCCGGCGTTGTGGACCTGGACGGCAGTCCGCACACCATGAACTCCGCGGCCACCATCGCGGCGAGCCCCAAAATCCTCGCTGATCTGGTCGAGCTCATCGCCGAGGCGCGCAAGGACGTCGAGCGCAGCGAATCGTCTAGTCCTGATTGATACTTGACGCGTCGATCCCACCACATGCTTGACGCGTGCTCCAGGAAACATGACCGGTCTTACGGGGCCGGGCCGTAGCCGTACCGCGCGCCCGTCGTCCCCGGCCAACGTGCCGACCACCGGCCCGCCGTCGCTACACGTCGTCAGTTTCTTCCGCCTCACGCCGTCGAGCCGCTCGCTCCTCCGCCGCTCGCTTCTGCGCTGCTCTCTCCGTCGCCACACGCTCGCGCAGCTCCGCATCCGCCACATCGCGCGGACGCGGAACCTGACTCCGACGATCATGCGTGAGCGCCAGCCTTATCGCCACATAGATCACCAGGAACAGCACCGCCATCGAGAACAACCACGAAAGTACTCCCCACAGCCACACAAACAGGTCTCTCAACTCACCCACCCGGCCCTGTCCTCAGCATCCGGTCATTATTTCGATCAAGCCTGCCCGATCCATCCCCGCGCCGTCTATCGCCTCCGGCGGGGGCCTCCGGCTCCGGGATGATCGTCAGGGGCAAGGGCCAGGTTTGCAGGTGGCCGGGGGCCGGATCTTCCCCATCACCGTCGCCTCAGTCCGCTCTCCGGAGAGTGGGACGACGGCAACGGGAAGATCCGGCGAGAGAGATGTGTGCGTCCGCACGGGGCTCTCGATCCGTGCCATTCGCATGCCAGTAAGGCTGGAGAACAAGGGGGAATCACGGACAAGACGGGATCATCTCTGACCAGCACCGCAGCAGCTCACGGGGTCGCGTACCGAGATCTTTAAGCTGTAGGTCAGGGGTTCGACTCTCCTCATCGACCCCGGCCGCGGGCTTCGTTCACCGGCAGCGGCCGCCGGCCTGGAGGTTCTGCGCGCCCGGGTGCACCGCGTCGCGGTAATCGGCCGGCTTCGGGTCCCGGAAAGGCGCGCCGTCGAGCTCATCCACGCCGCCGGCACCGGCGCCGTGCTCACCTT